>NZ_JBHTBQ010000011.1:0-208938 GCF_042664895.1 Iodobacter arcticus
CCTCAGGGCGTATGCGGTATTAGCTATCCTTTCGGATAGTTATCCCCCATTACTAGGTACGTTCCGATATATTACTCACCCGTTCGCCACTCGTCAGCGGAGCAAGCTCCCTGTTACCGTTCGACTTGCATGTGTAAAGCATGCCGCCAGCGTTCAATCTGAGCCAGGATCAAACTCTTTAGTTTAATCACTAAGCTAGTACTTACTGGCTTACTTTATTCAGAGCAACCATCGCTGGTCACTCCTTACTAATGCAAGCACTTGTTTCGCTTCCGAATCAAGCACTCACACTCATCGACTGTATTTTTTTAAAGATCATTCGCTGCGGCTAGAACACTGTGTTGCTGTGCGTGCTGCAGCGAGAGGGCGAACTATACCGGCAGGGTCCTACCCGGTCAACACCCTTACTAAGATAAAACCGAGCAAGTCGCTAAGTCATTGATTAAACTGCACCACAAAAATAAATCAACACTCCCCGGCGAATAAAAGGCCAACTCAAACACTTGCTCTGGCATAGGAAAAGCCCACCAACAGGTGGGCTTCATGATAAACCTTAAGCCGCCGCGCCTAATAAGCGCAGCACCGCCATCGCGCCCAAGCGAGTATTATCCCCCGTCAGCCAAAGCGAAACACCCTGTCCACTGGAGCGTACACGGCTTACCCATACTTTATCGCCACCAATTACATCTTGTGGCGTAACCAAGCCTGCCGCGCCTTGCGCTTCTAATAGATAAACGCCTTCTGCATCTGTTAATGCCGCTTTTAAGGTATTTAAAGTCACATCATCCGCAAAGCGTACATTTAAGCTAATGCCATGACCAAAGAACATCGGCACACGGGTGCACGTCAGCGACATCGGCACATCCACACAAACGCTAGCCACTTCGGCAATGATGCGTGCCTCTTCAACACTGGCGCCAAACTCATCAATCGCACCAATGGAAGGGTGCAAATTAAACGCCATGCGCTTTGCGTAATGCTCGATTTGTACTTCGCTCTGCGCAAACAAGGCACGCGTTTGCTCGGATAGCTCGTCAATCGCCCGCTTGCCGTCTTGCGACACCGACAACATGGCCGTCACGGTTAAGCCAGAAAATGGCGCGGCTTTTGCTAATGCCTTGAGCACAGGCAACAAGACCGTGGTCACTTCGTGCGGCATGCGCGCTACACCGCCGCGTTTTAGGCGAGCATCAGCTTCCGCCAATGGCACATCGGCACCACCACTTAAATCGACCACGGCCGCGCCAGCATCCGCAGCAATTTTGGCAAAGCGCGCGGCGCAAGCGGTGTCTTCACCGCAGAACACCACCAAATCAGGCACTTCCCAGTTGAATTCTTCAACGCCCATAATCGGGAAATCTTGCCCACGAAACTCGACCATCTCGCCTTCATCCGCTACGGTCAGAGGGTAAAAAGTCGAGAATGATTGGGATGTTGCGCCCAATACTTCTAATAATGTTTCACCCGAAGTGCTATTTGCCCCAACAACAGCCAGAGAAAGCGGTTTTACAGCCATGATCAAATCCTTTTTAAAAAATACAAAAACCTAAATCTGTAGACACAGAGAACACGAAGTTAAAAACAGCACACGGAGAAAAACCGTAGGAATAGCCTCCATTAAAGAATGGCACGGCGGATCTGCTTTTGTTCACGGTTTTCGTCGTTGTACTGTCATAAAACAAACAGGGCGCAATATGCGCCCTGCTTATAGATGCGTCCATCTCACTATTTTACAAGGCCGCGACCACTGCGTCGCCCATTTCTGAGCAGCTTACTTTGCGGGTGCCTTCCTCAAAAATATCAGCGGTACGCAAACCATCGGCCAGCACTTTTTTCACCGCGCTTTCAATCCGCTGCGCAACTGCTTCTAAATTAAAGCTGTAACGCATCATCATCGCCACCGACAGAATCGTCGCGAGTGGATTAGCTAGATTTTTGCCTGCAATATCGGGCGCAGAGCCGTGACTAGGCTCGTACAGACCTTTATTATTAGCATCCAAGGACGCGGATGGCAGCATGCCGATCGAGCCAGTCAGCATCGATGCTTCATCGCTCAGAATATCGCCAAAGATATTGCCGGTGACCATCACATCAAATTGCTTAGGATTACGCACCAATTGCATGGCCGCGTTATCCACATACATATGGCTGAGCGTCACTTCAGGGTATTCCTTAGCCACATCAATCATGATTTCTTTCCAAAATTCAGTGGTTTCCAGCACATTGGCCTTATCCACCGAACACAGTTTTTTATTGCGCTTCATCGCAATACCGAAAGCCACATGGGCAATGCGGCGCACTTCTGATTCGGCGTAGAGCATGGTATTAAAACCTTCACGCTCACCGGCCGCATTGATGCGAATACCGCGTGGCTGACCAAAATAAATATCCCCCGTCAGCTCGCGCACAATCATGATATCTAGGCCACTGACCACTTCTGGCTTGAGCGTGGAAGCATTCGCCAGCTCAGGGTAAAGAATGGCTGGGCGTAAATTAGCAAATAGGCTTAAATCTTTACGAATCGCCAATAAACCACGCTCTGGGCGTAGCGGGCGATCCAGATTATCGTAAGCAGGGCCACCCACCGCCCCCAGCAACACCGCATCGGCCTCACGCGCTAATTTTTGCGTGACTTCTGGATAAGGCGAGCCGTACTGATCGTAAGCAGCACCACCCAAAGGCGCTTCTTCAAGCGTGATCGCTAGGCCTTCTTTTTGCAGCACTTCCAATACTTTGCGGGCTTCTCTGATAATTTCTGGGCCAATGCCATCGCCTGGCAATACTGCAATCTTCATACCGATCAACCTTTTGCTAGTCTTTAAATAGATTACAAGCGCAACAAGCGCTTGCGTAAAGATTCGCCCTGAATCTTACCTGCTATCGTCAAATACAGCCACTGTAAGGCACAGTTTTATCATCCCCACGCAGATTGAAGCACATGAACGCGTGGGCATAAAAACCTTGCCACCCTACAAAACCTCCTCCCCGGCAAAACTCACCTTGTGCCGTCATAAAAGAATTACTAAATCCAAACAATCAAACGGCTATTGTTTTACATGCGTAAAATAGGCAAAAAGCATATCTACTTATTTTAATATTTACCCAATACAAACAATCCATTAAACAATAAGGATATTCAATGAGCATCGTTGAAAACGGTATTTACCAGCATTATAAAGGCCCGCTTTACCAAGTAATGGGGGTCGCCAAGCACAGTGAAACCGAGGAAGAAATGGTGGTTTACCGCTGCCTTTATGGTGCGTTTGATCTTTGGGTAAGGCCGCTGGCGATGTTTACTGAGGAAGTCACTTATAACGGCGAAACGATGCCGCGCTTTCGTTGGCATTCAAAATAGTGAAATGACGTGGCATAAGTCATTTTGCACAACAAAAAACCCGCCATAGCGGGTTTTTTAAACATCATATCAATCCACAATTAGAAATTATATTTAGCCGTATAAATCATGGCATTCTGGTATGAAGCAGAGCCTAATTTATGATCTGCATAACGATATTGCAAGCCTGTGGTGAATTCTTTGCTGACATTCCACCAAAGAGAAACCGCGCCATTCTGACCCGTTGCATTACCCTTAGTAACTCCCCCTGCAGGGCTGCCCATCGTTAAGAACTGATCATCACGATTAAACTCTGTTTCGTGCCATTGCGTTGCCATAAAGGATTGGCCCAGCATCTGAAAACTATAGCCAGCCACATAACCCGCCATCACGCCATTAGCGTGTGCGCCGATATTGCGATCAAACTGCTGATGGCCACCAATAAAAGGCTTAATCCAGAAGTTACCATTTGAAAGGCTGGTACCCAAACCCAAAACACGGTTCTGGCTAAAAAAAGCACCATGATCGCGCGCATCATAAATATGCACATAGGCCTGCAATGGCACACCACCTAATTGCACTAAATTAAAGCGAGCAATGGCTTTAGCTGCATAGCGGCGCTTATCACGACCATCTGTTTCGCTGGCTCCCTTAGTTGGGTTTTCAACATCAAAGAAACCGTATGCTTCGCCCCAATCGCCACCAAAGCCACCCTCTACTTCTAAAAAGGCAAAGTCTTTTTTACCGGCAAATGCGCCTGCATTTGTGCGATCTTCGGTGCCATTAGACCAGTCCAGCCAATTAACACTCACATTCTTGAATGACCAATCATTAGCAGCAAATGCAGCAGGAGTAGCCAGGACGCTGGCTGCGACTAAAATATTGCGGAGTTTCATATTAAGCTCATCATTTTATTATTTAATTCGGTAGAAATCTGTAAACACGCAGCCCCCCAACCGATACAGGGGAGCGCAGCATAACGAGTTTATTTACGCCAGTAAATAAAATACGTTTAAAAAGCAGACTAATGGATTTAGCCGCGAATATTCTTGATAAAACATAAGAAAAGCTAACTATTACCATACGCAAACAATGCCAATGGAATAAAAAATAATAGAATTTATAAATAAAAAATCAGCAATAAATCAATACACTTACAACAATCCATTTTTATTCACACGAACAAACACACATTTCAGCTCGATTAGATTAAATCCATTTAAAAAACAAAGCACTACAATAAACACTGCAGCTCTAAGCATCTTAAGTCTGTTTCTTTTCAAGAGACAGTTTGATTGACTCATCTCGCGTTGGCAGCAAGCCAATCACGCAGCTGCATGTTAAAATCCGCCCCCTTCAAGTCTCTTGCCCCGGAAAAAACTATGCGTATCGGCACGCCTCTTTCTGCCTCCGCCACCAAAGTGATGCTGCTAGGAAGCGGCGAGCTAGGTAAAGAAGTCATCATCGCCTTGCAAAGGCTGGGCGTTGAAGTGATTGCGGTCGATCGCTATGCCAACGCGCCCGGCATGCAAGTGGCGCATCGCAGCCATGTGATTAATATGGCCGACCCGATTGCGCTGCGTGCCTTAATTGAGCTAGAACGCCCACATTTAATCGTGCCTGAAATCGAAGCAATTGCAACTTCTACCCTTTTAGAGATTGAGGCAGATGGCCTTGCCACGGTGATTCCAAGCGCGCGCGCCACTCATCTCACCATGAATCGTGAAGGAATTCGCCGCCTCGCTGCCGAAGAGCTAGGCTTGCCGACCTCCAGCTATCAATTCGCATCGTCTCTTGATGAAATGCGCAGTGCGATTGATGTTATCGGCTTACCGTGCCTGATTAAGCCCGTGATGTCGTCCTCTGGCAAAGGGCAATCGTTTATTCGTAACGCCGCCGAAATCGACGCCGCTTGGAGTTATGCCGCCAGCGGTAGCCGTGTTAATCAAGGCCGGGTGATTGTGGAAGGCTTTGTGGATTTTGAGTACGAAATCACCCTGCTGACCATCCGTGCGCTAGGCCAGTCTGGCGAGATTGAAACCTTTTTCTGCGACCCCATCGGCCATATCCAAAAAAATGGCGATTATATAGAAAGCTGGCAACCACAAGCGATGCGCCCACTGGCCTTAGAGCGCGCCCGTGATATTGCCCAGAAAATCACCCAAGATTTAGGTGGACGGGGTTTGTTTGGTGTGGAGCTGTTTGTAAAAGGCGACGATGTTTGGTTCTCCGAAGTCAGCCCGCGCCCGCACGATACCGGCCTTGTGACCCTCGCTAGCCAGCGCTTTTCAGAGTTTGAACTCCACGCCCGCGCTATTTTAATGCTGCCGATTGATGCCACGTTGCGCGAACCCGCAGCCAGCGCAGTGATTTACGGCGGCATGGAAAAAACTGCGATTGCCTTTGAAGGCCTAGAGCAAGCGCTGGCCGTACCGCGTGCCGATCTGCGACTATTTGGTAAGCCAGAAAGCTTTACCCGCCGCCGCATGGGCGTGGCACTGGCGGCAGGCGTAGACACCGATGAAGCACGTAGCCGCGCCAAGCTGGCTGCCAGTTTAGTTAAGCCAGTAAAAGGTTAAATATGCAAAAAGTAGCAGAAATGACGCCTTACCAACTCTTAGGTGGCGATGCGGTATTGCGCCAATTAGTCGATCGCTTTTACGACATTATGTATAGCGACCCACGCGCCAGCGGTATTCGCGCCATGCACAATCAAGACAGCACGCTGATTCGCGATAAGTTTTTTGATTTTTTATCGGGTTGGCTAGGCGGACCGCAGCGCTTTATTGAAAAACACGGCCACCCCATGCTACGTGCACGCCACATGCCTTTTTCGATTGGAGAAGATGAACGCGATCAATGGTTGATGTGCATGTTTCAGGCCATGGAAGAAACTCCGATGGAAACCACTTTGCGTGAGCATTTAGAAGATGCGTTTTTCCGCACGGCTGACTTTATGCGTAATAAATAACACCCACTCAATACCCTGCAATTAATACCTGATTGACCCCACATCATTATGCCAATACCGTATTCATTCAATTGAATGCGGTATTTTTTTTGCTCAAGGCGCCGATTAAATCCCTTCTTTAAAATATTCTTCGACCCATTGCGCTTTCTACTGGCAATACCGTCAATCAACTCTACAATCTATAACAACTGCTTCCCTTTGGAGAACTCCATGCTATCTAAATTTACAATTGCCGCAAGGCTGGCTGGTGGGTTTGCCCTGCTGCTTTTTTTACTCGTCAGCGTGGGTGCAATCGGCCTGTGGGGGCTTAATCGCCAAGAAAGCTTAAGCAACAATATGCTGCAACATAACTTAGGCTATTCACTCGATTTAATTGAAGCACGCCATCAAATCACCGATTTACGCCGCTTCGAAAAAGATATTTTTCTTAATTTTGAAAATGCAGAAAAAATAACCGAGTACAAAAGCAAATGGGATCAAGCACTGGATAAAACACAAGCTGCGATCAAAAGCAGCGAAAGCAATGCTGAAGCAGCCGACCTGCAAAAAATTAACGAATTAAGTCAGAATCTAAAAAGCTACGCCGAAGGATTTAAAGACGTATTTAAAGAAATCCAATCAGGTAAATATCAAAAAGCCAGTGAAATCAATGCTGCCTTTTCTAAATTTAAAGAACCTGTGCGCGCCATGCAAGATGGCCTGACCAAGCTGGCTGACGATGCCATCAACCTTGCCAAAGGGATGGACGAAACCCTCAGTACACTGACGGCAGCCACCATCAGCATCTCACTTACTCTGATGTTTTTTGCCATTTTAATTGGCATAGCCAGTGCCTTGATGATTATTCGCAGCATCCGTCGCCCGCTTGCTGCCCTGCAAGAAACGATTACAGAAATAGATAATACCGGCAATTTAGCCCTGAGATTAGATCAATCGGGACAGGATGAAATCAGCCAATCTTCAGCAGTGATTAACCGCCTGCTGATCAGCATGAGTAAAGTGATCAGCGAATCACGCAAAAACTCCAGCCTATTATTAATTTCATCTGAAACGCTTTCTACTGCAGCCCGGCAAATGACGGATTCATCAGAGATTCAATCGTCGGCATCCAGTGCCACCGCTGCCGCAGTCGAAGAGCTTTCCGTCAGTGTCAATATGATCTCCAGCAGCGCAGAAGGACTAAACGCAGAAGCACGGCGTGGCGCATCTACTGCCGCCGAAGGCGCACTCTCTGCCAACCGCACTGCAAATGAAATCCGTCAGATTGCAGAAAACATCAACAGCTCGGCCGCAGTGATCGATCAGCTCAATCAACGCTCTGGTGAAATTGGCAGCATTGTGATGGTGATTAAAGACATTGCCGATCAAACCAATCTGCTGGCGCTCAATGCCGCCATTGAAGCAGCCCGGGCAGGAGATTTAGGCCGTGGCTTTGCCGTTGTAGCTGATGAAGTCAGAAAACTGGCTGAACGCACCACCCAAGCCACCACCGAAATCACCAGCAAAATTGAAGCCGTGCAAAGAGACACCAGCACCGCCTCAGAAGGAATGCAGCACGCCAGCCGCATGGTGGAAAGCGGCGTTAGAAACACACAAAGCGTGGCTGAATCGCTGGCCAATCTGGAGCAGCAATCCAAAAACACCGTGAACGACATCGCCCAAATGGCCGATGCCATTGGCGAGCAAAGTTCGGCCAGCCAAGATATTGCCAACAATATCGAAAAAATTGCCCAGGCAAGTGAAGAAAACCACGCTACCGCCAGCAGCACCAGCGATCTTTCTGAAGAGCTACGCGGGATTGCTTCAACACTTAATACCCTGATCAGTCAATACCGCACTTAAATAACGTCCACGTAAAAACACCGCCGTTTTCTCAAACGGCGGTGTTTTTTATGCCTAAGACTTAATCAGCCTGATAAGGGTAAGGCTTTTGCTGAATCTGTGACGCCACCGTGCGAGCACGCTCGTCTAAATCCAACGGCGCTTTATCCCAAAGCAGTGCACGGCCTTCTAACTGGCCTTCAGCCACTTCAGGATTATCCCCCAAATAGCCACGCATAAACTGGGTGAATTCTGAAACGTATTGAGTGTTCTTAAACATGGTCATCCACGTTAGATGTGACGAATAAATCCATTATACCGCGTTCAGCAGAAATGGCAGAGCTGCCGCATGTAATATTGGGTTTGCAGCGGCCAAAACCCGCCCTTCGCTATGCATATCCAGCGCTTTGCCCTGCCAATCGGTCATACGCCCACCTGCACCGTTCACCACAGGGGCAAGCGCGGCAAAGTCATGTAGTTTTAAGCCTTCTTCCACCACTAGCTCCAGCCAGCCGCTTGCCACCTGCGCATACAAATAACCATCGCCACCATAGGTATTAAAGCGGCACTGCTCTGACAAACGCGCAAAGCCAGCCGCGCCTGCATCCAGGTACTGCGGCCCCGTTGTGCCTAATCTTGCCCCTTGCAGCTGCTCGATTTGATTGGCCACCACCGGCTCGCCATTGAACCAAGCCCCCTGCCCGGTAATACCCAGCCAGCGCTCATTCTGGATCGGCTGATTAATAATGCCCAATACCGGCTTGCCGTGATGTAAGAGACCTATCAGCGTTACAAACAAGGCCCTACCCACGGTAAACGACTTGGTGCCATCAATCGGGTCCAGCACCCACACCCACTCGGCGTCTTCTCGCTCGTGGCCAAACTCTTCGCCGATGATGCCATCTTGCGGACGGATTTTTTGGATCAACTCGCGCATGACACGCTCCGCCTCACGATCTGCAATGGTCACGGGGCTGTGGTCATTTTTATCATCAATCGCCAGCGGGCTACGAAAATACGGGCGTATCGCTGCAGCGCTGGCGTCCGCCAGTTGCGCCGCAAGTGCAATCATTTCATCGGGCAATCGCATTTGAACTCCGAAGCAGAAATAGAGGGATGCAAAAGTAGCATAAACCACAGTTAAATAATAATGGTTTTTATTCATTGAATAATATGATTGTAAACATTGAAGCAATTGAAATTAATCCTCATTTATATTTCAACAAAAATCCATAATATAAAAAAGAACCATTCTTAATAAAAACCAATAAATTTCAAATGGCACAATAAACAGTGGCAAAGCCTAAAAAAAAGAATAAAATGAGCGCTGAGATATAAAAATAGATTTAATGCAATTAGTTCTCATTAGGGAGCAAATCCCAAAATCACCCGCAGCTTATTAATCATAAATAAGCGCTGGCCACTGGAGAATACAAAATGCAAGGTAGCAAACTCGTCCTTAGCTCGCTCAATAGCGTACTAGGCAATGAATTAATTGCAATCAATCAATTCTTCTTACACGCGCGTATGTACCGTAACTGGGGCTTAAAAAAGCTGAACGACGCCGTATATCACGAATCAATTGATGCCATGAAACGGGCAGACAAGCTGATCACTCGCATTCTGATGCTTGAAGGCCTGCCTAATTTACAACAGCTCGGCAAATTGTATATCGGCGAAAATACGCCTGAAATGCTGGAATGTGATCTAAAACTGGTCAGCAGCCATCTCACCACTTTGCGCCAGGCCATTGAAACCTGTGAGCTGGAGCAAGACTACGTTTCACGCGATATTCTGGAAGACCTGCTCGAAGACGAAGAAGAATACGTTGATTGGCTAGAAACCCAAGCCGAATTACAAGTTTCACTCGGCCTAGCAAATTATCTCCAATCACAAATCGACGCCTAAGGAAGATCATCATGCAAGGTAAACAAAATGTAATCGCAGGCTTAAAAGAGCTGCTGGTTACCGAACTCACCTCCGTCGACCAATATTTTGTACATAGCCAGATGTATCACAACTGGGGCTATAGCAAGCTCTATGAGCGCATCGATCACGAGCGCCAGGATGAAATTGGTCATTCCACCCTTTTAATTGCCCGTATTCTCTTCCTCGGTGGCATTCCCGATGTAGCAGGCCGCGATGCCCTGCGTATTGGTGCCGATGTGCCAGCCATGCTGCACAACGATCTGCTCACCGAATACGATGTAGCCACCGCCCTTAAACGCGTTATCGCGGTTTGCGAGCAAGAGCAAGACTATGTCACCCGTAATATGCTGATTAAGCTTTTAGACGATACAGAGCAAGATCATGCACATTGGCTAGAACAACAACTCGGCCTAATTAAAGCCATTGGCCTGCCTAATTACTTGCAGAGCCAAATGTAAAGCTGGCAACCCTGCCATAAAAAAGCCGCGTCTTTCTACCTACAGAAGACGCGGCTTTTTCGTGCCATTTCAATCGGCTACTTAGCGATTGATTGGCAGAATCAATGCTTACCCGTACTACCAAACCCACCTTCACCACGATCTGAATCGGAAAATTCATCGACCAGATTAAATTCCACCTGCACCACGGGCACAATCACCAGCTGGGCGATGCGCTCCATCGGCTGGATGGTAAATGGCACTTGGCTGCGATTCCATACCGAGACAAAAATTTGTCCTTGGTAATCTGAATCGATCAATCCCACTAAATTGCCCAACACAATGCCGTGCTTATGGCCAAGACCGGAGCGCGGCAGAATCATGGCGGCAAGGCCCGGATCATCCAAATGCAGTGCCATGCCGGTTGGCACCAGCTGAGTGGCTCCCGGCGCCAGCTCCATCGGTACATCAAGGCAAGCGCGTAAATCAAGGCCAGCGGAGCCTTTGGTGGCGTATTGCGGCAGATTTTCTTTCAACCGACCATCTAAAATCTTTACATCAATCTGAGACATTTTCTTACCTTTTTTGATAAAGCCGCGCGATATGCGCAATCAAACGGCGTGCTACATCGAGCTTGGGGGCGCGAGTTAATCGGGTTTCACCATCATCATCAAGCAAAATAATTTCATTTTCATCAGAGCCCATCGCGTTTTGCACTAAATTAGCCGCCAGCAGCGGTAGTTTTTTGCGCTTACGCTTGGCTTCTGCGTATTCCAGTAGGTTTTCAGATTCAGCAGCAAAGCCCACGCAAAATGGTGGATTATCCCGCGCCGTGATATTGGCCAGAATATCCGGATTAGGGCCCAACTCCAAAGTAAGGATATGCGCGTCTTTTTTGATTTTTTGCTCAGAAGGATTAAGCACGTAATAATCAGAAACGGCGGCCACACTGATAAAGATATCGGCTTCTTCTACTTCAGCATTCACGGCTTGCAGCATTTCCTCGGCACTGACCACATCAATACGGCGGCAACCTAGTGGCGTAGGCAAGGCCGTTTCGCCTGACACCAGCACCACATCCGCACCAGACTCCCAAGCCGCACGGGCAATGGCGTAGCCCATTTTGCCTGAGCTGCTATTAGTGATGCCACGTACGGCGTCGATACGCTCGAACGTGGGGCCTGCAGTAATCAATACCCGCTTACCGGACAATAATTTAAGCTGAAAAAATGCATCGATATGCTGCAACAGCGCTTCAGGCTCCAGCATCCGGCCAAGACCTATTTCTCCGCAGGCCTGCTCGCCCTCACCCGGCCCCAGAATATGCACGCCATCAGAAATCAGCTGCGCCACATTGCGCTGATTAGGCGGGTTTTCCCACATTTGCCGATTCATGGCGGGCGCTAATAACAGCGGGCAATCTCTGGCGGCCACTAAGGTAGACAGCAAATCATCCGCAAAACCATTTGCCACTTTCGCCATAAAATCAGCCGTAGCCGGAGCCACGACAATGGCGTGAGCGCCGCGGGTTAAATCAATATGCGCCATATTATTCGGCGCGCGACCATCCCATAGATCAACAAACACGGGGCGGCCCGATACCGCTTGAAAGGTAACCGGCCCAACAAAATGGGTTGCGGCCTCAGTCATCACCACTTGAACTTCATAAGACGCTTTCGTGAGTAAGCGCACCAGTTCCACAGATTTATACGCGGCAACGCCGCCGGTGACCCCAAGTACGATGCGTTTTTGGCTCATGGCTAAGCTCTCTTAAATAAGACACAGACGATAGTTTAACTGAGGATAGACCATAAGTACTGTTGGATAGGAGTAAGCCGGAGCCAGACATTTGTAGAGAAGGCACTGAGCATTACTGACGTATGCGTAGCGCGGGCAAAGCCAGTCCATTTTTTACATACTTAGTTCAACCGCTCTACACAACAAAATTTAGATGGTCTCTCTATTTTTGACAGAAGCATTGAATGCTGTGGTTATAGCCATATATTTCGGACTGGGACGGTAGAAAGTGCTTGTTGCTGAGGTAAAGGCGTCGTTTTTTCACGGACTATGTCGACGTTCTTCTATAAGAGGTCTGACTTGCTTGTGAAGCAGGCAGCAGACTGGGATTTTACCGGCCCCGCTGTGTTAACAGGGCTTTGATTTTTCCAAACGGTGCAGGCAAGACTAAATACCCCCTCGCACCGCCTGCCTTGGTGTAAAGCCAAATTCACGCTTAAACGCAGTAGCAAAGTTAGCAGGGTTGCTATAGCCAGCCAGAAGAGCGGCATCCAGCACGCTGCACGCTTCGCCTTCCAGTGTCAGGCGGGCTTCTTGCAATTTGTGGCGACGTAGCCAGGCAAAGATACTCATGCCATGCACGGCTCTAAATTCTCTTTGCAAGGTCGTGGCATTGCTGCCCAGCGCCAAAGCCATTTGCTCCAGCGACATTATACAAGCGCCATCTGATTGTAATAATTCAATTAACTCCGCCACACGGCTGCGCGAACGAGCCTTGATAGGCACCGCTTGATTAAGCTCGCCCAAAGCAGCCAGAATCAGCTCCAGCGCAGCGCATTCACAATATATTTTATGCAAATAAGGTGTGCGATATGCGGGCTGTAACAGGCCATTGGCCAGCTGTAATATTTGGCGGCTGGCACTCAGTTTGCGATGGGCCAAATGCTGCGTGCAAAACTGGGCAACGCTCTTAAAATCAGCCATAGCAGATAATCCGCCCTCTTCGAACCAACTTGGCTCTAAAGCGATCACAACCTGACGCTGATATCCGGGCTGATTAATACTGCGCTGCAACACCTCGTCTTCAACACTGGAAACCAGCAGGCAACGATTATCTGCACCCAGCTCCAACGGCAAAGCACCGAAGCGGGCATCCACTTTTCCTTCCAGCATCATAATCAGCCTTAGACCGGGGCTAAGCGGGCCTTCACTTCGATGCGCCTGCAAAAATTCAATCTCATTGCCATGCAACGCTAAGCCCGGACGCAGATCCTCCACCACAAAGCGGCCACGCAGCAGCGGGCCTTCTTGCCGGGTCACTTCGTGCTGTGCTTCATCGCCAAATAAGCGAGCCAGGTCGGCTTGATGAAAATCAATGTCGCTCTTACTCATTTCAGACCTCTATATCGCGCGACAAAAAACACATCCCGCCGAGGAGATTTGCCGTTATCGCAAAGCTTTTATTGCCATACACAAAGGACATCAGGCACGACGTGTGTAAGAATGCCACCATTCTAATGAAAATCATTCTCATCTGAAAGATAAGAATGTTGATGGAGCTTTTGATGTTGACCCTACCCCCGCTTCCTGTGCGCGCCTTAGTGGCTTTATTGCCATTGGCCTTCAATGTTTATGCCGAAAATATTGTTCAGCTACCCGCAGTGCAAGTTGAAGCGCAAACGCCCACCCAAGATGGCGTAATTGGCCGAACTGAGCTGCAAAAAAGCCAGGCACGTGATTTACACGATGTGTTTCGCAACGATGCTGAGGTGAGCATTGGCGGAGGTGGCAGCCCGGTCACTCAAAAAATGTACGTACGCGGCGTAGAAGAAGCCCTACTCAATGTATCGGTGGATGGTGCCACGCAAAATAATCATCTGTATCACCATCAAAGCGCGCTGATTATTGATCCGGCTTTAATTAAGCGTGTTGAAGTAGAAAAAGGCACGGCAGCGGCCAGCGCTGGCCCTGGCGCTTTAGGCGGCGCGATGCGCGTACTGACTGTTGATGCGGCAGATCTATTACGGGAAGGCCAGAACACAGGGGCTATTTTGTCGGGCAGTGTAATGAGTAATGACGGCTGGAAAACCGGCGCAACGGTGTATGGCCGCTTTGGCAGCGTGGACGCCTTATTATCTGCTAGCCACCTTGATCTGGCTGATTACAAAAGCGGTAGCGGTGTAGAAGAAATCAATTCAGGCTCTGAGCAGCGCAATCTCTTATTTAAGCTGGGGCTTAATCTGGCCGAAAATCAACGCCTGTCTATCAATCATCAAGCCAGCGAAGATAAAGGCGTCCGCTATTTACGCGCCAATATGGTGGGCTTCAAACACCCCGTTTTGCCCAATGAAGCCATGCCACAAAGCCTGCTGCGTAATACCACCACATTCAAATACGATGGCAGCGGTTTTGGCCCTGTTGCCCGCATTGAATCAACGCTTTATCAATCAAAAATAGAAGGTGATCGTACCGACAAAACCGGCGCGTACAGCAGCGAATCGCTCACCACCCAAGGCTTGGATATCGGATTAAAAAGCGCCATTGGCGATCACATCGTTAAATACGGCCTGAACTTACGTAAAGAAAGCTCACAAAGCAATCAGATCCGCAACCCTTACGGCAATACCGGCAGTGGCAAAGAAGAAAATAAAATAGCGGGTGGCTATGTTGAAGGCCTGCTCGACTTTGGCAGGGTAAATCTAAGCAGCGGGCTGCGTTACGATCGCTACAACTACACTGATAATCATCAGCAAAACTTTAAAAGCGATGGCTTTTCGCCAAGCGCGGGCGTAAGCGTGCAAGTCAGCGACAGCCTCTTACTTAAAGCAGGCTATGCTCAGGCACTGCGTGGTGCGGGCCTCAATGAAGTCTTTTTACTCGATATGATCGAGTGGAAAAACGCGCCAAAAATCGAGCCAGAAAAAGCCAGCAATACTGAAGTCGGCTTTGTCTTCGCTAACAATGGCTTTAAGTTAAGCGGAAATTTATTCAAGCAGCGCATCAAAAACTTTATTGATGTCACCGAATGCAGCGCTGACGCGGATTGCAGAACGAATGTAGGCGATGCCGAAATCACTGGTTATGAGCTCAGTACAGGTTACCAACTCGGCAGCCTGCGTCTTGGCGCATCCGTCGCCAAAAGTGATTCAGATCGTAATGGCCGCGCCTTCAATGATGGCAATCAGGGCCTAGGCACCAGCTATGGCCGCAGCTGGACCACCTATGCCGCCTACGATATGCCTGCCTATGATGTACAGCTGGGCTGGCAAGGGCGCTTTGTAGAGGCCTTGGATTACCAGCCTGTATCAAGCAATGCCACGCTGACCAAGGCAGGCTATGGCGTTAACGATGTATATGTAAACTGGCTGCCGCTTAATAAAGACACACTCACCGTGCGTCTGTCGGTAAAAAATATCTTTGATCAGCAGTACTACGATCAAGCCACCTTTGCCTACCATGGCCGCCTGAAAAAAGTATTGGGCCATCCAGAAGCGGGCCGTGATGTGCGTTTAGAAGCCAGCTACAAGTTCTAAAAGCAATAATCCAAGGGGCAAAGCCTGCTAAGCGCCGAGCCCCTGTACCACCCATCATCGGATGCATGCAAAACCAGCACCACAAACGGCCTACACTCAAAACATCCTATTGAATGATGTCTTTGCTGATGGCAATCACCGACTGGCCCGAAGACGAGCGCCCCAGAGAGAAGCTACTGGCCCACGGTGCAGAAAGCCTAAGCGACGCTGAGCTGCTCGCGCTGTTTTTACGCGTCGGCGTGAAGGGTAAAAGCGCAGTCGATTTAGCCCGTGATCTGCTGCTTTACTTTGGCTCTTTAGAAAAACTATTCCATGCGCCGCATAATGCACTGTGCCAGATTCATGGCATGGGCTCGGCCAAGTACTGCCAGCTACAAGCCATCCTCGAAATGTCTAAACGCGCACTTAGCGAAGAGCTGCGCAGCAATGACGCGTTTACCTCACCCGCATCGGTTAAAGCGTTTTTAAAACTACGGTTGCGCGGCTTGGATCACGAAGAATTCCACGCCCTGTTTCTAAATACCGCCCACCAGCTCATCAGCGCCGAAACACTATTTAAAGGCTCACTTTCTGAAACCCGCATTTACCCCCGCGAAGTAGCAAGGCGCGCTTTAACCCTGAATGCGGCCGCCGTCATCGTGGCGCATAATCACCCATCGGGCAGCCCGCAGCCTTCTGATGCAGATCTCCACATCACCCAACAATTACGAAATACCTTAGAAATAATTGATGTACGCTTACTTGATCACTGCATTGTTGCCGCACATCAGGTCATCTCGATGGCAGAACTCGGCCTGCTCTAAATAAGCCAGTGTCAACGTCGATAGGAGAGAGATACTCTGGAGCCGCCATCATGCGCATCACACACAGCCAGGTCAGCCTTGTTGCTGAGCGTTATTTTCATTCCGAACAAACACAATCATTCCGCATCAATCTGCAAGCCGCCAACCGCCCTTCTCCACCCGATACCGAAGTAGAAATTTCCTCAGCGGCACACAATCAATTTTCTTTAAGTACGCTTGATCAGCGTGTTTCACTGATTAAAAGCTTGCTGGAAAGTATTCTGGGTTATGAAATCAAATTCTGGGGCTTTGATAAAGAGGCGCCCGCAGAGCCAGTACTCGAGCAAGCCGAGCAAAACCCTCCGCTGTCAACGCAAGGTGGCTTTTCTATTGAATCGGCAAATCACTATTCAGAAACAGAAAGCACTCAGTTTCAGGCAAAAGGCAAAATACAAACGTCTGATGGCCGGGAAATTCAATTTGCGGCTGAGCTGTCTTTAAGCCGCAGCTACCAGTTTTCCACACAAACAGGCGTTTATTCCGGCAATCTAGAAAAACCCAAAAAAGACCCGCTAGTGATCAATTACGCCACTCCTGCCGCCCTTTTGTCAGACAAAAAATTCAGTTTTGATCTCGCAAGCGATGGCTCGCAACAGAAAGTAAGCTTACTCAAATCTGGCAGCGGCTTTCTTGCTCTGGATAAAAATGGGGATGGCAAAATAAATCAGGGCAGCGAGCTATTTGGTACACAAAGCGGCAATGGCTTTGCTGATTTAACACAATATGATGAAGACAAAAATAGCTGGATCGACGCAGGAGACAGTATCTTTGCCCAATTAAAACTCTGGATCAAAGATGATAGCAACAATGAGCAACTGCTTAGCCTCAGCGACAAAGGCATAGGCGCGCTCTTTCTTGGCCATGCTAAAGCGAATTTTGATCTAAACAATCAGCATAATGAGCAACTGGGCCAGATACGTGCATCGGGTATTTATTTAAGGGAAGACGGCAGTGGCGGCAGCATGCAGCAAATCGACCTTACAATCTAAATTGCACAACAAAAGCAGGTAAAAATACCATACCAGAGGGATGTGTTGCGCCTTAGATACAGCTCTCTACTATTTCCCGTAATTCGATTGCGACTGCAATAGTGAATAGCCTCTAATAAGGCAGGCATCGGCCTGCTGAAGCAATAATTCACACCAAGGAATAGAGATATGACTATTGCACGTTACAGCCTTATCGCGGCTGCCATTCTGACTCTCGGCGCTTGTGGCAAACAAGAAGCCCCCAAAGATGTGGCCAGCCAAGCGGCCGCTGAAACAGCTCAGCCTGCTGCAAGCAGCAGCGGCGACACCGTAAAAATCGCTCACTCAGCCCCGCTTACCGGCAATAACGCTCACTTCGGTAAAGACAACGAAAACGGCACACGCATGGCCATTGACGAAGTCAATGCTGAAGGCGGCGCGGATATTGGCGGTAAAAAAGTAAAATTTGAACTGGTTTCTGAAGACGATCAAGCCGATCCCAAAACTGCAACCACCGTGGCCCAACGCTTTGTCGATATGAAAGTCGCTGGCATTATTGGCCATATGAATTCTGGTACATCCATTCCCGCATCCAAAATTTATGCTGACGCGGGAATTCCACAAATTTCCCCATCAGCAACTGCCGTTGCTTACACAGCACAAGGTTTTAAATCTACTTTCCGCGTGATGAGCAATGATGCTCAGCAAGGTAAAGTACTGGGTGATTTTGCAGTTAAAAAACTAGCCGCCAAAAAAGTAGCCATTATTGATGACCGTACAGCTTATGGCCAAGGCTTGGCGGATGAGTTTGAAAAAGCCGCCAAAGCAGCGGGTGCTGAAGTGGTTAAGCGTGAATTCACCACCAATCAGGAAACTGACTTCAATGCCATTTTAACCAGCATTAAAGGTGCAAAGCCTGATCTGGTGTTTTATGGTGGTATGGATGCGCAAGCCGCACCGCTTAAAAAACAAGCTAAAAAACTGGGCATTGTCGCAAAAATCATGGGCGGCGATGGCACACAAACCCCTGAATTTATTAAGCTAGCGGGTGCTGATTCTGAAGGCATGGTGTCTTCAAGCCCTGGCCAATCAAAAGAAAGCATGCCCGGTGGCGCTGAATTTTTAACAAAATTCAAAACCAAGTTTGGCGTAGATGTTAATCTCTATGCGCCTTACAACTATGACGCCACCAAAGTCATGATTGAAGCCATGAAGAAAGCAGGCTCGGTGGATCCTGCCAAGTACCTGCCTGAGCTACATAAAATCGAATACAAAGGCGTTACTGGCGTCATTAGCTTTGATGAGAAAGGCGATATTAAAAATGGCCCGATCACCGTTTACCAAGTAAAAGGTGGTAAATGGGAAGTCATCGAAGTGGTAGCAGGTGAAGCAAAGTAAGCTTCATTAAAACGCAATTAAAAAAGGCGACCCTCGTGTCGCCTTTTTTTAAAATAGCAGACTTGGATTCGCTAGCGAATAGCTTGGCCTTGATCTAGGATAAAACGGCATTCAAATAAAAATGCACGCAATACGGGAGAGCGAGACCATGAAACTTGAAGAAGTCTTTGAACAAACGCATAAACTGCCAACCATACCCAAAGTGGTTCAGGAGCTAATAGACAGCTTTAGTAAAGATGATATTGATATCGAGACCATTGCCAAGAAAATCGCACTCGATCAAGTCATTACCGCTAAAGTACTGCGCTTGGCTAATTCTGCGCACTTTGGCTCATCGAGGCAAATTGCCTCAGTGAATGAAGCCGTCGTTGTCCTTGGTTTTAACACCGTACGCACCTTAGTCGTTGCCTCCGGTGTGACCGGCGCATTTATCACTACACCAGGCTTTGATCGCAAGCGCTTCTGGAAGCACAGCCTGCGCGTTGCAACACTGGCTAAATGGCTATCCAAACAAGCCAAATACAATGGTGAAATTGCCTTTACTACCGGCATGATTCATAGCATTGGTGAAATGCTGATTCATATTGTGGCGCCTGAGCTTGCCGCAAAAATTGATCAGTATGTAGAAAACGGCGCAGCTGACCGGGTGGCCTTAGAAACCAATAATATTGGTTTTGATTATGTCATGGTGGGGGAAGAGCTTGCCCGTCGCTGGAATTTTCCGGTAGAAATCCAAATGGCTGTTAAATATCAGAACATGCCCAGCGAGCAAGATCCAAGCTCAAAACTCAGCCATATTTTGCATCTGGCGCTCCACATTGCCCACCATGAAACCACAAGCGAAAATGAGCAGGCATTAGCCAATAGCTTGCCAGCATCCTCGCTTGATGCACTTGCCCTTGATGTGGATGCTTTAAGTACCCACCTTGCAGAGACCAAAGAACTTGCCTCCGGCATGGAAGAAATGATCGGCTAGTTATTTGCCAAGCCGTGCCCTGCTGCGGACTAAAAACAACACATCCGCCTCACAAAAAACCGGCAATATGGCCGGTTTTTTGATGTGCAGGCAATGAAAACTCACCCCAAATAATACTCAATACGCATTAATATCTGAGCTAATAAAACACAAGCATCTCAGACTTCCACAATGCAAAAAAATAGCGTTTAAAATGCGGGATTAGCCTGATATTCAAACCAGAGGTCAACACTTAGTCTTGTCTTGCCGGATGCCTCATAGCAAAGAATCGGCAAACCACCCAATGCGGAGATTTAACAATGTTCAGCAAAAAAAATATAATTCTATTGCTTGCTAGTGCCTCGCTGTTTGTTTCTCCTGTATATGCTGCCAAGGTTTATCAAGTCGCAACCGATGCCGCATATGCTCCATTTGAATCCGTAAATGAAAAAAAAGAAATCGTCGGCTTCGATATGGATGTTATTAAAGCTGTTGCACTCAAAGCAGGCATGGAAGTTCAGCTGCACAACACCCCTTGGGAAGGTATTTTTGCAACGCTTAGCTCTGGCGATCGCGATTTAGTCGCCTCTGCCGTAACCATCACCCCTGAGCGCAAGCTCAGCATGGACTTCTCCGACCCTTACTTTGAAGCCAAGCAACTGATTGCTGTCGCCAAAAAAAGCAATATCAGCAACTTTACAGCACTGAAAGGTAAGAAAGTGGGTGTACAAACCGGCACAACCGGTGATGAAATCGTTCAAAAGCTGCTAGGCAAAACCAGCCCAAATATCAAGCGCTTCGAATCCACACCTTTAGCCATTAAAGAGCTGCAAAATGGCGGCGTTGATGCCGTTGTTGCTGACAATGGCGTCGTAGTCAATTTTATCACCAACAACAAAGCATCTAATTTGAAAACCATTGATGATGCAACTTTCGCAAAAGAATTCTACGGATTTGCTGTAAAGAAAGGTAATAAAGAGCTCTTAGAAAAACTAAACAAAGGCATCGCCGCAATTAAAGCCGATGGTACTTACGATAAAATCCACAAGAAATACTTCGGTAACTAAGCTTAATCATTTAAAATCGGCTTAACTCTTCATAAGCGCAAACCTGCTGGCTTGCGCTTTTTTATTCCGCAATCTGAATATGGCATGACAATGGATTTCATTACCTTTTGGCAACAGATGCAAACCGCCGTTCCCCTTCTTTCTAACTTTCAATTACAGATTGTCTGGGAATATCGCTCACTCTTTATCGATGGCATGCAGATGACCATCGGCATCACCCTAATTGCCGTGGTATTTGGTACTTTAATCGGTTTATTTGCAGGAATGGCACGCCTTGCCGATGTAAAGCACGGCCTGTGGAAATACCCCGTACTCCTCCTCATCCGCTGGCCTTCATCTGCCTACGTCACCTTTTTCCGTGGCACGCCTTTATTTGTGCAGATTTTGCTCACCCACTTTGCCGTCATGCCCATGCTGGTCCATCCAACCGATGGCTTGCTGATCAGCGGTGACCTGGCCTCAACACTTCGCCAGGATTACGGCGCATTTATGTCAGGCCTTGTGGCGCTCACCCTGAATGCGGGCGCTTATATCACCGAGATTTTCCGCGCGGGTATTCAATCCATTGCCAAAGGCCAGTTTGAAGCATCACGCTCCCTAGGGATGAATTACTGGCAAACCATGCGCTTTGTGATTATCCCGCAAGCCTTCCGCCGCATGCTGCCACCACTAGGCAACGAAGCCATTATGCTGCTCAAAGACAGCTCGCTGGTATCCGCTATTGGTCTTGCTGAGCTGGCTTACGCTGCCAGAACTGTGGCGGGTGCTTACTCCCGATACTGGGAGCCTTACCTTACGATCTCCTTCCTCTACTTAATTCTTACCCTGCTAATGGCTGCAGGCGTTAATAAGCTAGAAAAACATTATCAAGCCAGCGGGGGCATTCACTAAACCACGCCAGCCCCATTAAACCGGGCAAGCCAGGCAGTCAAAAGGGCGGAGTTCTGTGCATACAGAGCTCCGCCTTTTTGACTGCCTAATACTTGCCATTTACTGCTTTATGAGCTGCACCTTACTGCCTACATAGGAGCAAGCCAAAAAGTCAGCAATCGCACAAAACCACCATCACAGCCAGTCTAGACTATCCGCTCTGTGCGTTCAGCAAGCGATCCATCGCATTTAAAAGCTCGCTCCGCCCCGCCAAATCACTGGCATCCCAAAGTACAGACAACGCCTCGGCTAGAGTGGCGATATGGATATTACTGCGCAGCTGTAAAGCAAACTGCAATAGATGCTGAGGCCAGTCAGCATCAGAGCATTCTCGCCAAGGCAAGGGGGGCAGTAAGTGATCATCTGTTTCCCCGTACTGAACAAATACCGTGCTTGCAATAGATTGGTAAGCCTGCTGTATTTCATCCGTATTCAGCCCTATTCTGGCTTTATAAAGCCAAGCCAGCGCAATAAGGTGATGCGCAAAAAACCCTGGGCATCGTGCGCATAACTTTAATGCGCTGGCAAAATCAAATCGCTGCGCGCTCACTGAGCAATCCTCAGCAACCCCATAAAACGCATGGGCAATAAACTCGACAAAACGCTCTAATAACAAAGCGCGCTGAAAAGGATTTGTTATTACTTTTTCTGCTTCAACAAAAGAAAGCCAAATCGATAAGCGATGTGCCAAATAACTGGATTCGCTTAATGCACGCAGGCGAAAATGCATCATCAGCGCGGCTAAACCAATTTGCTCTACCCAATCTTGCGCAGCGCGATAAGCTAAAGGGAATACAGCGGAAATCATAAAACGCTCAGCCGCACGCGGGCCATATTTAATAGGGAAAGAAAGTTGCGGAGTGATGGGCCCCGCCATTGCCGGCGTATTAAAAAACTGCGCATGCTCAAGCAGCTGCTCGCTATATATCGTCCATTGTGGAAAACGCAATCGCAAAGCATTGAGTGCCAGCGCCGCTTTCACCCGATGAGGGTCTTCCACTTCGGCAACGGCCAAAAGCGCAAAAGGCAAGAGTTTTTCTAAAGAGAGGGGATGCAGATCAGATGATGGCATGGCGATCTTTAGGCAAAGAAAACCATGATAAAACGAGGAAAATTACAGATCTAATTCATTAATACAATGGCATTGATAGCCTGATGCAATCAGTAAGTCAACGCGTGAGCAGAACTACCCACGCGCTAACCGCAATGACTCATCATCATTTTTTGTAAAACTCAGGAGCGCTAAAAGCTGAATACCAGTAAAGAGTACAAAAGGCACGAAAAGAACAGATCATTCCTCATAGATTTCTCCGTGAAACTCTGTGTCCTCCGTGCTCTCTGTGGTTCAAGATTTGGGTTTTGTTCGCCTACCTGAGTCGTTACGATTACTTATTCATTTCGCGCTGACGACGGCTTTCAGCAAGGATAATCCCGCTGGCAACCGATACATTCAGGCTTTCTACAGAACCAAACATCGGGATCGACACCAAGGTATCGCACGATTCACGTGTCAGGCGGCGCATGCCTTCGCCCTCGTTACCCAATACCCAAGCCAGCGGGCCGGTTTGGTTAAAGTGATGCAAATCGGTTTTAGCGTCAGCGTCTGTACCCACAATCCAAACACTCTGGTCTTTTAAGTCACGTAAAGTACGCGCCAAGTTAGTTACCATAATGTAAGGAATGACTTCAGCAGCGCCGCAAGCCACTTTAGATACGGTAGCGTTAATGCTCACTGATTTATCTTTAGGTGCAATCACAGCATGCACACCCATCGCATCGGCCACACGCAGGCAAGCGCCCAGATTATGCGGATCGGTGATGCCATCCAGAATCAGCAAGAACGGTGGCTCGTTCAAATCTTCCAGCACGTCTTCCAGCACCACATAGGATTTGCCCGCGTCAATCATAGCGGCTACACCTTGGTGGCGAGCGTGGCCAGTCATGCCATCCAAGCGTGCGGCATCGACCATAATCACGTGCACACCCTGCTGCTCTGCTAATTTCAGCAGCTCTTTAGCGCGTGGATCGCTGCGGCTGCCGTTAAAAAACAGCTCTAGTACGCTATCTGGAAAACGCTTAATGCGTGAAGCAACGGCATGAAAGCCGTGAATAAGTTTTTTTTGCATATTTCAGTACCTAAATAAAACGCCGACGCTCATTCATAGAACAGATCAAACCGATTAAAAAGCCGTTTTGAAGTGCCTTATTGTGTGGAATCGGCAGTTACAAGCCCTTGCCGGGCCAAGTAAAGCTCGAGATCGTCTGCCGACAATGCACAGGAATATAAATACCCCTGCACACTATGGCAGCCGCTTTTGCGCAAGAATACCATTTGTTGAGACGTTTCTACGCCTTCACCCACTACAGAAAGGCGTAATTTACGTGCCATGGCAATAATTGCCTCGGTAATTGCCGCATTATCCGAATCATCCGGCAAGCCTTCAACAAAAGAGCGATCAATTTTCAGACTATCAATGGGGAAGTGTTTCAGATTAGATAGCGATGAATAACCCGTGCCAAAATCATCAATCGCCAGCATTACGCCCATGGCTTTAAGCTCGTTCAGCGTCTGCACGGCGCGCTGCGGATCTTGCATAATCATGCTTTCGGTAATTTCCAGCTCTAGCCGCGCGGCAGAAATCCCCGTTTTAGCCAACGCAGCTTGCACCTGTTGAACCAGATTCGCTTTTTGAAACTGCCGGGGCGATAAATTAACCGCTACATGGGGAATATCAAAGCCAGCATCAAGCCAAGCCCTCATTTGCCTACATGCTTCAAACAAAACCCACTCGCCAATGGCTACAATCAAACCATTTTCTTCAGCCAATGGAATAAAGCTCACAGGGGGAACTAAGCCTAAGCTGGGGTGATTCCAGCGGATTAAGCTTTCTAAGCCACTTAAGCGACCACTGACTAAATCAATTTTAGGCTGATAATGCAGGCAAAACTGCTTACGCTCTAAAGCATGACGCAGGCCATTTTCCATCATCAGGTGTTCAAACGCCATTTCATTCATATTGGCGGCAAAAAATTGCACATTGTTTTTGCCCGTTTCTTTGGCACGGTACATCGCAACATCTGCGTTTTTAAGCAGCGATGCCGGTGTTTTACCATCACAAGGGTAAACACTCACCCCAATAGAGCAACTTACAAACAACTCTTGGCCATTAATCAGGCAGGGCTGGATTAATGCTTGGCGCAGCCCTTCGGCCACTTGCCCCACTTGCTCAAGGCATACTGCGTTTTCAAGCAGAACAGTGAACTCATCGCCGCCAATACGCGCCAATACATCTTTAACACCCAAACTATTTTGTAAGCGCTCTGCCACAATAATCAGCAAGGCATCGCCCACTTCATGACCTAAGGTGTCGTTGATGGTTTTAAAACGATCCAAATCAATAAACAGCACAGCAAATTGGCTATCTTTGGCTTTTTGTACCGCGCTATTGAGCTGATCTTGCAGCGCAATCCTGTTATATAAGCCAGTGAGCGGATCATGATTAGCTAGATAAAACAACCTTTGCTCTGCTTCTTTTCTATGGGTGTAATCAGAAAAAACACCCACATAATTGCTCATCTTGCCTTGCTCATCACGCACCGAGCTTATAGATAACCACGCCGGGTAGATTTCACCATTTTTACGCCTGTCTTCCATCTCTCCCTGCCAATGCCCATAGGTATTCAGCTCGGCAAGCATGGCTCCATTCACGGCCCGCCCATAGCCACGATAATTAAACATCCTCGAAACACGACCAATGACCTCTGTAGAATCAAAGCCGGTAATACGGCTAAAAGCAGGGTTCACCGCCACAATGCGGGCATCGGCATCGGTAATTAAAATTCCCTCGCTGGCGTTACCAAACACCTGAGCTGCAAGACGCGTACTTTTGGCGGCAAGAAATTCTTCCTGATTTGAAGCGGCCAGCACCACCCCCGTCACCACCACTGAAAGCAGCAGCAATAAGCTCGATAAAAGTCCGCCTGACCAAACCGTGCCAGAATGGAAAAACACCGCCAATAAAGCGATGACGAGACCAAGCACGCCATTACCCACATGGCCTAGGCGTAAGGCAGACCAAATCATCAGGGGGAATAGCAAAAACATCAGCTCCTGATAGCCATTAAACTGAGTAAGCAAAATGGCACCCAAACCTGCAATCGCCACAATCAGCAGCATTTCTGGCAAGCGGGCAGGCCAGATCATGGTGCGCTGATGCAATAAGCCCAAGCACAGGGGAACAACAATCAGGATAAATAAGGCATCGCCCAGCCACCAGGAAACCCAGTCGAAAAATAGCGCCCTTGAAGGGACAGGAAAGAAAGCACTTTGGATGAGCACACCACAGCTTGCGCCAACAAAAGCCCCAACCAAGGGCCCTGCTAGGATCAAACGTAAGCTATCTTTCACCCTTAGCTCACCATCCAACGCAAACCGTGGCAATAAAGAAACGACCAGTAAGGGCTGAAGTACATCAAGTAAAGAGAGCTGTACCACTCCCCAAAAAGGGTAAGATTGCAAAACGGGCAGCAACCAAGAAACAGATGCAAGGGTCAGTAAGGTACGGGGGCCACAGAGTAATAAAGCCGCCACACCGACCCCTGTGTGTACATTAAATAAGTGTTGTCCCGATGATAACTTCCAGCTAAGCAAACTAGACAGGCTATATACCGAAGCAATAAGAAGCTGCTGTAGCCATGGCCTACGCATTAATATTGCTCTCCCTGAGCGAATCTTTTTTTATAACTGCTATGCACTGTCGACACTGATTTCATAGTCGGCATTGGCTGGTAAAACAAACAGCCGCGCAGGCAGAATCTGCTCTTCAAACGGCTTATTTTCACCTGATCATCAAGACGGGCAACCTGTGCTTTCGCCTTGATACCTTTCAGTAGCGATGCCTTTCTTGCCCCTATTGTGCCCAGTGATCACGACGATCCGGCACAAATACGAAACAAATCTACGCAGAGTGTATTACCAGCTAATCTAATATTTGGTAAGCATCATTAG
Source organism: Iodobacter arcticus (assembly GCF_042664895.1). Lineage (NCBI taxonomy): Bacteria > Pseudomonadati > Pseudomonadota > Betaproteobacteria > Neisseriales > Chitinibacteraceae > Iodobacter > Iodobacter arcticus. The sequence continues at coordinate 26,931 of NZ_JBHTBQ010000011.1, forward strand.
ATAGTTGCTCAAAAAAATCAAGCCCCAGCTTTCTCAAACAGATCAGGCAGGACGGGTATAATCCGCCACTACGCTTTCTAAGAATGCTATCTGCCATGACACTACCTGCACTCCCTCTTAACGGCCAACGCACCCAAATCCATGCCTTACATGGATCGGGTGACGCTTGGGCCTTAAGCCATTACGCCAATATTGCACATCCTCTGGTGGTGTTTACGTCCAATGCGCAGGTGGCCAGTCGCTTAAAAGAAGAGCTCGCCTTTTTAGCGCCACAAAAAAACATCGTCCTTTTCCCCGATTGGGAGACGCTGGCTTACGATCACTTCAGCCCGCACCACGATTTGATTTCAGAGCGCTTGGCGGCGTTGTGGCAAATTCGTCAGAACCAAGCCGATGTCGTGATCGTGCCGGTGCAAACCGCCATGGGTGTTTTGCCCCCTGTAGAGTACCTAGCCGCTTACACTTTCTTTATCAAAAAGGGTGAGAAGCTGGATGCAGATCAGTTGCGCGCCGACATGGCCTTTGCAGGCTATAGCCATGTGACGCAGGTGTATGGGCCGGGGGAGTTTTCGATTCGTGGCGGGCTGATTGATTTATTCCCGATGGGCTCTACCCTGCCGTTTCGCCTTGATCTATTTGGCGACACCATCGAAACCATCCGCACCTTTGATGTGGACACCCAGCGCAGCCTTTACCCCGTACCTGAAATCCGCCTACTGCCCGCACGCGAGTTTCCGCTAGATGAAAAGGGCCGCACGCAATTTAGACAGCGCTTTAGAGAAGTCTTTGAAGGCGACCCAAGCAAAGCACGCATTTATAAAGACATTGGCAACGGCAGCACCCCAGCGGGAATTGAATACTATCTACCGCTGTTTTTTGAACAAACCGCCACGCTGTTTGATTACCTACCCAAAGACGCTGTTTTGGCGCAGCACGGCGATCTATTGCAAGCCGCCGAGCAGTTCTGGGCCGAAACCAGCGATCGTTACCGCAATCTATCAGGAGACAAAGAACGGCCAATTCTTGCACCTAAAGACCTCTACCTCAGCCCCGATGCGCTGTTTAGCGGTTTAAACAAACATCGCCGCATCGAGTTTATTGCGGGCGAATCAACACTGACTGCGGCATTGCCGCCACTCAACGTCGACCGGCGCAGCGACAATCCGATCAGCAAGCTCACCGATTTTATCGCTAGCTATAGCGGGCAAATTTTGCTCTGCGCCGAAAGTCTGGGCCGCCGGGAAACCATGGCGCAGTTCTTTGCCGAATATGGACTAAAGCCTGAGCTGATCGAAAGCTGGGCCGCCATTCAAGAAAAAAAAACCAGCAAAGTGCTACTGACCGCCGCACCGTTTTATAACGGCTTTATCTTAAATGATGGCGCGTTAGCCATTGTGACTGAAGCCAATCTTTACGAGATGGTGGCGCAAAGCCGTGGTAAACGTCAGCAAAAGCGCAGCAATACCGATGCCATGCTGCGTGATTTATCCGAGCTAAAAATTGGTGATGCAGTGGTGCACGAAGGCCACGGTATTGGCCGCTATTCTGGCCTGACCAGTATGGATTTGGGCGAGGGTGAAACCGAATTAGTCGTCATTGAGTACGCGGGCAACGATAAGCTTTATGTGCCCGTTAGCCAGCTGCACGTCATCAGCCGTTATTCTGGCGGCAGCGCAGATGCCGCTCCATTACATAAGCTAGGCAGTGGCAACTGGGATAAATCCAAACGCAAAGCGGCCGAGCAAGTCAGAGACACCGCCGCCGAGCTACTTAATCTTTACGCCCGCCGTGCCGCGCGTAAGGGCCATGCCTTTGAGTGGGATTTCCACGATTACGCCGCCTTTAGCGCGGGCTTTGGCTTTGAAGAAACCGCCGATCAAGCCGCCGCCATCGAAGCCGTGCTGGTTGATATGCGCATAGATAAACCGATGGACAGACTGGTGTGTGGCGATGTGGGCTTTGGTAAAACCGAAGTCGCACTGCGCGCCGCCTTTGCCGCCGTGGCAGGTGGCAAGCAAGTCGCCGTACTGGTGCCCACCACCCTCTTGGCCGAGCAACATTTCCAAACCTTTAGCGATCGCTTTTCTGACTGGCCGATTAAAGTGGCTGAAATTTCGCGCTTCAGAAGCGCTAAGGAAGCCGCCGCCACAATGAAAGGCATGGCGGAAGGCACGGTGGATATTGTGATCGGCACGCATAAACTGGTGCAGCCGGATGTGGAATTCAACAAGCTGGGCCTCGTGATTATTGATGAAGAACACCGCTTTGGTGTGCGGCAAAAAGAGCAGCTGAAAGCGCTGCGCGCCGATGTGGACGTGCTCACCCTGACCGCCACGCCAATTCCGCGCACGCTGGCAATGAGCTTGGAAGGCTTGCGTGACTTTTCCGTAATTGCCACCGCGCCGAATAAACGCCTTGCGGTTAAGACCTTTCTCGCCAAATTTAGCGACGGCATTATCCGCGAAGCGGTGCTGCGCGAGCTAAAGCGCGGCGGACAGGTGTTCTTTTTGCATAACGAAGTCGACACCATCGACAATATGCGCGAAAAACTGACGGCACTGCTGCCCGAAGCCCGCGTTGGCGTAGCGCACGGACAAATGCGTGAAAGAGACCTTGAACATGTGATGCGAGATTTTTCTCAACAGCGTTTTAATATTCTGCTTTGCACCACCATTATTGAAACAGGGATCGACATCCCCAACGCCAACACCATTTTGATGAATCGTGCTGATAAATTTGGTCTGGCGCAATTACACCAAATGCGTGGCCGTGTGGGCCGCAGCCATCACCAAGCTTACGCCTACCTCTTGGTTCCTGAGCCTGATGCTTTAAAGGGCGACGCTAAAAAACGCCTCGAAGCCATTCAAATGATGGACGAATTGGGCGCAGGGTTTTATCTGGCGATGCACGATTTGGAAATCCGTGGTGCGGGTGAAGTGTTGGGCGATTCGCAATCGGGTGAGATGCAGGAAATCGGCTTCTCGCTCTACAGCCAAATGCTCAAAGAAGCGGTTAAATCGCTTAAAAAAGGCATTGAGCCTGATTTATCTCAGCCGCTCGGCGTCACCACCGAAATCAATTTGCGCGCCCCCGCACTGCTGCCCGCCGAATACTGCCCCGATGTAAACGAGCGACTCAGCCTGTATAAGCGCCTGGCCCATTGTGAAAGTAATGATGAGCTAGATGATTTGATGCAAGAGCTGATCGATCGCTTTGGCCTGCTACCGGCCCCTGCCAAAGTGCTGCTCGATTGCCACCGCCTGCGCATGATTGCAGGCGCACTCGGCATCGTTAAAATCGACGCCGCCGACAACGCCATCGTGATCAGCTTTACCACTAATACCGTGATCGAGCCGATGAAAATCATTAAGCTCATCCAAAACAAAAAGAACTACAAAATGAGCGGCCAAGATAAATTGCGCGTAGAAGGCAGCTGGCCAGAAAGCGCCTTGCGGGTGGTGAGAGTGAAAGAGTTGCTGCATGAGCTAAGCCATTGAGTCGTTGATGTATCAATTACCCGTAGGGTGGGTTAGGCCGTTGAAATGCCAAAGAAAGATAAAACGGTTTCCAGGCCGTAACCCACCACCATGCCATGGCGGGTTACGGCCGAAAGAGATCAGTGCCCTAATCCGCATAAAGAGCGGCCTAACCCACCCTACGATATTCGCATCAGCAAACTTTCGCGGCACAATCCGCTCATACAAATACATACAAAACACAAATGAATACAGAACCCAAATCCTCACCACCCAATAATCTGCCCCGCTATCGCTTAATCACCGGCCCCGATGACGCCAGCTTTTGCCATAGAATCAGCGAAGCACTGGCTCTTGGCTATCAGCTGTACGGCTCGCCCGCAGCGACTTTCAACGGTCAAAATGTCATCGTTGCCCAAGCCGTGCTCTGGTCTTCACTTTAAATTAATACTCACATTACCTAACAAGCCACTATGCCCCTGACCCAAAAAATCTCTGAACTTCATCACGACGATCTGCCGCTACTCTATGCCATGGCACTGTTTCAAGAGCCTATGCCGCAGGTTCGGCTGCTCACGCTGATGCAGCTGCGCAAAGAAAAAATGGCCAGTGGCGAGGCTTATGATCAGCCCAAGATCAAAGCCTGCCTTGCACGGTTGATGCTTAAAAAGATGGTTATCCTGCAAACGGGCATGGGTTATGCGATAGAAGACGAATATATTTTCCCCGCCTTACTTAAGCTTAAACAAAGTGGCTGGCTGCCTAGCTGGGTAGGATCTGCCCGTGATTTGCTCACGCAGCAGCATGAATACTCGCCATGGAAAAACTATCCAGAAGACTTTTGCCGACGAGAAGTGATGTTCTCTGCTTTTTGCGGGCAAATTGAAATCGTCAATGAATGGCGACCGCGTATGAGCATGGCTGACAGCCTTGCCTTGCATTTTTTTGAGAGCGACAGCGGCCAGCTTTTATTTAGCCTGCTCGATGAAGAAGTTCAAAGCCAGCTTCTGCAAGACGCCTTACAAAGCAGCGCATGGACTCTAGCCGATTGCAGCGCCATCTATCAGTACACCCTCAGCCTATTTGAGCAAAGCTTTCACGAATGGCCGCTGCTGTCTGCCCAGCTAGCCGCCCATGCCCTGCTGCGTGGTGATTTTGCCCAGCTCAAGCTAATTCAGAAAAAAACACCTGCGCAATTTCTAGCCGAAAACTTAGCCGCGCTCGCTACCTTACGGGGCGAATACGGCATTGCGATCGAGATTTACGATACGCTGCTTAAAGCGCTTAAACAGGCCAGCGGCAAGCGTAAATACTTTTTGACCGACAGCAATGGCCTGTTCTATACCGTGGCGCTATTGGGGCTAAACACCCCTGCCAGCCTGAAGCTTGCCAAGGCGCAGGTCGATGAAGGCCAAAAACAAAAACACGCTTACAGCTATTTTGCCTTGCATCCTTTAGTCGATCATCTGGCCCAAGGCACACCGCTGATCAGCGCCCGCCCCGGCTATATTCATCAGCCGAGTGATTGCGATGGCCTATTTGAAGCGCTGGCCCTTTTCTGGCAAGACGCAACGGTAGACGATAGCTGGTGCCAGAAACTGATTACCGCCAGAACTAAAGCTAACAAACACGGCTATCAATGGATTGCCGCCGAGCTGGATGTGGTGCTCTTCCAGCAATTTGGCAAGCCGCTACTCTACCCCGGCTGGCACGCCCAGCAGCAGCTCACGCCCTTGATTTCGGCCATTCAAAGAGAAGAAGGCTGGCAACGTGCGCTTGTGGCACTGAGCCAGCTCAAAGCAGGCACACCGGTCAGCACCAGCGATGTGCGTATCGCTTGGCTGATCGAAACCAATCACGGCGATATCCGGATTGACCCGCGTGAGCAAAAGAAAAGCGCCAAAGGCGTTTGGAGCAAGGGCCGCGCCGTGGCGCTGCGCCGTATGCTGCAAGAGCAAGACACCTTGCCGGGCATGACCGATCAAGACAAACGCGTCGCCAGCTGTATCAGAAAATCGTACAACAATTATTACGGCGGCAGCGAGTACGAGCTGGATGCCGAGGCAGCCGTCGGCCATTTAATCGGCCACCCTGCGCTATTTTGGTTTGACGCGCCCGATGTGCGCATCGATATAGCCAAGGGCGAAGTGGCGCTGCTGCTCAAAGAAAAGCAAGGCCAGATCACCCTGCAGCTCGATCCCGAAATGGATAGCAATGCCGCGCTGATCTGGAAAAAAGAAACCCCAACCCGCCTCGTCATTTACAGCTCCAGCGCCGAAATCAAGCAAATCGCAGGCATTTTAGGCACAGGGCTGGCCGTGCCGGTGGCAGCCAAAGCACAGCTAGTGGACGTCATTACCGCGATTGCGCCGCATATTGCCATTCACTCCGACCTGCCCGAGCTGGCCGCCCATGTAGATAGCGTGCCCGCCAATGCAACGCTTTATGCGCATCTTTTGCCGCTGCAAGAAGGGCTGCGGATGCAGCTACTGGTTCGTCCGCTAGCCGGTGGCAGCTGGATGACGCCCGCCAAGGGCAGCGTGAATGTACTGGGGGAAATCGACGGCAAGGCGGTGCAAGCCGTCCGTGATTTGGCCGCAGAAAAGAAACGCCTAAAGCGAGTGGTCGATGGCTCGCCGACCCTCAGCCAAGCCGAGCAAAATGGCATTGAGTGGGAGCTATTCCACCCCGAGCTTTGCTTAGAGCTACTGGCCGAGCTAAGAACCTTTGGCGACGACACCCTGCAACTGGTCTGGCCCGAAGGCGAGCGTTTCCGCTTAAACAGCACGCGTGGCCTTGCGCAAATGTCGCTCACGGTCAAAAAACAAGGCGAGTGGTTTGTAGCGGGTGGCGAGCTAACGCTGGATGATGGCCGTGTGCTGGCACTGAGAGAATTGCTGCAAATGATGGACAAGGCCGAGGGCCGCTTCTTGCCGCTGGGCGATGGCGATTATTTGGCACTTACCGCTGCATTTAAAAAGCGCCTCGACGAATTGCGCGTGCTGGCCGAAATCAATAAAGACGGCCTGCGCATCAGCGCACTGACCGCGCCACTGCTGGCCGAGCTGGCTAGCGAAGTGGGCGATTTGCAAAGCGATGCCGCTTGGCAAGAGCAAGTGGAAAAGCTTGATTCGCTGGCCGATTTTCAGCCGAAAGTACCCTCCACCCTGCAAGCCACCTTGCGCGATTACCAGCTGGAAGGCTTTCAATGGTTGTCCCGACTAGCACGTTGGGGCGTGGGCGCATGTCTGGCTGACGATATGGGCTTGGGCAAAACCGTGCAAGCACTGGCGCTGCTCTTAACCCGCGCACCGCAAGGCCCGGCGCTGGTGATTGCACCGCTATCGGTGGCGCTAAATTGGCAGGCCGAAGCGCTGCGCTTTGCGCCTACGCTTAAAGTGCAGACTTATCACAATAATCGCAGCCTTACTGATCTTGGCCCTTTTGATCTGGTAGTCGCCAGCTACGGCATGTTACAGCAAGACAGCGAAGCTTTCGCCGCCCAGCATTGGCACACCGTGGTATTGGATGAGGCGCAAGCGATTAAGAATTCCGCCACCAAACGCAGCCAAGCCGCGATGGCGCTCAATGCCGATTTCAAAATCATTGCCAGCGGCACGCCGGTGGAAAATCACCTTGGCGAGTTATGGAATCTGTTCCGCTTTATCAACCCTGGCCTGCTCGGATCAAAAGAGCGTTTTGCCGCCAAATTTAGCGGCCCGATAGAGCGTGGGGACAAAACCGCCAAACAGCATTTGAAAAAACTGATCCAACCGTTTATCCTGCGCCGAACCAAGACCCAAGTGCTCAGCGAATTACCGCCGCGTACCGAGATCACGCTTAAAGTTGAATTATCCAAAGACGAGCGCCATTTATACGAGGCGCTGCGCCAAGAAGCGGTAGAAAAACTCGATGCCGCCGGAGGGGATGAAAACCGCGCCATGCGTGTGCTGGCCGAAATCACCCGTTTACGCCGCTTTTGCTGCAACCCTAAGCTAACACTTCCCAATTCAACCCTAGAAGGCAGTAAACTCGCCGCCTTTGGCGAAATCACCGAAGAGCTGCTAGAAAACAATCACAAGGCGCTGGTGTTTAGCCAGTTTGTCGATCATCTGGCGATTGTGCGTGAATGGCTGGAAGAAAAAGGCATCAGCTACCAATATCTGGATGGCAGCACGCCGATCATGGAGCGCAAAAAACGCGTCGATGCTTTTCAAGCCGGAATCGGCGATGTGTTTTTAATCAGCCTAAAAGCGGGTGGCACAGGCTTAAACCTGACCGCCGCCGATTATGTGATTCACCTCGACCCATGGTGGAACCCCGCCGTTGAAGACCAAGCATCCGATCGAGCACACCGCATGGGGCAGCAAAGACCAGTAACGATTTACCGCCTTGTGGCGCAAGACACCATCGAAGAGCAAATCCTCGCCCTACACGCAGAAAAACGCGACCTCGCCGACAGCCTACTCGAAGGCGGAGACGCCACAGGCAAGATGGATACGGCAGCGTTATTGGGATTGCTAAGAGGTGGGAATTAACCCATTCAAACCCTAAATCTGTAGACACAGAGCTAAATGAGAACACAGAGCACACGGAGAAAAGCGAAGTAAATTCTTTGCTTTAATATTGATCAGTTTTGTAGGTTGGGTTAGCGGTCTGCGTGTGAGGTTTACCTCACTCAGCGATATATCGCGTAACCCAACATGATCTACCACGGCAGGTATTTAGTTACGCAAACCCAGAGGGATCAAACCAAGGGTAAACTGCAAAAAAATTAGATTTTATAGGGTGTGCAAGTCGCTTTTCTTGCGCACCGCCCTTGGTGCGCAACGACTGCGTCGTTGTACACCCTATAAAGTTTTTCTCTGTGTGCTCTGTGTTCTCCCCTGATCTCTGTGTCCACAGACTTTTTAGATTTTTTAGAATTTTTTACACTTATTGGAAATACAGTATGTCCGCACTAAAGCAAGCCGAACTTGAACGCCTTGATGCGTTTTTAATGTCTGATGCCACCGGCGCAGAGACCATGGATCTGGAAATGATGGATGGTTTCTTTGTTGCGCTGGCCATCAGCCCAGAGCAAGCGCCCGAAGAAGAATGGCTGCCACATATTTTTGAAGGCCAGGCACCAGAATTTAAAGATGCGGCAGAAAAAGACGAGATTATCGAGTTAATCCGCCGCCATCACGCCGCCATTCAAGCTGCGTTTTCGCTCAAATCTCGCAATAAAGAAACCGAAGAGCCTTTGTACGTGCCTATCGTTTTGCAAGACGAAGGCATTGATGAAAAATGGCGTGAAACGCTGGGCGCTTACTGGGCTTCGGGCTTTAGAGCCGGTGTTTTGCTGCGTGAAGACCTTTGGCAAGATACGCTGGATGAGAACGAAGATCTCTACGAAATCGTTGCCAAAATTCTGACCTTAGAGCTGGGCCATCATCCTGATGATGAAGAGCTGGTGCTGAGCATCAAGGCGCGTGATGCGCTGATCGACGAGCTGCCTTGGCTGATTGAAGACGTGCTGCACTGGTGGCTGAACAAGCAATTTGGCAAAGTAGAAACCATTGTTAATGACGGCCCAAAAATTGGCCGTAACGATCCTTGCAGCTGTGGCAGCGGCAAGAAATTCAAAAAGTGCTGTGGTGCATAATTAGCGCAGAATAAGCCAGCAAAGAGGCAGAGGCACACTATGCTAAAGATAGCTTTTAGTGAGTTAGCACCATGAAACGCCTCCTCCTCCTTGCTTGCCTGCTGGCCCTGCCCTGTGCGGCAAAAGAAACCGTAAAACTTTGTTTTAATAATGAAGATGCCTACCCCAGCACCTTAAAAAATGGCACTGGGCTTAGCTTTTTGCTGCTCAATATTGTGGCCGGGCACCTCGATTTAAACTTTACTTATCACCCCTTACCCTGGAAGCGCTGCCTAAAAGAAGTCCAAACAGGCCGCTACGATGGTGTGATTGGCATTGCTTATTTACCCGAGCGCCGAACCATTGCAGCCTATCCGCTCAATAGTCAGGCAGAACCTTTGCACGCGTATCGCCTGCTCACCACCACCCGCTCAGTTTATCGGCACAAAGACAGCGCCAGCTTTTGGAATGGCAAGCAATTCTCCCCCCTCAATGGCGCAGTCGGTGTACAAGCAGGCTATATGGCCGCCAGCGTATTAAAACAAAGACAAATCCCTAGCGAAGACAGTTCGCAATCGGTAGATGATTTATTCAGAAAGCTCAGTATGGGCCTCATCCAAATTGCGATTGCAGAAGAGCGCCAAGGTGATCGCTCGCTTAAAACTCACCCCGAATACGCTCAGCAAATAGAAAAACTCCCCCAGCCCTTTCTAATCAGCGATCTATTTCTGGCTTTTTCTCATTCATTTCAAAGCAAAAAATCCAAATTGAGCCAAGCCATTTGGCAAGATATCAGCCAAGTACGCGAATCCAGCCAATTTAAAAACACCACACAAGAATAAAGCAACAAACACGCTCTCATTATCGCGGCAAGCCGTATGTTTAGCGCTGATCAACAGTTACAATCAAGCCCTTAGATAAAAGCCCTGCAGAGAGTTGATATGTTCCGTCTTGTTATCCAAGCGCCAGAAATTGCCACGCAAAACTTAAAGCAACTCGCCCGACTATCTGGCGCGCACAGCATTGAAGCCATTCATCAGCAGGCGTTTCGCTTACAAGGCGCAGAAATAAGCAACGAAGAAGCCGTAGCCGATTTTTGCGAATCTAATCAGCTCGATTTTGCTTTTATTCCTGAAGACACCCGCGTGCGAGATATTGGCCTCGTCGTGATGGATATGGATTCCACGCTCATTACCATCGAATGCATTGATGAAATCGCCGATATGCAGGGCATTAAAGCAGAAGTATCGGCCATCACCGCCAGCGCCATGCGCGGCGAAATCGACTTTCAAGAAAGCCTCACCCGCCGCGTGGCACTCTTGGTGGGCCTTGACGAAAGTGCGCTTGAGCGGGTTTACACCGAGCGCCTTAAGCTCATGGCAGGTGCCGAAGCCATGCTTAAAGGCTTTCATGATGCGGGAGCCAAAACCCTGCTTATTTCGGGTGGATTCACTTTCTTCACCGAAAAACTACAAGCCAAGCTGGGCCTCACTCGCACCATCGCCAATGTATTAGAAATTGAAAACGGCAAACTCACTGGCAAAGTGATCGGCGATATTGTTGATGCTGAACGCAAAAAATCTGAACTCATCAAATACCGGACCGAGCTAGGCCTGCGTGTCGATCAAGTCGTTGCGATGGGAGATGGGGCCAACGATTTACCGATGCTCAAAGAAGCGGGCTTTGGCGTTGCCTGCCACGCCAAACCACTCGTGCAGCGCGAAGCACCCTATTGTATTAATCAGGTGGGGTTAGATGGCGTGTTGAATTACTTTATTTAATGGCTTTGCGGGCAAAACCCAAGCTTTGAAACATGGAGGGTGGGCAAAACGTTTTATTTTGCCCCATAAGCATCAAGCCAATGGCATGCATTTTTTTCGTAGGGCGGGTGAAACCCGCCGGTTTCGTAATTTCATGCCAAAATCTGGCGGGTTGCACCCGCCCTACGAATGATGCAATGCGGTAAGCTCAACCATCAACTCACTCACATCGCCCCTTACGTGGCAAATAACGCAGCCAATCTGCCTTGATTTGCGCTTCTTGTGCCATGCCAGAAGCCACTTTTGGCACATCATGCGTTGCAAGTAGGCGCAAACACCAACGCGCCCCTGCCTGATCTTTCATTCGCATTTTGCGCAAAAATGGCTGGCTTTCATCTCCTTGTATGAGAAGCGCCTTGCCGTCTTTAAAACCCAGCCGCCAGCCATCCTGCACCGTCGTCCCTGCGTAGCCTCCCGCAATCAACTCCAAGAAAGGCTGATCACCCGCAAGCAATCGCAAGCGGCTCACCGGCCCAGCGGGGTGTGGCGCGCGCTCTGCTGCCAGCAGCGTACCTTTGTGCAAGGCACGCCAAGCCAGCGGCCAAGGAGACACCACCGCCTCGCCATCCGCCAGCACAAAGTGCGCTGCGCCCGCTTCCAGCCTTGCCGATTGCACCGCGCCCTCAAGCGGCTTCATCATGCTGGCGCCACTAATGCGCAGCTCAGCAGCCTGAGCAAAGCTACTCAGAGCAAGCACCAGAAGCAGCCACTTAGTGCGCACGACGCACCGCCGCCATAAAGCTTGCAGAAGGCGCTGTTTCTACCGACCAGCGCTGTTTATCATTCAAGATAGGATTAATTGCAGCCACGCTTGCACTCCGTTTCATCGACGCCCCGCTATTACCACTGGCAACACGCGCAAAGGCCAAAGTAAGATTGCCCCAGTCATTGTAGTCGTGCAAATACGCTTTATTGCTATCATCATTCAAATCTAAAGCATAACTTGAGCGATTAAATTGCTGATCCAGATTCCAATCCGCATAAGCCCCAAACGAGCCTCTGCCTATCATGGCTGATTCGCTAAGATTATTTTCATCCAGCCTGCTACCGGACCCATCCGAATAATCTATTCTAAAATCCCGGCTGCACGGACCTGCATCTAATTTACACAAGGAATTCCAGCCCAAGCCATTAGCCTGCTTGGCAAAGAAATAACGATCAATTGCAGAAGCCGATTGAGCACTGCTACCCAAGCCCGTTAATTGGTAAAGATAATTCATTACACTGTAATAATTAGGCTTATTATTAGCCCCCTCATTCCCGCCATGATCCAACCCTAAGTTATGTCCTAGCTCGTGCATTATTGTTGCGGCTTGAAAATTAATTAATTTATTGATTTCATTCGTACTTGAAGTATTTAAACCCCAATCACCTAGGGTTACGATAATATCGTTGCCAATAAGCTCTGCATATCCAGACGAGCCTACCGTGCCATCTTCCTTCTGTGAATTAGCCATCATCAGATAGTGAAATACCTGCTTACGGCGAATATCCATACTCTGATCTTTATAGTCATAGATAGAAGCACAATTAAATTTTTCACTCATACCAAGGCACTGATGATAAGCCACTTCATTATGTTTACTCACACGGCTACCGCCCAAATTAAATTTGGCTGGGCTAAATTCATTACTATATAAAGCGCCTGAATCAAAATGCACGGCAATATTGCGCACTTTAAATGCATCTACTACTTTTTGCATGGCTTCTTTAGCAGGAGTAATCCCCAAATCATTAGACTTCATATGATCAATTTGAATAAAAATATCAGGTTGGCCTACTCTTGCACCCATTGCATAATAATCAATCCCCGCAAATGTACCACCTGGCACTTCTGCGCTATCGGGAATACCATCGAGATCTCGATCTACTGCTGCCGCCGCAACATCATTAAGCCCACCGGGCGTAGCAAAAGGAACCAAAGTCCAATCGTGCTTACTGCGCGAATTGACCTTCATATCACCCAAACGCACCAAGGATTGGCCATAAGTCACAGGCATCGCCCCCACATTACTACCAAGCCATGCACCCGCAGAAACCGGCATAGCCGTGCTATTACCAAAGCGGACAAAATCAAGCGTTACGCCATCCTTAACCAGCTCAACTGCGCCATTTTCATCCCAATACGGCGTGCTTTGGAAATCACTAACATACACAATCTGATCGGTATTTTGTCTTTTCTGAGCCATCTTTGCTGCCACCAGCAAATAACCGCCCGCCTTGACCCATGTATTTGCAGGCAAGAGAAATGATTCTGGCGCGCCTCGCCATCCAGACCCTGCTGTTCGCAAGCTGACGCCATTTAATAACAAATCCTGAGCGCTGCTATTGTAAATTTCCAGCCATGCTCCTGTTTGGTCTAAATAATTACTTGAAACTTCACTAATTAATAAAGCCCCCGGCAAAGCAGGGCCAGATGCGGGCACAGACGTTGGCGTTAGAGTAGGAACAATGACAGATGGAGGCGCAGTTGGCGTTACGCTGGCAGGCTCGGCATCCCCTCCGCCACCTCCGCACGCGCTTAAAATCAAGCTCAAACTTAAACCAGCCAAGCCCACACCATATTGCTGCAAACGATCGTTATTCATTAACTATCTCAAGAGAATTGCTTGGTAAAAAACGTGCTATGCCACCCTAGTTCAGACCACAACATCGCTATAAATTAAGAGTTTTCTAATGCTTACGCAGCCTACACGAATGCCAATACCATACCAAACATTTTATTATGCTTAATTACTAAACACTGACTAACTACAAGTTTCTGCCGATAACTTATGCCAGCCAACACCACACGCAAAAAAACCAGCTCATGGCAAAGAGGTCATACCTTACATTTCACTCAGAAAAAACCTACAAATATTTGCAAAGCAAGTTAAGTTGATTGCTTCATATCAAACGAAAGACCTCCCCCTAAAAGCACTCTTAAGTTTTCGCCCCACATGCGAATAAATGTCGATGCATTGCCAGCAAAACGTTGTAAATAAAGGGCTAACCCAAACACACCGACGATGAAGGGCGGGTTAGCCGAAGGGGTAACCCGCCAATATAGTTTCGACATAACAAGGGGTAATCAGCGCGGGTTGATAAAACTAAGCCGTCATACACGGCTTCACTATTTGCCAGACGCTGTATTAATGATTTCCTGTACGGCACTTACCTTACAAATACTTTTTTTGTGCATAATCACACCATACAAGCACTGAAAACCTAGTGCGAGAAACACAAAGCTTCATGTAACATATTGTTACAAATGTAAGCCATTGGTTTTTATGACATTTGATCTGCGCACTTCATTCGCCACTGCTTTCAAATCAAGATCAGCAACTCATCTCTCTTCAGCCAGGCTGACGGCGCTACATGAAGCAAACAGCTATTGCCGCGATGCATAACGGTAGAGCCCCTTTTTGCACTTTAGATACCGCCAAACTTCGCGGGTGCTGCAGGATTTATCGATCGTCAACATCGTAAAACAGCAGCTAGCCGAACATCTTAAAAGAGTTATGCAGGGGGACTACCGAACCAAGCCCACCCCCTACTGCCCCCGGTCTGGTAGACAGCTGATTGTCAGGCCACCTCATTTTCATTCAATCGCAAGGAGCACTATATGATGAGACTTTATAAAGAGTTTGCCATTGCTGCGGGACTCATTTCATTATTATCCGGATGCGTAACCGAGGAGGCCCGACCATCTGCAACCGAGGAGGCCCGTCCACCTAATGCAGTGGCTGCCGCTGGTTTCAAACAGCCCGCAAGCTCCAGCATTAAGACCGATTTCGAAATATTCAAGCAATGCGCCGACAGCTGCGTACTCTCCCCGCCCGAACCCGGCAAGTTCATCAACACCTCGCTGCCGGTGCAAATCACCCCATCACCGGAAGAGGGGGTTTTATATTATTCGATGTTTGTGCAAGACCGTTTCGCCTCCGCCGCCAATAATAGCGCCACCATCAAAATTGACAACTTCGCCAAGATTCGGATCAACAATGGTTACGATACTGGCTCCGCGCCGGGCAGTTTAATCATCGAATTGGCCATGTCCGATGGCCAGGTCAAAAAATTTACTCATAAACGCCGCACCGAATGGTTCACCCTGAATTGGGCTGTGCCGGTTGGCAAAGACGCGCCCACCAGCATCAAGCTATTTATCATGGACATCGACAGCAATAAAAAGATTGTCGATCACTCACCGCTATACAGCGTGGACTTGAACGATGCCGACTTGGCGCGCTGGCCAGCCAAGGCTAAGCTGGCGTTCAGCTCCACCAATGCCATGAACGATATCATCCTGTCTTGGCCGGGCGTGGGCTATACCGCCGCACCGGCGCAGCACAACCGGCAAAAGCGCTGGAGCGAATGGCATAGCGGCATCGTGCTGTGCTGGCTAGACCCGCTGGATGCCATCTACAACTACGTCACCCAAAACCGCTGTCAGCTGAAAAACACCTGGGAAGGCTCGCTATACAAAGTGGTGGCCGGCAAGCCCCAGATCAATGAATTCAAACCGATAGCTAAAGCACCGATCCAGCACCGGGTGCACTTCAGCAAGAAAAACGCGCTGGGCGCGCTATCCGCGCACCGCGTCTGCGGCATCCCGCTGGAATCGCTAGCCCGCACTCGTCAACCTAGGGGCTGGGAAGAGCTATCTGCCTGCGGCTTCCGGGTAGAAAACATCGTCGGCCTATACATCGCCACCAGGCTGTCTTTCGACCGTTTCCGCCAGGTGGTCGAGGATTTGATCCACTCCCGCCCAGTCAGCGGTGCTGAAAACCAAGACGCACTGGATCAGTTGGGAACCGTAGTGCGTGAAACGCCAGAACTGGCCCGCGAAGGGCTAGCCGAGGCGCAAACCCGCTTGAACGCCTACCGCGCCAACCATCCGGGCACCAGCGCCGATGACGCACAAAGAGCAGACGTGCTGTCCTTAACTTGCCCAGCCGACAGCGCGCCTTGCAACGCGCCCGATGCCACCGGCGCACACGTCAACCGCGAGTACCACCCCGGCGCAGACTATTTTGCACCAGGCGAGCCAGTAGAATTCCTCGCCAATGGCACTACCCGCAACTGGAACCAAGAGCGCCTGCTGTCCACCCATCAGCGACTGTTAGATCTGGGCTATGTCTTCGCGGGCTATCACGGTGGTTCGATCGCTGCCGCCAGAAGTATCGTAACCGGCGGCATCACTCGCCGGTCTCAGGAGCTACAGCCAATCTGGCGCGGCCTCTACATCGCCGGTAACCCAGAAGTCGCCTACGGCTACGCCCTGGATAACGATAGCGGCGCAACGGGCACCATGATGCGCGTCTATGTACCCAGAACCGCCCTCTCTCAGTTGTTCCGCACCAACCAAGCACTGAGCGACGAAGCCGCAGCGCTCAGGGAAATTGGTCGCTTGCTCGGCCGAAATATTACGCTTGCCGATACCTTGGGATATGAATCGATCACCGGACCACAAGATCCCGGCGATCCGGATGAAACCATCTTGGGTTGGGATATGGCGGTGCATGCGGTGGCGATTCCATCGATGATCCGGGGCAATAACGGCTCACAACTCAATGTGCCGGACTACGAGAAAAAGATCAGCCCGCTACCTAACTACGTCACCAAGCGCTAACAGCGCTGCCAGCAGGCTCGCCGCCCATGTGGGCGGTGAGCCTTGTTCAAAGTCTCGCGAACAAGAGCTAGAGCAAGTGTTGCGGCTGAAAAAGCGACCTTGCCCATACGGAACATAAGCCTTTCGAAGCCACCCACCGTGACATTTTCGCGAAGCTCAGCAAGCATTGAACAGACGCCCCCGCCATAATGGCCGGGGGCGCTCATAGGTAATCCCCCATTTTTAAGCTCACTTAAAAATAGAGACTAGGCATGTAATGCCAATTTCTGTTTTGCGGTAATGCCGCCTAATCCCATATGCGGGCGCTCATTATTGTAAATCCAAAGCCATTGTGTTGCGGTTTCTTGTACTTCAGCAATACTTGCAAAATCATCGCAAGCCAGCCATAGCACCATTTCCCGTTGGTTTTGCTTAAGTTGAGAGGATTGCCTAATTACCCCATCATTCTGATTAAAAAACACTACCTTCAAACCGAAAGTAATTACCCTGCCTGCATCGCATGTAAACGTGCGTAATAGCCATCCGGCTTTTGCACTAGCTCGCTATGCGGCCCCTCCTCTACAATCTGCCCCCTATCCATCGCCACAATCCGATGCGCATCCCTAACCGACGATAAACGATGAGCAATAATCAGCACCGTGCGCCCTTGGCAAATGGCTTTCATATTGTTCTGGATAATCCGCTCTGATTCATAATCCAGCGCACTGGTGGCTTCATCAAAAATCAATATCCGTGGATTGCTGACTAAGGCACGAGCAATGGCAACACGTTGTTTTTGCCCGCCAGATAAGCCACTGCCATGCTCTCCAACTACGGTGTCGTAGCCTTCAGGCAGCTCGACGATAAAATCGTGTGCTCCGGCCAGCTTGGCGGCATGAATCACTCTATCCATGCCCATGCCCGGATCAACCAAGGCGATATTGTCACGAATGCTGCGGTTAAACAGCAGATTCTCTTGTAAGACCACGCCAATCTGGCGGCGTAGCCATGCCGGATCGGCCAGGCCTAAATCAATACCATCAATCAGCACTCGGCCACGTTCTGGCACATATAGCCTTTGCAAGAGCTTAGTTAGCGTGCTTTTGCCAGAGCCCGAACGCCCAACAATGCCAATGACTTCACCGGCTTTAATACTTAAATTAATGCCACGCAAGATTTCCGGCCCATCTGCACGGTAACGAAAATGCACTTGATCAAATTCAATCTGACCAATAATGGCAGGCAATTGCGCTCTACTCTGATTAATTTCGCTGCGGGTATTTAAGATATCTCCCAAGCGCTGCATCGAGATGCCCACCTGCTGAAAATCCTGCCACAGCTGCGCCAAACGCATCACGGGGCTGGCCACTCGACCTGCCAGCATATTGAAAGCAATCAGCTGCCCCACTGTCAATTTCCCTTCAATCACCAGCTTCGCCCCCATCCACATCGTAGCTACGGTGACGATTTTTTGAATAAGGTTGACCCCCTGGCTACCGATATTCGCCAGATTGGCAACTTTAAAACCTGCAGCTACATAAGCCGCCAGCTGCTGATCCCAGCGGCGAGTCACTTGCGGCTCTACCGCCATCGATTTAACCGTTTCAATCCCGCTCACCATTTCTACGAGGAAGGATTGATTTTCCGCGCCACGGGCAAATTTCTCATCTAAGCGGGCTTTTAATACCGGGGTAATCAATACCGATAGACCGATATAGCAGGGCAAAGACACCAGCACAATTAAGGTGAGCCACCAGCTGTAGTAAGCCATCACCGCCAGAAACACCACTGAGAAAAACAGATCCAACACCGAAGTCAGCGCTTGGCCAGTCAGAAAGTTGCGAATGTTTTCTAGCTCGCGTACCCGCGCCACCGAATCCCCTACCCGCCGGGCCTGAAAGTAAGCCAAAGGCAAGGCCAGCAAATGGCGAAACAGCTTAGCGCCCAGCTCCACATCAATCCGATTGGTGGTGTGGCTAAATACATAGGTACGCAGCCCGGTCATCCCCACTTCAAATAAGGAAATCACCAATAGGCCGATGGCAATGACGTCCAGCGTGGTAACTCCATGGTGCACCAGCACCTTATCCATCACCACCTGAAAAAACAACGGGGTAGCCAAAGCCAAAAGCTGTAGAAAAAACGACACCAGCAGCACTTCGCCAAGCAATTTTCGATATTTCACTACGGCAGGGATAAACCATGAAAAATCAAACCGAGCCAAATCGCCTGCCAAGCTGGCACGGGAAGTAAACAAAATCAGTCGACCAGACCATAAAGCCTGCCACTCTTCTTTAGAGCAAGACTCGGGCCGACCACTTTGTGGATCATGGAATAACACGGCAGGATCGCTATTGGCATCGACCTTAGCCAAAATCACCCAACTACCATCCAAGCGTTGCGCCATTGCAGGCAAAGGGGTGCGATCCAAGCGATCAAAATGGGTATCAACCGCCTTAGCTTTTAATCCGGACTGTTTGGCCGCTCGCAATACATCGGATTCACTTAACAGGCCTGATTCACCCGCAAACTGATGCTTAATTTGTTCAGGCTCAATCGCCACTTGATGAAAACGCGCCAGCATAATCAGGCACGCTAAAGCAGAATCAAAAGCAGGTGCATCCGCAGAAGATTCAGGTGAGTCTAGGAGTTTCATTGCTTTTCTACTTCAGAAAAAAATAAGAAACCCAACCCCTTGCGAGGCTGGGCCTTTTGATTACATCAAGACATTAATGCCAGTTGGCCGCCAGCACAGGCTGCAGGGCATCCTGTTGCTGCTGATTGAGAGTCATCTGGCCTGCGGCAGGTGGGTTAAAGGCCGCCATGGCTGAAACCAAGGCGTTGACCTGTGTATCCAGCAGCACCTTGCCATCCGACGTTTTAAATTGCTCCACATGGTAAGCATTTCCTGAGTACCAGTTTTGCATCGTCAGCTTATCGCCAGTGCCAATGACGCTGACTTCCAGATTATTGCTCACCTTACGGAACCAAAGCTGATTGCTGGCAATACCCGCCTGAAACTGTGCAACATCGGTATTTTTAGCCGTAGCATCATTCTCGGTAACCGTATCGCTACCATCGCCACGGGCAAGCATATAAGTATCGTTGCCTGCACCACCAATCAAGGCATCAACACCCGCAGCACCACTTAAGCTGTCATTACCTTCTGCACCGGTCAGCGTATTTGCGCCTGCATTGCCCATTAAGACGTTATTCAGTGCATTACCTGTGCCGTTGATTGCAGCAGAGCCTGTAAGCGTAAGGTTTTCCAGATTAGTACCAAGCGTCCATGCCAACGATGCTTGCACCGTGTCATTGCCTTCATTGGCATTTTCTGTAATGACATCACCACTGACATCCACCACATAGCGATCATCACCCAGCCCACCCAGCAGCTTATCGGCTCCCGCGCCACCATCTAGCGTGTCGTTGCCTGCTGCGCCAGTGAGCGTATTGGCGGCAGCATTGCCAATCAATACATTCGCCAACTCATTACCCGTGCCATTTAGTGCGGTAGTGCCGATTAGAGTGAGGTTTTCCAGATTGCTGCCAAGAACCCAGCTCAGGCTGCTTTGCACCGTGTCCGTTCCCTCGCCTGCCAGCTCGGTCACCACATCGCCCGCATTATCAACGATGTAAGTATCGTTGCCCGTGCCACCCACAAGGGTATCTGCGGCAGCACCACCATTCAGCACATCATCACCGGCCAGCCCTGTTAAGGTGTCCTTGCCCACATCGCCCACTAAAGTATCGTTACCTCCAGTCCCAACTAATTTCAGGCCAGCAGCGGCAACAGCGGCATTAATGGCTACCGTGGTTAAATACGGTACGCCACCACTAGGCTGCACATAATCAATTGCCCAATCACCACCAAGGAAATGGTTCAGCACACGCACACTTTGCTGGGCATTGCCGCCTACGGTAATCAATAAATCATCGCCTGAGCGCGAGAAGCCCAACTGATCTTTAGTGACCGTGCCGCTAAAGAACACCCCATCGAAACCACCGCCGGTGTTATCAATTACATCCTGCGATTTGCCATCAAAAGTGTATTTATCATCGCCAATACCACCTTCAAGCCGATCATTACCATCCTCACCACTTAAGGTGTCGTTGCCCGCCCCTCCCATCAGCAAGTCATCACCCGTATTGACCACATTACCGTAGCCACCAGCCAAGTAATCATCGCCATCGCCGCCTTCTAAACGATCATTTCCTAAACCACCGAACAACTGATCATTGCCAGCAAAACCACGCAACAGATCCTTCGCGGCTGTACCGGACAACTTATTATTGCCCGCATCCCCATCAACCAGCGCCTCATACCCACCTGGGATGGATTGCGCACCAATCATCTGAGCAATTTTCTGTGCAGAAATCATATTGCCACCGCTAGGCTGCACATAGCTGATCGCCATATCACCGCCAAGGAAATGCTTAAGCACACGCACAGAATTTGCTGCGCTCTTATCCACCATCAGCAATAAATCATCACCATCACGGCTAAAGCTTATTCTGTCTGCGCCAATCCCATCGGCAAGGAAAATACCATCGTTCCCCCCGCCCGTGTTATCAATTACATCTTGTGAAGTGCCATCGAAAACGTAACTATCGTTGCCTGTACCGCCTTCTAGGCGATCATTACCATCCTCGCCATTCAGGGTATCGTTGCCAGCACCGCCCATCAATAGATCATCGCCACTATTGCCACTACCAAAACCACCAGAAAGGTAATCATCACCATCACCCCCCTCTAAGCGATCATTCCCCTCGCCGCCAAATAGCTGATCATTACCTGCCATTCCTCGGATTAAGTCTTTGCCGGAATCACCCTGAAGCTGATTATTAGCAGCATCGCCATCAACGACCTGATCAAAATCAGCCGGATTTGCATTACCACTTCCACCGTTATTACCACCGGTACTTGGTAAGAGCTTAGCAATATCTGCCGCCGATAAAGCATTCCCCGATTTAGGCTGCAGATACGCAATCGCCGCATCACCTCCATTAAAGTGATTCAGCACCCGCACACTACGGCCAGCATCGCCCACTACGCCAATCAATAAATCTTTACCATCTTGCTTAAAGCTCAGTTGGCTATGGTCCAGCTCTGAGAAGAACAACCAGTCTGCACCGCCGCCGGTGTTGTCAATCACATCGTTACCCCAATTACCGGTAAAGACGTATTTATCATCGCCAGCACCTGCAATTAAGCGATCATCCCCTTCACCACCAGCCAGTTGATCCTTACCTGCGCCACCTTCAAGCCGGTCATTGCCAAGGCCACCATCCAGATAATCATCGCCTTCATCGCCGCGCAGCGTGTCATTGCCTGCCTGGCCAAACAAAGAATCATTACCCGCAGCACCAGTGATTAAATCAACTTGAGCAGTGCCAGATAAATTGTCATTGCCGCTAGTGCCATTCAGAGTATTAGTACTACCGCCGCTGCCCAAGAGCTTGGCAATATCCACAGCAGACAAAGCGTAACCAGACTTAGGCTGTATATAAGCAATGGCCGCATCACCACCATTAAAGTGATTCAATAACCGCACACTGCGGCTGGCATCCCCCATCACGCCAATCAACAGATCTTTACCATCTTGCTTAAAGCTCAATTGGCTGCGCTCTAATTCAGAAAAGAACAACCAATCAGAGCCGCCACCGGTGTTATCAAGAACGTCATTTCCCCAGTTGCCGGTAAAGACGTATTTATCATCGCCAGCACCTGCCAGCAATAAATCATCGCCTTCACCGCCACTGAGCTGATCTTTACCAACACCCCCTTCTAATTTATCGTTACCTGCGCCACCATCCAGATAATCATCACCTTCCCCGCCTTGCAGTATGTCATTACCTGCAGAAGCAAATAATTGATCATTACCAGCAAAACCACGCATTAATTCATTGGACTCAGTGCCAATTAATTTATTAATTTCCTCATTCCCTTCAATCAGCTCGTCACAACCCAGCAGAATGCGCGTTCTTTCTTCCTTATATAATTTAATTACTGTTGCAGAATCCCAAACCAGACCATCCGCAAATTTTATCTGATCAATTGGATAACGTGCGGGTGAATAACTTGAATTAATGTACCCCTTAATCCGCAAGCTATCAGACGTTCCATTAATGGATAAAATAAGATCATCGCCATCACTGCTTAGAGTGATTTCACTGGCAAGTATGCCAACCCCCATACGGATTTCATCGATTTTCCCTTCGTCCATATCCCATGAAACAATAATATCTTTCCCATCACCAAGGTTAAACAAATAAGCATCACTACCACGGCCACCGTCTAAAACATCATCTCCACGACCACCACCTAAAATATCATCCCCGCTAAATGTTCTAATAGAATCATTTCCATTTCCACCATTAATAATATCATTACCTTCGTACCCCAACAAATAATCATCACCATCAGTTGGAACAATTACTTTCGACCTTACTGTATCAATATCCCAAATTGTATTATCTGAAAATCTTAAATACTTTAAATATTCTAATTTATAATTATCACTAGATGATACATTTCGTTTACTGAAATAGTTTTTAACTGTCAGCTCATCATTTGAATTAGCTATTTTTACAATCAAATCTTCATCAGAACGGCGCAACAATATATCTTCTGGCGTAATTCCAGTCTCAAATAAAACAGAATCGGAATTATTGGCAAGCGGATTATTTTTATATGAATAATCATAATTGTAATGGATATACGAAGTAGAGTCATGACCTGACCCTCTGCCAAATAAATAGACATCACTCCCATCACCACCACTTAAATCATCGTCTCCTGCGCCACCACTAAGCGTATCGTTACCAGCCCCCCCCTTGAGCGTATCATCCCCCAATCCCCCCTCAAGCAGATCATTTCCCGCGCCACCATCAAGGCTATCAGCTCCTTCTCCACCCTCTAGAATATCATCCCCTCCAAAGCCAGTAATAATGTCATTACCGCCATGGCCAATTAAATGACTACTCGATGAACGACCATATAAATTATCATCTCCAGATGTGCCTTCAGCCAATAGATTAAAAATAGCATCTCTATTCCAAACAGTGCCATTCTGAAACTTAACAAACATTATTCCTGAATAAAATCCACCACCATGAGTGAAGTTTTCTATTATCAATTGATCAGCAGTACCATTAATTGACACGAACAAGGAAGAACCATTACTAACCAACGTTATATCAGCGGGCGTAATTCCTTCCCC
Organism: Iodobacter arcticus; assembly: GCF_042664895.1. Lineage (NCBI taxonomy): Bacteria > Pseudomonadati > Pseudomonadota > Betaproteobacteria > Neisseriales > Chitinibacteraceae > Iodobacter > Iodobacter arcticus. The sequence goes on from NZ_JBHTBQ010000011.1 coordinate 50,666, forward strand.
CAACACAATCGAACCATCATCTACTGGGCTTAAAAAGTTTTGAACAATGGTATCTACCCCATAACCACGGCCAAATAAATACGAATTAATACCTTCTCCGCCATCAAGAATATCATTACCTTTACCACCATCAAGCACATCATCCCCCAAGCCACCACGAAGGGTGTCATTACCTATTCCACCTTCAAGTATATCGTCGCCCAGATCACCAATAAGGGTATCATTGCCTGCGCCCCCACTAATCAAATCCTTGCCAGCATACCCAAGCAACACATCATCCCCATCCGTTGAAAGCAGTGTCTTGTTTTTAATGTCCGCATAATCCCAAAGTAAGCCATCAGCAAACCTAATTTGCTCCACAAAATGCTTATCAGCAGGAACATCACTATGAAAATCATTCCAAACTGTCAGTCGATCAGTCGTCCCTTTTATCTCAAGAGTAAGAGACGATTCAGTGTGCGTTAACACAAGATCACTGGTGGAAATGCCTTCACCTAATTGGATGATATCGTGCTCAAAATGATTGTTGTCTTTATCTCTATCGCCAATAACATCTTGGCCAGACCCTCTGCCAAACAAGTATGTGTCTTCGCCTACTCCACCATTAAGCCGATCATTACCTGCCCCGCCATTTAAAATATCTCTCCCCTCTCCACCATCCAGATCATCATCACCCCCCCCCCCTAATAGGTAATCATCCCCAGCCCCGCCTAATAGTCGATCTGCCCCCGCTCCACCATCAAAAGTATCATTACCAGATCGCCCATAAAACGTGTCATTGCCGCCTTGACCAAAAATCGTAGAGCCTTTAAAGAAAGCATAAAAAGCATCATCGCCATCACTTGGGATCAATGCCTGAGCTTTGATAGCATCAAGATCCCATGATGTGCCATCAGCAAAGCAGATTTGCTTTGCATTCAGGTAGTTAGCCCCCTCCTTAGGTGGCGCAGACATAGCATATTGATCAATTTTCTCAATAAAATAATTTCTAATTCTCAAACTGCTATTCGAATTTTTTACTTTTAAAACCAAATCGCCATTATCATTTCTTAGCTCCATATCATTCATCGTTATATTAGAATCAACTTTAATAGAATCTCCATCTTGCCAATAAGTAATTAAATCATTACCCGCATCTCTGGAAAAAACATATACATCATTACCAATTCCACCATCTAATTTATCATTACCACTTCCGCCATCTAAAATATCATTACCATCCTCGCCATATAATTCATCATCACCATTTCCGCCATTTAAAACATCATCCCCCCAAAAACCACCCAACCGATCATTACCCTCTCCTCCATTTAAAATATCATCGCCTTGTCCACCACCAACTTTATCATTTCCGCCACCTGCATTAATAACATCGTCAGACTTATAGCCAATTAATGAATCATTTCCTTCAGTCCCTTCAAGTAACTTACTTTTAATATCCTCCACACCCCATATTGTGCCATCAGCAAACTCAAGTACATCCACCGCATATTTGCTATAACCATCGTTATCCAGAAAATAACGAACATCCAAACGATCACTTGTACCATTAACTTTGATTTCTAAATCATTTTCCCAACGAGTTAACGTAATATTTTCAGGCGTAATCCCTGCCCCAAACAAAACTCTATCGTTAGCCACACCAGGAGCATCATTATTATTCCAAATAGAATCAGCCCCTGAACCTAAATTAAATAAATAAGTATTCCCACCGTCGCCTCCAAAAATTTTATCATCACCAAGTCCACCATCAAACGTGTCATTCCCACCTCCCCCATAGAGTTCATCATTGCCTTCGCCGCCATTGATATACTCATCGGTATTAAAACCAATTAATTTATCATTACCAATAGTAGATTCAAGCACCTTGTCCTTAATTACGGCCTGATCCCAAATTGTGCCATCTGCAAACTTAATATATTTCATTGCCTGATAGGTAGTACCTTCTTGATAGAAATTACCACCTACTACCAACTGATCATCTGTGCCTTTAATACGCAGAATTAAATCATCTCCACTATTCCCTCTTCTGCTAAGCATTACATCTGCAACAGAAACCCCCGCTGCCAGTTGTATGCAATCGATAGCTGCTTCATCAATACTTCGACTCTGATAAATATGATCACTTCCTGAGCCTCTCCCAAACAAATATATATCTGCACCCGAACCGCCATCTAGTAAATCATCACCACTGCCACCGTCCAGAATGTCGTTCCCATCCCCACCGTATAATTCATCGTTCCCAGCGCCACCCACTATAAAATCATCACCCTCTTTACCAGATAACTGATCACTCGCATTACCGCCAAAAACAAAATCTGACCGACTACTGCCTTCCCACACCCCATCAACTTTATGTATTCCTGATAATGAAATTACTTCCGCTACTACAGAGCTATATTCAGGACTGTTTAGATAAGAATCTAACAAAGGAAAACCATCAAATCCAACAAACATGAGTGTTTTTGATGCATATTTGTTTATCTCGATCAAATTTATTAAGGCTTGTTTGGGGTTTTCCTTCATTTGTTTCTCAAATAAACTATATATTCCTGAACAATCAAAGTTAATAGTGCCTAGCTCGCTGTTAGTTTTTATAGCAATGAGATCAAGATAAGGCTTTAAATTTGTTTGAAGGGCCAGTACTGAATAAACAGAATCTTTGAGATCAGAATAAGATTGATTCAAAAGATTTATTTGCTCTTGGCTATAATTAACGCTTAAGGTTGGGATTTGTGGAACGCTAGCCGCACCACTTCCACCGCCACCGCCACCGCCACCGCCACCGCCAGATAATGCAGCTCCACTTGGTATAACAGGATCAGTAGTAGTTTTTCTTTCATTAGGAAAGGTCATAAAATAGCGGCCATTAAACGCCTCTAAAATATGCATCTTCTGATTCCAATACTGAATTGTTTCAGAAAAACGTAATGAATCTTGAGCGCCAACAGAACCCACAGGTTTTTTAATATCACCAAATGCTTGATAATCAAAATAATAGCTACTCTTCGCTCTTTCCTCTAATGATTTAGCCATTCCAGAGGTATCAGCCCAAGCTGCAAGCATTTTATCGATCAGAGTGAAGCGATCTTCACCTGTATTTGTACTGCTATATTGTGAAAGCAATGATTTTAATAAATCAGACTGACTAGCCGCCTCTCTCAAATCACGGACCTTTCCCGATCCAGTCATTTCAGGAAGTGCTTTAATTTCATCAGAAATAGCAAGATGATCAGTAAATTCACGATGAAACGTGTCTTCTGCTAAATCAATATCAGCCATATCGCCAACCTCACCCAATACCGCAGTTTGGCCATCCGTGCGTGTGTAGCTGCCCAGATCTGCCAGACGATTCCCATTTTCCAATATCAAACTATGGCTTTTTTCCTTGGTGTTAAAGCTAGCAATACCCACTTGCTCTAGCGTAAGCAGCTCACCACTATCCGTAAGACCATTGCCATTGATATCGCGCCACACTCTGAGCGAAGCAAATGCGGCATCATTGATATCCACCTTGCCATCTTTATTACTATCCAAATCCGCCAGTGCATCAAAACCATTTTTTGCCAAACTACCGTCAAGCTTGTGCGTAGCATCGCCGAATAATTCGCTGCCATTATCAACGACATTATTCCCATTTAAATCACGCACCAAGAAGCCATCATCGGGTTTCACCCAGCCCGATTGCGTTTTTAAACCGTCACCATCATGGTCAAACAGTACCCCGTCCTTTGTTCCTACCGTTTCCAAGCCATCTCGATCAAGATCAAGCGTAAGTGGATCACGGCGCGGCTGCCAACGCTGAGCACCAGTAAAACCACCAGAACCACCGGGGGAGCCACCAGAACCACCGGGGGAGCCACCAGAACCAGGCGACGGAGGTGGGCCATCCTCCTCAGCAGTTAACGTAAGCCCTAAAACATTCAAGGTCCCATCCTTACCAATTTGCGAGCTATCTTTAATGGTTATGGTGCCTGCGGCCCCACCATGCACTAAAAATGTATCCGGGGCAGTGCGCACCCATGTAAATGCACCATCAGCACTACGCCACACATCTTTTTCCCCAGGAACCGGCAGCCCTCCTACCAAGCGTGTTTTTTGGGCACCGAGATAGATCTCACTGTCTTTGCCGGTTTCAATAATCGTATCGCCAGCCCCTGCGTAATAAATATCTTTTTCTTCTCCGCCATCTAAAACATCGGGTTTATAATTTGCCCCAAATAATTTATCGCTACCAGCGCCCCCCGTTAACTCCGCCCCACCATCACCAGCAATGAGCACATCATCACCACCATCTCCAAACAACTTAGACTTACCTTTTTTTGATCCAATTAATAAATCATTGCCTGCACCGCCATATGCCGTGATCCCATTACTTTCTGCACCATCAATGACATCCACCTTATCACTACCAGTAAAATCCAATCGATCTGTACTCCCAGCAATAGTAAGTACCTGTATTGAATCAAACATATCCTGTGCACTATAAAAAGCATAAGCACCTTTAGGGTCCCATACAGATTTTGTATCACGAAGTACTTTTTCCTTAATATCAGCCCACCCCTTTAAACTTTTAATACCGGAGGCACTGCCTATTTTGTCTAAATCAATACGTATCCCACCGCTTTCTTGGCTTAGTGCCGAATGATCAAAATTTTTATCTTTCTGATTATAGTAATTCTCTAAAATTATTTTAATAATTCCTTTCTTTCCGCTATCACTTTGACTCCATACTTTATTACCTGATAAAAGCTTTAAATCATCGGAAAAATGATCCAACATATGATCTTTATTACTACCAAGCTGATGTTGAACCAGCATCTCCATGAAGTTTTTATTCAATTCATCTGTTGGCCAATTAAACATATCATTATCAAAAATTAGCCGGATCACATCAGGCAATGCAAACGTTTGTTGCCTAAACTGGTCATTTTCTTTTAATGCCGCTAGCAATGCTACCGAGTGCAAATTGATTTGGTTAGTAAAATCAGGTGCGCCATGGTTAATTAGAGTTATTGCCCCAATTCTCCTCGCCCCCAAAATACCCCCTACTTTACCCGCACTCGACAGCACTTCACCTTGCGTAGCAAAAGAAATAATATTTTTTTCACCGCGAATACTGTGCCAAGATCCATCAATACCTGATTTTTTAATTGAGCTTTCGAAAAGGTCAAGGGCAATATCTGGGGGAAAATAACCCAGTTTTTCAATATAACTGGCTATTGATTTTTTATTTTGCATATTTGCAGCCAAAGCAAATGGTGCAGGATCAAAAGTCACTGCAGGAAGATCAAAAAAAACGGCCATTAATGCCGCCAAGCCTCCCCCTAATGAATGCCCGGTAAACGTAATATTGGGTCTTATGTTTTTATCAGCAGACTCCTTATAAAATTGAGCCTTTACTTCTTTATAAAGTGCAACGCACTCCAGCAACTGCGAGTGTAATAATCCAGCACCCAATGTTAAATCGGCACTCTGGTCTGGCGAAGTCCCTTCGCCTAAATGCCCAGAATTTGTCCCGGCAAAGCTAATCACAATTTCATTGCCTTTTTTAAATACAGCCGCTTCAAATCCGCTTGCTGCATTAAATTTCCTTTCACCCATCAACCCCCAACCATTAGGGATAGGAATTTTATTATTATTATGCCTTGTTTCGAAATATGCATTACCAGCCATTAAAGCCATTTCAACTATTTGTTCGTTTGTCATTTTATCGCTCACAATTTTCAAAGTTATATGAATAATCTACATTAAGTAATTTAAGGTTATCACCATCCAGATGGCTTCTATTTATTCCATCAACTTCACTCCAATTAATCAACCCCTTATGTTGCTGAATACGTTCAAGCCTTAATTCATTTTTCGGGTGAAATATTAAATTCATATAGCGATATTTTTCAGGTAAATGACCCGTATCCTCATGTTTAACGCCCCCCTCTTGCTGCACTTGCAAAACAAAAGCAGGGCTTGGCTTCCCATAGCGTAGCCATGAACCACAAGATCTAGGCGTCAGTAAAACAAAAACACGATCACCTTCCAATTGAATTAACAAAGGATCTGCTAATAGATACGGGTCATTAATTGAATTCCAAACAATAATTTTCCCTGTCTTTGGATGGGTAAATTGAATAGATTCAGCCGCCACAGGCGCGCTTTGCCCAATTTCACTCCCACCGCCCATTCTGATCGTGCGTGTGAGTAAAAGCATGCTGCCATCGGCCTGCTTTGCTTCCTCCTGCCAAGTCACTACCTTAGGGCCGCAAGCAGTTAAAATAAATATCAGTGCAAGCCCTAGTGTAAAACGCCCTATTTTCTTCATTATTCTTTATTTCCTCTATTTAATTAGCGTTCCCGTGCACTTTCTGAAACATGAGCCATAAGTGGCGATAAGAAATATTCAATAATTCTGCGCTGCCCCGTTTTAATTTCTACCGTTACCGCCATTCCCGGTGCCAGCTTTAGCCATTTACCGTCGATATTCATTTTATTTTTTTGTAATTTAATTCTGGCCTGATAAATCAATCCTAATTTTTCATCAGGTACGGCATCAAAAGAGACGTTTCTCACTAATCCTTCAATTAGGCCGTATTTGGTGTAATTAAAGGTTTCAATTTTAATAGCGGCGGCCTGCCCGGCATTGACAAAGCCGATGTCTTTGTTTTCCAGTACCACTTCGGCCTCTACGGCTTCATCTTTTGGCACGATCACCAGCAGGGCTTGCGCGGGGGTGACTACGCCGCCTACGGTGTGTACGGCCAGTTGCTGCACGATTCCGGCAACGGGCGCGGTTAGGCGGGTTTGTTTTTGTAATTGGCCTGCTTTAACCACGTCTTGGGTAAACGAGCGGGCTTGCTCGCTGGCTTGGGTAAGCAGATCGTGCTGGGTGCGGCGAAACTCTGCCTGAATGGCGATTCTTTGCTGGGCATTGCCGCGAATGGCGGCATCTAGCTCTGATTTTTTATGCCGCTGGTTGGCTAAATCTTGCTCGGTTTCTATTCTGGCCTGCTGCTTTTCCAGTACGCCGTGTTTGGAAACAAAGTTTTGCAGGGCCAAGTCCTGAAAATCTTTTTCACGCTGCTTAATAATTGGTAAGGTTTGCTCAAACTTGGCGATCTGATCTTGCACCCCTGCCCGCTCTGCCTGCTTGCGTGAAGTATCACTATCCAGGGTAGATAGCTTGGCTTGTAATTCCTGCCACTGGCTGAGCGCCAGGCGGCTGGCTTCCAGAGATTGCAGCTCCTTACCCGCTGCCACATTATTAACCACAGGCGCTTGCCCGCTATCTAAAGCGGCGAGCAAGGCTTTAGCGCGCAGGGCGTTTAATTCTGCATCGTGCAGATTGGTTTGCTGCTTGGTGTTTTCTGCACCAGAAACGGTGGCATCCAGCTCGATCAGCAATTGCCCTGCTTGCACCGTTTGCCCATCTTGCACATGAATTGATTTCACCACCCCGGCCTCTAAAGGCTGAATGGTTTTACTGCGATCAGACACAATCAACCTGCCGGGTGCTACAGCTACAATATCAATCTTGCCAAGGCAGGCCCATAGCAGGGCAATCAAGATAAAAGCGAGCAAGGCCCAAAGGGTGATGCGGGCGGCAGGGTGAGGGGGATTTTCTTGTAGCTCTAGGGCGGCGGGTAAAAAGGCAAGCTCATCTGAGCTTCTGGGTGGTAGATCTTGCTGCTTGCGAATTTGCCACGCTGCAGCAAAAATTTGTCGGTACTTTGTAAGCAATTCGCCGACAACTTGATATTTCATCTTTGCTTCACTAGATATATTTTAACAGCATATAGTAAGTATTTACAATAAAACGGTCAATTTAAAACAAACAAAAACAAAGACTAAAATCAATAAAATAGACAATAAAACAAGAAAAAAGAAAGAAATAAGTAATTTTAAGTAGGTAAAACGCCCAATTAAGCAATATATCCATCTTTTACCCTAACCAAACCCTTGTCATGTCAAAAGCATAAATTACGCACAATGCGCTTGGCACACATGCAAAAAAGCCCGCATTTCTGCGGGCTTGATGAGGAGGGGGTAATCCCCCATTTTTAAGCTCACTTTAAAATAGAGGCTAGGCATGTAATGCCAATTTCTGTTTTGCGGTAATGCCGCCTAATCCCATATGCGGGCGCTCATTATTGTAAATCCAAAGCCATTGCATTGCGGTTTCTTGTACTTCGGCAATACTTTCAAAATCATCACAAGCCAGCCATTCATAACGCACGGCGCGATTATAGCGCTCAATATAGATATATTGCTGCAGATTGCTGGGCTGAATATAGTCCAATTCAATCGCTTATTGCTCTGTCCAATTTTTTAATATGTGAGCAATGTATCCATATCTATTATCAATAGCTGATTCGCTTGGGCTAGCCACGTCATTCAATGATTTAATTCAGGCAGCGCAGCACACACCCTGCAGGCAAAGAGAAATCAACTTCCATCCCTAATTCTTCCCAATTAAAATCATCAATTACGTTAAATAAGCGAATACAGCAGCCAGCGGCTAATTGATCGTGCATAAAATCCATCGACCACGTTTCATTTTTTGCCTCTGGTACAGCTAATAGCTTAGGCGTTTCATGATCTAAACGTTTTTTGGGTTTAATCCACAGATTTAATTATAAATCGAAGATAGGGCAGGCAAAAAATCAGACATAAGAATACCTAAAGTGCTTAGATCTTTAATTGCCCTTGATTGTCATGCTCTGAATCGCCGCATAGCATGACTTTAAATCCTTGCTTAGGAATCTGGCTAGCATGCAGCAGATTTTTTAATGGCAACAGCCTATTTAACTTAAGCAGATTAGGTGTTCCCGGCGAAATAGATCTGCCATACGCACTTTATGCAGCCGCTCTTCAAAGCCTGAGGGCCGCCTCAATATCGGTTAATAAGTTATTATCAATCTCATTCCATTTAGATATGATGTTAGCTTGCCGGCGTCTTTACGAAGCCAACCCATCCTATTCCCTCATTCGATTCTTCATACAACAGGGACTTCCATGAGTATCACACGCAGAGACTTTCTTAACGGCGTAGCCATAGCGATTGCGGCGGGTGTCGCCCCCATTAGCCTGCTGCAAGCGGCACAAGGCGGCAATACGCTGGCCAACAAAACGCTAAGCTACCCACCCGCCCTCACTGGCCTGCGCGGCAACCATCCGGGCTCTTTCGAGCCGGCACACAGCGTCGCCTTCGGCGGCAAGCAATATAACTTCAAGGCAGCCCCGCTTGAAGGTGAGTATGATTTAGTGATCGTGGGCGCTGGGATTAGTGGCCTAGCAGCAGCCTGCTTTTATCAGCAATTACTGGGTGCTGATAAAAAAATCCTGCTACTCGACAACCATGACGATTTCGGCGGCCACGCCAAACGCAACGAGTTCACCACCCCTGATGGCTTGCTACTGGGCTACGGCGGCAGTGAATCCCTGCAATCCCCAAGCTCTGTCTACAGCCCAGTGGCACTAGAGCTGCTTAAGGCGCTTGAGGTGAACATCGACGAGCTGGCTAAGGGCTTCCAGCAGACCTTCTATCCAGATCTGGGCTTAAGTCGCGGCGTCTATTTCGATGAGAAACACTTTGGTGTAAACAAAATAGTAAGCGGCGATCCTGGCCACAGCGTGGCCGATGATATCCCGCGCGATCGCCTCAACGGCCGATCACTGGCCGCGTTTATCGGCGACTTCCCGTTTAATGACATCGACAAGGCCGCTTTGCTGGCCCTGCATGAAGAGAAAATCGATTACTTGAGCGGCATGACTCAAAAAGAGAAAGATCTCTGGGTGACCCGTAATAGCTACACCACCTTTTTGCGTGACAAGGTGGGCCTGAGCAAGCAAGCAATCGCTTACTTCCAGCAGCGCACCAGTGACTTCCAAGCGGTTGGCATCGACGCTACCGCTTGTTCTGATGCGCGGCTATGTGCCCTGCCAGGCTTTAGCGGCATGAACTTGACACCCCTTGATGCTGAAGAACAGGCAGAGCTGGACGACCCTTACATCTTTCACTTCCCCGATGGTAATGCGGGGCTGACGCGCCTGATGGTGCGCAAGCTTATCCCGCAGGTGGCCCCCGGCCACACCATGCAGGATGTGGTGTTAGCCAAGTTTGACTACAGCCAACTCGACCAGCCTAAACACAAAGTACGGTTGCGCCTTGGTAGCACAGCACTGCAGGCAAAAAACATCCGCCGCGCCGATAAAAGCAAGGGGGTCGAAGTCACCTACATCAAGGAGGGCAAACTTTATCGGGTGCAGGCCAAGCAGTCGATCATGGCCGGTTACAATATGATGATCCCCTACATCGTGCCCGAGCTACCGAAGCCTCAAAAGGAAGCGCTGCGCCAGAACGTTAAAGCCCCGCTGGTCTACGCCAATGTGGTGATCAAAAACTGGCAAGCCTTCGTTAAGCTCGGGGTGCATGAGGTTTATTCACCGGCGGCCCCCTATAGCCGAGTCAAGCTGGACTACCCTGTGAACCTTGGTGGCTACGAACATCCGAAGAACCCAGATCAAGCCATGTGCCTGCACATGGTCTATGTGCCAACCCTGCCAAATACGGGCCTATCAGCACGCGAGCAGTCCCGCATGGGGCGCGCCACAATCCTCGGCATGCCTTTTGAGCAACACGAGCAAATGATCCGCGAACAGCTGCAAGGAATGTTGGGCGGCGCAGGCTTTAACCATGAGCAGGATGTCCTCGCTATCACGGTAAACCGTTGGTCCCACGGCTACTCCTACAGCATTAACACCCTGTTTGATGATGAGGCACAGTGTGAGAAATGGATTGAGCTGGGTCGTCAGCCCATCGGCAACATCACCATCGCCAACTCCGACTCCGATTGGAGCCCGTACGCCCACTCCGCCATCGATCAGGCCTGGCGCGCGGTCAACGAGCTGGCCGCCATGGAACAGGGAGCGGCGCTCAAAAAGAAGGACACCAAAGATTGAAACAAAATCTAAAAACTTAATGGCATTTGGGAAGTTTGCTTAGGCCAATAAACTGCCCGCTCATGTAATCGGCGGGTGATTTTATCTATTAAGCTGCGTGAGGATATATACCGGCGGTAAGCAAAAAACCATACCCGCCGCCCTCACGCAACCTAAAACAGCCATCCCCCGTACCCCAATTTGCAAACCTTTATAAATTTTATCTTATGTAAAATGTAAGATCTGACCTCTTGCTTCTTCCGCTAACGCAAGAAATGCACACATAAGCCCATTTTTTGAAAGCAAACGATCTAGCCCATAACGCCATCAAGCAATTTCTGGAAGCGCCGGATAATGAGCTGGACAGCATTATTCGTAGCATTCGGCAGAATGGAAATACGCTATCTAATCAGCTTTGTAAGCAATATCCAATCCTTGCCGAGAATGCAGGAATTGGTGAACAGATTGTTGATGCGGTACAGCTGGCGTTTGGCGATTAAAAAATAATGGCTACAGCCAAAAACAAACCATCTATGAATTAACCGTGGTCTGTCCCCGGTTGTTGAATTTCGCGCTTTTTAATCAACGATATCTGGCGGCGTGGTGGGATTGTTCCCACTAATATCTCTTCGATGCAGGGCGGGTTAGCCAAAGGCGTGACCCGCCAATCTGATTCCGGCATAACAACGGGCGATCAGCGCGGGTTGATAAAACTAACCCGCCCTACACAGCGCATCTAACCCACCTCATCACAAGCAAACCAGCAAAGCCCACCAGCCCCAAACCCACCTGCTATAATCGTTTTTATTGGAAACCCCAATGGGGTCAGGTCTTACATTTGACATGAGTAATCAATTTAACTTGCTTTGCAAACCACTGTAAATTTCATCTGATGCAAAATGTAAGGCCTGACCCCATTGCTCCTCTCATTGCTCCTCTGGCCCTGCAGCAGGCTGGCCTCGACATCCCCGACCAACCCACCGCCAAACGTGATTTAAATAAAATCCAGCAGACCTTTAATGACTGGGCCAAAGAAACCGCCCTGCCCTATACCCATCTGGGAAAAATCGCCGCCTATTCGGTGGGGGTGAATTATGAAAGCCAGTTGATTCAGCAGGAAAGTAGTAAGTTTAAGGCGGTGATTGGGTGAGTGTGACCATCAGAAATCCAAAGACACCCTTGTTTGATAAACGTTAAGCCAAAAAACCCAATGGGGTCAAAACCCAATGGGGTCAGGTCTTACATTTGACATGAGCAATCAATTTAACTTGCTTTGCAAACCACTGTAAATTTTATCTGATGCAAAATGTAAGACCTGACCCCATTGCTTTTTTGACCCCATTGCTTTTTGGCGGCGTGGTGGGATTGTTCCCACTAATATCTCTTCGATGCAGGGCGTGTTAGCCCAAGGCGTGACCCACCAATCTGATTCCGGCATAACAACGGGCGATCAGCGCGGGTTGATAAACCTAACCCGCCCTACACGGCTCATCTAACCCACCTCATCACAAGCAAACCAGCCCACCAGCCCCAAACCCGTCTGCTATAATCGTTTTTATTAAAAAACTTCAATTTATAACTGTTTTTACGGCGGAGTAATCGATTTTATGGCTGAGATCGGCTATCAATGGCTATCGCTCACTTACAATGTCCATACAGTACATCCGCTGGCAGTACAGAGTGAGATCGGGCGAAACCGCTCCACGTCAAATGATGGCGACATTCGTTTTGAGATTTATCCAGAGTCATACCGCCCCCTTGATTCTTTTAGCGAGCAATTGGCTTTTGCCTTCAAATATGAAGGCATCCATCTAGAATTTTTGGCGCGGCTTTTTTCCCAAGCTTTGGCCAAGCAAGAGTTGGAGCAATGGATAGCGCGTGAACCAACGGGAAGTTACGCCCGCCGCGCCTGCTTCTTGTATGAATGGCTACTGGATGACACGCTAGATGTGCCTAATCTGACGCGAGGCAACTACATTGATGCACTCGACCCAGCGTTATATCTAGTCGGCAAGGCCATCAATTGCCCGCGCTGGCGTGTTCGTGACAATCTACCAGGCAATCGCGATTACTGCCCCATCGTTCGTCGAACCGCCGCCATTCAAGCGGCAGAGACCTATGATTTGCCCGCCAAACTGGCCGAGTTAGAAACGGATTTTGGCGTAGATCTGATTTTGCGCAGCACGGTATGGCTAACTGTAAAAGAAAGCCGCGCCAGTTTTCTGATTGAGCACGAACAAGATAAAGAAGACCGCATCCGCCGCTTTGCCGCCGTGATGGAAAACGAATGCGGGCAGCACGATAATCCATTCACGGCCGAAACCTTAAGCCTATTGCAACGCGGCATTTTGGGCGACATGGCACTGCGCTACGGCCTGCGCCATTCCCCTGTTTATGTAGGTCACTCGGCGCACTACCAAGCGGTTGTTGATTATATTGCTCCGCACTGGGAGCAAACTGGCGCGCTTCTCTCTGGGCTTGCACATTTTCTTGAACGCAGCCAAGGCGCATCGTCCATCGTGCGCGCCGCAGTAGCCTCTTTCGGCTTTGTCTATATTCACCCGATGGCGGATGGCAATGGCCGAATTTCGCGCTTTCTAATTAACGATATATTGCGACGCGATGGCCTCATTCCCGCTCCAATTATTCTGCCCGTATCGGCCACCATTGCAGACAGCACGCAGGCGCGCGCCGCCTACGACAAAGTGCTTGAGCGTTTTTCCCGCCGCCTGATGAAGAAATATACCGATCAATACTATTTTGGCGAGCCAGTCATCGCCGAGGATGGCGTTGAATACAATCTTTATTTCAGCGCTTATGATGATGCACTGCCCGCATGGCGCTACCCCGACCTTACCGCGCACGCCGAATATCTCGCCAAAATCATCGACACCACACTAACGCAAGAAATGCGCAAAGAAGCCCATTTCTTAAAAGCCAACGACCAAGCCCGCAGCGCCATCAAGCAATTCTTAGAAGCGCCGGATAACGAGCTGGACAGCATTATTCGTAGTGTTCGGCAGAATGGGAATACGCTATCCAATCAGCTTTGTAAGCGGTATCCAATTCTTGCCGAGAATGCAGGAATTGGAGAACGGCTTGTTGATGTGGTGAAGCAGGCTTTGGGCGATTAAAAAAATGGCGGCTACATTCAAAAAAAAGCAGCAGTGAATTAACCGTGGTCTGTCCCCGGTTGTTTCTGCCGGTTGTTTCTTGTCTTTTGCAATTTTATCTATTTACAACCAAAGAAACTAATCAACTCAGCCAGTAGGATAGAATTTAGTAAAAGACAAGGACTGCCCCCTCTACTTCCATGAATGAACTTGAAGTATCACCATGGCACCAGCGACTTCATTTCACCGGCCCCATAACCCCGCTTTGGAATAACCAATTGCATACCCTCGATTGGATATCAAAGCCTGTCTGGCAAGTTTAATATTCCAGCCCGTGCATCCTCTCAGATACAAAGCGAAATCGGAAAGTCCCACTCAACACCAATGGATCGGGATATTCGCGATCCAAAAACAACGTCTGAATTAACCGTAGTCTGTCCCCAGTTTTCAGCTTTTGATCATAAAAACTAGAAAAAACCCATTAATTTACTGACTATTAGCTTGCAAAAGGATATGCTCCAGCGATCTGACGAACGGTAGGTACATTCGAAGCGTAGCAACAATATCCCAAATACATAAGCCATAAATCAAGCGGGTGCAGCTCCATGCAAATGGTAATTATATTCCATACCCACTTAAAACTAAATATTTAGCGGAATAAGTACAATTACTATGAAAAAAATGGAAATTCACATGGATGGGGGAATGCTCAGTAGTGCTCATGAGGTGTCAGCCCGAACTCTAGGAAAGATTCTTACATCAACCCAAAGAGCCGTTGATAAAACCATTTATAATCAAAAGCATGGGTCATTAGAAAAATACTCTCAACTAAAGGCAGCTGAATTACATGAGGCCGATTTTATTGTTGAGAAATTCAAAGCTGGATCATTAATAATCCCTCTTAAACAGAAAATGGACAATGGCAATGATATTCCTTCGTTACTAAAGGGACACTTAAATGAATACTATTTAAAGTCCAAAGTGCAATTTAATAAGGAAGTTGCTCAAATTGACCTTACACTAAAACTTGATACGTATACATCAAGAACAAGATCAACACTAACAAGCAATGAGACCATTGAAAAAACAAAAGAAAAAGAAAATATTGAATACTCAAACTACGCAATAACAAAAGAGTTTAGTGATTTATTATCGATTGTCCGAGCAAAAAAGTGTAATGATGAGGCATTTGTTGAGATTAAATTTAACTCTGATTACATAATGACTTTTAGAAAATTTGAAAGCAATAATCTTCAAGAAATAATAGCAACAACAGGAGCGGGCACTCCTCTAATATATGAAGGTTATGTAACTTCTCTTGGTGAAAGTAAAAACCAACAGTTCCCATTTCAAATGAAAATCAGAAGAAAACATTCAGATAAAGAATTTAGTGTGCATATACGATCACATGCAGATGCTCAAGAGTGTAACCGTTTCAATACTCGTGATGTATTATTAAAATTCTGGGGCAGTCCCTTGATCAAAGGTAATTCAGCAGACCCAATTAGAGGTGATGTTTTTTTTCTTAACTTTATAGGATGAGCAAATGGAATACCTTAACGAAGGATTACTAGCCATATTTGGCACTGTGTTCGGTTTGGCTTTACAACGCTATTTAGATAGAGCAAAACCTTTAATTGAAGTTTCGAAATTTGGATTTAGCGGCAGCATTGTTGACATAGACAACAACTTACTTAAAGCAGTAGAAGATAGCCCATGGGAGATATGCATAAGCAAATACTCTTCATTTGAAGATTTAACATTATTAGATCAAAACGTAAGAAAGACAATTATCAAGTTAGAACGAGCACTGCAAGATATTGAATCATGGCTAAATATGCCAATCCAAAACTTGACAGGAAAGCAGTCCCGCACCTTGTTTTTTACGTCGAGCCCTTTCCTTTCACACCCAATTATATTTAACGTATTAATATCTTCAGTAGTTAGAGGTGAACTATCCGACTTACCAAAAATAGACGTGAATGAAGAACTTACTTTCAAAATAACCGAATCAGAATGCGAAGATAAAAAGACGTATTTTATTATATTCGGCTCTAAAACCAGAACAATTGATGCAAAAAAATATTACCCTCAAGACATAAATGAACAACTCGAATTATTAGCTAGGCTTATTGCTTTTTCAAGTACAGATTCAATTCACTACGCAATAAAAAAGGCTAAAGAAATAATTATCAAGGAAGTACAAAAGCTCAACAAGATAAGAGAGCTAGCCAGTACGGCATTAACAAAAAATGCTTGTCCAACTTTTATAATTACAGCATCAAACATGGGTAAGTCACCCGCTGTATTATCGCCAATATTTGTTGCTCGTTTAAATTATGGACATGAAGCAAAACAATTTTTAATGCATGCAACAGATGAAGAGAGAAAAAAACCAGAAAGTGACACTGTGTTTTCAAGTGGAATTTTAGATGGAAATACTCAGTCAAACTATATTAATATAGCAGCAGAAGATACGGTAACATTTAAAATAGTTTCAGAAGACGTATTAGGTGGGCAAGGCGATAAAATCGTAACACACTATGATTTAGGCTCACTTGAAGGTGTGATTTATGGCTGGACAACAAAAGAAAAAAAATTAAAAACATCACACTTAGTTATTGCAAAAACGATATCTCCCGATAACAAAAGTAGAATTTTAGCAAAAGCAGAAGGGAAATGGTTAAGGATAAAATCAATTATTGATGGCACGACAAAAATAGTTTAATTTATATTTTTTAATCACGAAAACACCCTGCATATTTGATAGGCAAGTATTGCCAAATCGCGACAAGCTAACGGTGTTTAGTCCTCGAAAACTCAGGGCAAAAGCAATCAACTGAACTAACCATAGCCCGCCCCTGATTTATCCACTCTCCCATCCCCAAAAACAACAAAACCCCCGCATTAGCAGGGGGTTTTTGTAATACTCAACAAACAACTAAAGCAGGATCATTCCCACTCAATCGTCGCAGGCGGTTTTCCGCTTACATCGTAAACCACGCGGTTAATGCCTTTCACTTCATTAATAATCCTGTTGGACACTTTGCCAAGTAAGTCGTAAGGCAGTTCGGCCCATTTGGCGGTCATGAAGTCAGAGGTCACCACGGCACGCAGTGCCACTACGTAATCGTAGGTGCGGCCATCACCCATTACGCCGACGGATTTTACTGGCAGGAAGACGACGAAGGCTTGACTGGTGAGTTCGTACCAGTTTTTGCCGCTTTTTTCATCGACCGTAGCGCGTAGCTCTTCGATAAAGATGGCGTCGGCAAAGCGTAGTAAGTCGGCGAATTCTTGTTTTACTTCACCAAGGATACGCACGCCTAGGCCTGGGCCTGGGAATGGGTGGCGGTAGACTAGCTCTGGGGCTAGGCCGAGCGCTACACCTAGTTCGCGCACTTCGTCTTTGAATAATTCGCGCAGAGGCTCCAGCAAGCTTAGCTTCATGGTTTCTGGCAGGCCGCCTACATTGTGGTGGCTCTTGATGGTGTGCGCTTTGCCGGTTTTTGCGCCAGCAGATTCGATCACATCAGGGTAGATGGTGCCTTGGGCTAGCCATTTTGCACTTGGCAATTTAGCGGATTCGGCTTGGAATACTTCTACGAATTCGCGGCCAATGATTTTGCGCTTGGCTTCTGGATCGGTAACACCGGCGAGATGGCCCATAAATTGCGCGGCTGCGTCAACGTGGATTACTTTTACGCCAAGGTGCTTGGCAAAGGTATCCATCACTTGCTTGCCTTCATTCAGGCGCAAGAGGCCGTTGTCGACAAATACGCAAGTCAGTTGATCGCCAATGGCGCGATGGATCAGCGCTGCGGCAACGGATGAATCTACGCCGCCAGATAGACCCAAGATCACTTCGTCTGTGCCGACTTGTTCGCGGATTTTAGCTACGGCTACGTCGATGTAGTTAGGCATGGTCCAGCTTGGCTTTGCGCCGCAAATATCCAGCACAAAGCGGTTAATCATTTCACGCCCTTTCAGGGTGTGCGTCACTTCTGGGTGGAATTGCACGGCGTAGAAGCCGCGTGCTTCATCAGAAATAGCGGCAATCGGGCAGGCTTCATTGCTGGCGATGACGGAGAAGCCCGCTGGCAGCGCGGTAACTTTGTCACCGTGGCTCATCCAGACTTCTAGCACGCTTTGGCCTGCGCTATTTTTGCGATCTTCAAGGCCGCCGAATAATTTGCTGCTTGCTTGCGCGCCAATTTCGGCAAAGCCAAACTCGCGCACCGTGCCTGCTTCTACCTTGCCGCCTAGCGATTCGGCCATCCATTGCATGCCGTAGCAAATACCGAGTACCGGCACGCCCAGCTCAAACAATTTAGGATCGGCTTGATAATCGCTCTCGTAAACCGAATTTGGGCCGCCAGAAAGAATAATACCGGTCGGCTTAAATTCACGAATAAAATCAATCGACACATCAAAAGAATGCAGCTCAGAATACACATGCGCTTCGCGAACACGGCGGGCAATCAGCTGAGTCACTTGCGAGCCAAAGTCCAAAATCAGAATTTTATCCATGCTGTCAAAATCTTTGATGTTTAAATAATCGCCGAATTTTACCTTGCTCAGCCCATTGCGGCTAGCACGTATTCAGCAAACAGCGGCTGCACGTGCAGATTTAGCCAATCGCAGCACGATAGCTGATTTTCTTTCCCACAAAGCAAGCGCAATAAATGCCAAAGGGATAAACTTGTAAGCACTACGCCAAGGAGTGCCGCCATGCCCATCAGCGATTACCATATCAGCACCGATCAGCAACGCTTTGATCTAGATGCCATTCATGCTTTCCTCAGCCAATCTTATTGGTCACCCGGCATTTCACGCGATACGGTAGCAAAAGCCACGCAAAATTCGCTGGCTTTTGGTGTGTTTTTGGGGGACCAACAAATTGGCTTTGCACGAGTGATTACGGATAGGGCCAGCTTTGCTTATTTAGCTGATGTGTATATTTTGGACACGCATCGCGGCCAAGGCTTAGCCAAGTATTTAATCGCCACCATTCAGGCCCACCCCGATTTGCAAATGATTCGGCGCTTTATGCTGGCCACCAAGGATGCGCACTCGCTGTACACCCAATTTGGCTTTACTGAACTTGGCAATCCTGCACGCTTTATGGAAATCAACCTGCCTGCGATTTATCAGTCTTAGATTAGTAAGCAAGTTGGCTGGATAAATACCGCCAGCAGGTTGCGCTGGCAATGTTTTAGCCAGACTAGCATTGGCGCTAGTCTGGCTAAGCTTATTTCAGCGCCTTTAGCAACGCTTCAAACTGAACCTTTACCGATTTATCATGTGCTGTAATCGGTGGCACCTCGTGATCTATTTTCAGTAATTGATACACCGCCAATTGCGCCACCCGCACGGAATATTCCACGGTAAAAACCACGTCCTCAGGAATTTCCACAAACTGGCTGATGAAAGCCAGATTCTTGGATTCAGCCGGCACAGGCAGTGGCCGATCACCCAGCTGGCGTGGCATAAACATGCTGGTGATATAAGGCATGCGGCAGGGAATGCAATTAGCGGTTTGCACCGTATCTAGATCAAAACGCAAGTGGCCGCATAATTCACGCAGGATTTCTTCGCCGTTGCAATCTGCCATCGGTTTGGCAACAAAATTACCGACTCGATCTGGGGATAGCGCATACCCCCAGAACACTTGCACATCAGCAGGCTGATTAGCAAAGTGCGGTTGATGCGGCAGAACGACAGACATCAACCAGTTGGAATCCTTAAATGTGACCAAGCCGCCCGTACCCGGCTGATTACCGCTGAACGCGATCATTTGATTGAAAAAAGCAGGATCGCTCAGTGTGACGGTAAACGACTCCCAGAGCGATTGAGCGATACGGCTATTAAACGTAGCAGGATTACCGAATTCTGGCCGGCCAGTGGCAATTTTTCCCCACAAATCCCAGCCTCCGCTATGCGCTTTATTGCGTTTTTCAGGTGCGCTTTGCATCGAGCCAAGGCTGGATGCATCGGTCATGGACGCATTTTGGAAAAAGACCAAATCGCCTGCGCCAATATCAATAAACCCGGTGTTGCCATCGTCCCTTTGGTAATGCAGGCCAGTGACGGTATGAGCGCCTTGCTCAGTTTGAATATCCATATCGGTGACGGTGCAATTCATTTCAAAATGCACGCCTTGCTCTTGTAACCAGCGTTGCAGCGGCAGCACCAAGGAATCATATTGGTTGTAGATGGTGCGTTTCACGCCTGCCAAGGTTTCAATGCGCGAAAACTCCATCATAAAACGATGCAAATAGCGCTTAAATTCAACCGCGCTGTGCCATGGCTGGAAGGCAAATGTGGTAACCCACATAAACCAGAATTCAGATTCAAAAAACGCGGGTGACAGCCAATCGGTAATACAGTTGGCACCCAGCTCCGCTTCATCGGCACTGCTTAATTTGAGCAATTCTAGGCGATCCTGCATGGAGAAACCCATGGAGCTGACGTGAACTTTGGCGCGCCGGCAATCAACCAAACGCGCCATAGCATGCGATTTGAATATTTCGTTAAATTCAATGGTTTCTTGAAATACCGTTTTTTCTGGGGTAATGATGGAGGGGATCGTTTTAAATAAATCCCAAGTGCATTCGTAATTATCGGTGGTGAGCATGCGCCCGCCGCGCAAGGAATAGCCCATCCTGCCGTCACCATCGGCGTCCAAACTGCCACCTAATCGCGGCAGCGCTTCCAGTATGCTGATGTTTTGTGCAGGAATGCCGCCATCACGAATCATAAAAGCAGCAGCAGCCAATGAACCAATTCCGCCACCGATCAGGGTAGCTTTGAGTGTTGTTCCCATTATTTTCTCCTGAATGCGTCATCACAAATCCGCGATTCAATTTAATAACGCTTGAAGTACAGGGTGTCACGATGCCAAGGGGAGAAAATTGATATGTATCAAGATCTGGTAGAAGGTGTGCGGCCGCTCTAATCAACTTATTCCTTGCACTGAAGCGCGGAAACCTCAGTATTTTCCATCTATTAAGCAAGGGCATTACGAATTCACCCTTATATAAATCAAGCCCTAAGCGCCACGTGCAGAGCGCTGGCAGGTTCCAGCCCAATCCTATCAACTTAAGGCAAAAAAACAGGACCAAGCCTGGTTTTGCGTAGGGTGTGCAAGTCGTTTTTCTTGCGCACCGTTTTTGGTGCGCAACGACTACGTCGTTGTACACCCTACGAAATGCCGATTTATTCTTAAGAAAAAAGCTTAAGTTGATAGGATTGGGTTCCAGCCGCCCAACAAAAAAACGCCACCCTATATATAGGGTGGCGTTTTTTGCGCTTAGCAAGCAATTAGTTTTTTGCCTGACCCAAGCGATCGAGCATGGCTTTCACTGCAGACATTTGCGGTGATGTTTTGCTGTAGAAATTAGGTGCTAAAGGGTTAAGTGGATCGGAATAGCCCCAGAAATCCCAGCAGCCCTTGGGGTTAAGCGGGGTAAAAAATCCATAGCTGGCCTTTGCTTGCGGGTAAAGCACGATGATTTTATTAGCGTCGGCCAGCTCGTTATAACCTGTGGTGCCATAAAACAGATTGCCAATTTTCTCGGCCCCCTGCTCGCAACCATGAAAGGCAACGTGCACTTTGCAGGTTTCTGCCTCGCAAGCTTTAGGCACGTACAGATAAGCATCATCACTCATGCTGGTGTAGCCAGATTTGATAAATTCACTTTGATCGAATTGAATAATCTTGCCGCTAAGCGCGGGCAGCACAGGCTGCAGATCGCCATAGATGTGCTTCAAAATATCTTGCGACTGAATAAAATCGCAATCATTGATATAAGGCGCTTGCGTATCCGCGCAAACCACGTCTTTTGCATTATTCGTAATGATGGCGTGCCCGGCATTCACGCTCTGCACATACTTAATATTTTGCGCTGGCACGCCTGCTAATTGGTAAAACGCAGTGGCTTGATCTACCACTGCCATGGCCACGGTCTTATCGGCCTTGCCGCTAAACAGATAAACTTTTTGAGTCTTTAAGAAATCGAGTTGGTCGATGGCACCAGACTGCTCAAAGCCCTTTGCCAGCCGCAAAAGCAACTGAGGGTCAGGCGGGCCGTAAGCACTCAGAGAGGGGTTCATGCAGGCTGTTTTCGCCACCGTAACAGACGGCGGCGTAGGGTAAGCCGAGCCTGAACAATAAAATGGCCCGCCAGCCACAATGCCAGCACCAAGCAATGTGCCGGAAAACGCAGTATGAAATTGCGCGGCCATAAACGCACCAGAAGACAAGCCAGAGACAGAAGTCTGGCTTAAATCCACTTTATAAGCGGGTAGTTTTGCTGCTTTATCTGCAAGTGCGATATCGGCAAACACGCTTAAGCATATAGCCCCCCCGGCTAAATGACGAAGATAGTTTATTGATTTTGCTTTCATGAAGTTTTCCCAATTAAGACACCAGTTTTAAATTAACTTTCATTAAACTTAGCAATCTTCATCGAGAAATAATACATCCGCTCTTGAATTTTTTATGACATTTGAGCAGTGTGTCTTTGAGCGCTTTAAAACTCAGGAGTATTCCTGATTATAAAAATGCTTCAGTTTGCCTTGATAGCGAGCTAAATCTTGATCCACAGAGTAAAACGAGGACACAGAGAAAGCCATCAAATCATTGGGGCTTCTCTGTGAAACGCTATGCTCTCTGTGGGCTTGAGGGATCTTAGTTTTAAGCTGAAGCCTCTTTATCGTAAAGACTCACGCAATACTGAGACATTCACGGATAAAGCCACTCCTGCCCATCAAGCTACTTCGCCACTCTGTGATGCACAAAACGCAAAATTTCATCCAGCACAGGCAAGCCCGCCACAGCCTGCGGATGATTAATCATCGCCACTACTACCGAAGTCTGGCCGTTGATATCACGCACATAGCCCGCTACGGCGCGTACATCACGCAGGGTGCCGGTTTTGATATGCGCTTCGCCCGCCATGCTGCCAAGACGCTTTTTCATCGTGCCATCAAGTGCCACCAGCGGCAAAGACGAGATAAATTCTGCGGCGTAAGGGCTTTGCCATGCGTCGATCAATAGCTCGGCCAGATGGCGCGCGCTAATTTGCTCCTGCCTTGATAAGCCCGAGCCATTTTCTATTTTTAACTCGTCAAACGTTTTGCCTCGGCCAGCAAGCCAGCGGCGCACCGCCGCAAAGGATTTAGCAGAGGAATCTTTGCCCGCTTCAGCGGCACCAAGACTTAAGTAAAGCTGCCGCGCCATCGTGTTATTGCTAAATTTATTAATATCACGAATCACATTCGCCAGATCAGGCGAGCGCGTGGTCAGCAAAACTTGCGCTTCGCTCGGCACCAGCCCCGTACGATTCACCCCCATAATTACCCCACCCAGCTCGGCCCACAGGCTGCGGAACAGGCTAGCGGTATAGCTTGGGTGATCCAGCAGCGCCAAATAACGCTCGCTAGAGCAGCCCGAAGGCATGCTGCCACTCAGTGATATTTTGGCGCTACTCCCCTGATTATCGATGGCCAGGCGGAGCTTGTTTGTTGCGCAATTAGCTGTGGGGCTGCTAGTCAGGCGATTATCAATTAATACCGTCGCCAAATTAGGCTCCAGCGAGGCAACCACGCCGCTGGCCTCGGCTCTGAGTGTTAAACGCAGGCTTTTTAAATTGCTCAGCAAGCTATCTGGGGAAACTAAAAAGGGCCGATATGGATCATCGCCATCGTCGTCATAGCTGGCGTTTTCGTCGCTGCCACTAAAAAAACTGCGATCAAGCACTAAATCACCGCGAATCTCTCTGACGCCTGCGGCTTTTAAATCGCGCAACATCAGCCAGAATCGCTCCAGATTCAGTTTTGGATCACCGTAGCCCTTAATGTAAAGATCGCCATTTAAAATGCCATTCACGGGCTTAACAGCGGACGAGATTTCAGTGGTCCATTGATACGTTGGGCCTAAAAGCGACAACCCGGCATAGGTGGTCACCAACTTCATGGTAGATGCCGGGCTGCTGGGCTTGTCTCCCTGAAAATAGAGTGCAGGCAGAGACGATTGCAACGGTACAATCGCTAGGCTCAAGGAATCGCTCGGCAGTTTTGCGGCCTTTAAAGCGCTTACAATCTCGGCAGGCAGCTCGGCGGCATGGGCCGGGGCCCAAGCGAAGGCACAAACTA
The DNA here is from genome assembly GCF_042664895.1 of Iodobacter arcticus. NCBI lineage: Bacteria > Pseudomonadati > Pseudomonadota > Betaproteobacteria > Neisseriales > Chitinibacteraceae > Iodobacter > Iodobacter arcticus. The sequence continues at coordinate 74,872 of NZ_JBHTBQ010000011.1, forward strand.
ATAATATTTTTTTCAAAAAATAATGGGTATTTTTCAAAGAGGTTTCTCTTTTTGAGCAGCTTGACGCGCCTGCCAAGCGGCATAATCCGCAAGGTACTGGGCGCGTAAAACATAATAAATATCAAAGACACAGCTATCCCCACAGCCGCTTCCGCAGCAGGATTCAAACTCTGGCTCTATCGGCGCTGTTGGCGGCGGATCGTTTTCGAACTGATTATCTAGTGGCAGCATCTGGTAGAATTCATCTATGGCTTATCAAGTACTGGCACGCAAATGGCGGCCCAAATCATTCGCCCAACTTGTTGGGCAAGAACATGTGATCAAAGCGCTGGCAAATGCCTTCGCAAATGATCGTTTACACCACGCCTATCTGCTAACCGGCACACGCGGTGTGGGTAAAACCACCATCGCGCGGATTATGGCAAAAGCGCTGAACTGCGAAACCGGCGTCACCGCCACGCCGTGTGGTGTGTGCTCGGCCTGCACGCAGATTGACGCGGGGCGCTTTGTTGATCTCTTAGAGATCGACGCGGCATCGAACACCGGCATCGACAATATTCGCGAAGTGCTCGACAACGCGCAGTATTCGCCGACCGCCGGGCGGTTCAAAGTGTACATTATCGACGAAGTACACATGCTGTCAAAAAGTGCTTTTAACGCCATGCTTAAAACGCTGGAAGAGCCGCCCGCCCACGTTAAATTTATTTTAGCCACTACCGACCCGCAAAAAGTGCCGATTACGGTGCTCAGCCGCTGTCTGCAATTCTCTTTACGCCAAATGACGCCGCAGCAAGTCTCCGGCCACTTGGCGCAGGTATTGCAGGCCGAAGAAATCAATTTCGAGCAAGGCGCACTCAATATCCTTGGCCACGCCGCCAATGGCTCGATGCGCGATGCGCTCAGCCTCTTGGATCAAGCGATTGCTTATGGCGGTGGCGATGTCGGCGAGCTGGCGGTACGCGCTATGCTGGGTGCGGTAGATCAAAGTTATTTATTTGATATTCTGCAAGCGCTGATTGCAGGTGATGGCAATGCCGTTTTAGCCACCGCTGACGCCATTGCTGGCCGTGGTTTGTCTTACGAATCGGCCTTACACGAGCTGGCACATTTGCTGCACCAAGTGGCCGTGGCTCAAGCCGTGCCTAAAGCCTTGGCCGACGATTTGCCGCAGCGGGCGCAAATTGCCGCACTTGCAGAGGCCATGAGTCCGGAAGACGCCCAGCTTTATTATCAAATCGCGCTGCACGGCCGCCGTGATCTGCCACTGGCCCCGGATGAATACGCTGGCTTTAGTATGACGCTGCTGCGGATGTTGGCCTTCGCTCCTGCAGAGGCCAGCCAAATAGCGCCACCAGCGGATGCAAACCAGATAACACCTGCCGCAAAGACCAGCCAAATTAATCTGCCATCGCAAGCGGCTAGCCCACTCGCAACGGCAGCTCCAGCAATAGCACCACAGCCAGCAGCACCCAATAATCCGCCGGTACAGCAGCAAGCAGCGCCACGTCCGCCGATCAGCGATGAACCCGCTCATTACGATGCGCCGCCTTGGCACGAGGAAGAGCGCGCTGCGACACCTGCTCCAGCCGCCCCTGCTACTCCTTCAGCGCCCGTCACAAAAGGCCCGTTTAATGGCGACTGGCGAGCACTGATTCTGCAACTCAAGCTAGGTGCCGCAGGCATGTTGGCGCAAAACGCCGAATTACTTGGCTATACCGCCAATTCTATCGAGCTATTAGTCGGCGAAGAACACACCGCCGTCGCCAGCCGTGCCTACCAGGAAAAACTACGTGAAGCGCTAAGCAATCACTTTGGCCATGATATTTTGCTGACAATTACCCTAGGCTCAGCCAGCGGTGACACACCTGCAGCCATTGCCTTAAGAGAAAAATTAGCTCGCCTCGCGACCGCAACGCAATCCATTCAAAACGATCCTTTTGTACAATCCGTGGTACGTGATTTTGGTGCCACGGTAATTCCTGATTCAATCAAACCACTCAATTAACCAAGGAGCAACGACAATGTTTGGTAAAGCCGGCATGGGCAATCTGATGAAACAAGCCCAACAAATGCAAGAAAACATGAAAAAAGCCCAAGATGAATTGGCAACCATAGAAGTAGAAGGCCAAGCGGGTGCGGGCATGGTAAAGGTGGTAATGACCTGCGCCAATGTTGTAAAACGCGTGTCCATCGACGACAGCCTGATGACCGACGATAAAGACATGCTAGAAGACTTGATTGCTGCGGCATTTAACGATGCAGTACGCAAAGCAGCGGCCACATCAGAAGCAAAAATGGCGGGCTTCTCGGCAGGCATGCAATTGCCACCTGGCTTTAAAATGCCGTTTTAATTGAGATTAGTTTCGTATGGTGGGTAAGCCCACAATCCTATCAACTTAAGGGAATTTGTAGGTTGGGTTAGCAAGCTTTATCGCGTAACCCAACATTCTTTTGCGCCTAAATGTTGGGTTACGCTGGTTTATCCGCCCTTACACGGCGAATAAACCAGCTAACCCAACCTACAAAGGCATCATTTTCCCTGGGCTTTGCTTAAGTTGATTGGATTGGGTAAGCCCTTCCCTACGCATCTATCCCAAAGGGGCAATCGCCCCTTTTTTACGCCAGAGCGCCCCATGTCCACACCGCCATCCCTGCATGCCCTGATCGCCGCCCTCAAAACCCTGCCCAGCATTGGCCCGAAATCCGCACAAAGAATGGCCTTTCATTTAATGCAGCGTGATCAAAAAGGCGCGGCCGATTTAGCCACCGCACTTAATAACGCCCTGATCAAGCTCAAGCATTGCAGCCTATGTAATACCTTTGCCGAAGTGGATTTATGCGATGTGTGCAGCGATGAAAAACGCCAGCATAATTTGCTCTGCGTGGTGGAAATGCCGACTGATCTGATGATGCTGGAGCAAACACTGGCGTTTCATGGCCTGTATTTTGTATTGATGGGCAGACTAAGCCCACTCGATGGCATCGGCCCCAAAGATATCGCCTTAGAAAGGCTCTTGGAACGTGCCAGTGACGGCATTGTGGAAGAAGTTATTTTAGCCACCAACTTCACCACCGAAGGCGAAGCCACCGCACATTATCTAGCTGAAATGCTCAGAGCCCGCGGCCTAAAAGTCAGCCGCATCGCCCGAGGCATGCCGGTAGGCGGCGAGCTAGAGCACGTCGATGCAGGCACGCTGGCGCAAGCCATGCTTGAGCGGCGCAGTGTTTGATTTTTAGCTCGATCTGACTGATGGGCTGTGTGTAGGAGAGCAAAGGCCCCGATTAAAGCGTTACTCCGCAAAAACCTCTTGCAGCGTTTCTAATGTAGAGGTCAACGTATCGGCACTCACTTCGCCCATTTTTTTAATCAGCCGCGTTTTGTCTAGAGTTCGCACTTGGTCTAGTAAAATTAAACCGCTCTTACCTTGAAGCGTAACTGCCACGCGAAATGGAGCTGCTTTGCTGCCTGAAGTCATCGGAGCAACAATGACTGTTTTCAAAAAATCGTGCATTTCGCTAGGTGAAATCACAACACAAGGGCGAGTTTTTTGAATTTCACTCCCTACAGTTGGGTCGAGCGCCGCCAGCCAAATTTCGCCGCGAGCTACCATACCAACTCACCATCACCCTCGTTTGCAAACTCAGGCCACGCTAGCGCGTCATCACCTGACAGTGCTAGATTTTTACTCGCCTCTGCCCAGCCCGCCCTCACCGTCGCTTGAGGCTTCACCAGCATCAAACCTTCCGCTGTCGCCCTCATCTCCACGCCTTCGTCAAACCCATATTGAGTGATTAGGCTTTTAGGGATGATCACTCCCCTTGAATTGCCAACTTGTCTTAAGGCGGATTTCATATTTTTTTCTCCTGTTACTACTATGTTATAACAGCATAACAAGTAAATCAAAAGAAATGTTCTTACATTGTTCTCACATAGTTAATGCGCCGACATCTTAGAAAACAGCTGTAACACCACCACCCCACTCACAATCAGGCTCAGGCCGATAATGGCGGGCCAATCTGGTTTCTGGCCGTAAAGCAACATCGCCACGATGGTCACCAGCACAATCCCCATTCCCGACCAAATCGCATAGGCCATACCGACCGGCACACTTTTCAACACCAAAGACAGCATCCAAAACGCCACGCCATAGCCCACAACCACCACCATACTGGGCATCAATCGGCTAAAGCCTTCAGTGGCTTTTAGAGCCGATGTAGCAATCACTTCAGCCACAATGGCTATTGCTAATAAAAAATACGCATTCATTATTGAGTCGCCTACAAAAACAAGCCCGCCATCTTACGATATGCGGGACAAGGAAGACGGGGAAATAATGACGCATCCAGTAAAAAAATTACTCGATCCTTAAGGTGGTTTCCGGATCAAACATCACTGCCTTAGTCATATCGAGCGATAGGCGCAGTGTTTCTCCCGGCCCTTTAGCCGCCCTTGGGTGAATCCGCGCTACAACGGGGGTGTGATTTATTTCTGTGAAGATCATGGTATCAGGGCCAGTGGGCTCAGTCAGTTGCACAAGGCAGCCCAAGCCCAGCTCATTATCAGCCACATCCAGTTGCTCTGGCCGAATACCCAAAAGCACTTTCTGCCCCACCCGCAGTTTAAGCGCCACACTCTGCTGCACAGCTAAAAACTGAATTTCACCATCCGATTGCAAGCTCACTCCAAGCAGCCCATCTTGTTCAGCCAAATGACAGGGAATAAAATTCATTGAAGGCGAGCCGATAAAGCCAGCCACAAATAAATTTGAGGGCTTTTCATAAATATCTTGCGGGCTACCAAATTGCTGAATAATCCCGTCTTTCATCACCGCAATTTTGTCCCCCAGCGTCATCGCCTCAATTTGATCGTGGGTCACATAAACAATGGTGGTTTTTAAGCGCTGATGCAATTGCTTAATTTCAGTACGCATTTCAACGCGCAATTTGGCATCTAAATTAGAGAGTGGCTCATCAAATAAAAACAAAGTTGGATTTCTTGCTAAAGCCCGTCCCATAGCCACCCGCTGCCGCTGCCCACCCGATAATTCAGCCGGTTTTCTATTTAATAGTGGGGTGATTTGCAGCATTTTAGAAACGCGTTCAATAATCTCTTCTTGCTCTTTTTTTGGCACGCCACGCGTTTCCAAACCAAAAGCAATATTTTGTCGCACGCTCATAGTGGGATAAAGCGCATAGCTTTGAAACACCATAGCGATATCTCTATCCTTAGGCGGCACATCATTCACCTTTCGCCCGCCAATATAAATTTCGCCACTCGTTGGCGCATCAAGACCTGCAATAATATTCATTAAAGTTGATTTACCACAGCCAGATGGCCCAACCAAAATTAGAAATTCACCTGCTTCAATGGCAATATCAATGCCTTTTAGGATATCTGTATCACCAAAGCTTTTGATGATGTTTTTAATTGCCAGTGCGCCCATTATTCAATCCTTCTAGTATTAGTGCCGTACCGCGTGGGCAAATAAACCTTGCCCTAAGGCCAAGCAAAAAAGCCGATTTTTATAGGGTGTACAAGTCGTCTTTCTTGCGCACCAGCTGGTTACGGTGCGTAACGCCTACGGCGTTTTGCACCCTATATAAATACGACAGATTAGAAACATCAGCCCTTCACCGCACCGGCCGTTAAACCACGCACAAAGTATTTACCGGCAAAGACATACACCAAAATGGTTGGCAAAGCGGCAATAATGGCAGCGGCCATATCGACGTTGTATTCTTTAACCGATGTGGAGGTATTCGCCAGATTATTTAAACCCACCGTAATCGGCTGGCTATCCCCCGCTGAAAACACCACACCAAATAAGAAATCATTCCAGATATTGGTAAATTGCCAAATCAGCGTCACCATAATAATCGGCGTCGACATGGGTAAAATAATTTTAAAGAATATCCGCCAGAATCCTGCACCATCCAGTCTTGCCGCTTTAATCAGCTCATCCGGAATGCCCACATAATAATTCCTGAAAAATAAAGTGGTGGATGCCAAGCCGCAAACGACGTGAACAAATACAAGGCCGGTTGTAGAGCTGGCAATCCCCAGCCAGCCCAAGGTTTGCGCCATAGGCAAGAGCAATACTTGAAAGGGCATAAACACGCCAAATAGAATCATGGCAAAAACGATTTCTGATCCTTTAAAACGCCATTTCGCCAATACATAGCCATTAATCGCACCCAGCGTGGTCGAGATTAATACACCAGGAATCACCATTTTGACTGAATTAAAAAAATAGGAAGATAAGCCATGGCACTCTACCCCTGTACAGGCAGATGACCATGCTTTACTCCAAGCATCAAACGATATGGAAGTAGGAAATGAAAGTAAATTGCCACTTCTTATTTCATCTAAGCCTTTAACAGAGGTAATAAACATGACATATAGCGGCAATAGATAATAAAGCGCAGCTAAGCACAACAGGGTATAAAGCAGGGCTCGGCCCATTTTATTCGCCATTCTTTTTAGCCCTTAATTCTGAATAAAGATAAGGCACCACCAGTGCAGCAACGGTTGCCAACATCATCATTGAGCTAGCCGCCCCTACCCCCATTTGCCCACGCGTAAATGCCATCGCATACATAAAGGTGGCAGGCACATCGGAAGAAAACCCTGGCCCACCACCGGTTAAGGCCATCACCAAATCAAAGCTCTTAATGGCAATATGCGACAAGATCATCAGGGTAGAAAAAAATACCGGTCTTAATGCAGGAAGAATGATTTTCCAGTAAATTCTGGGTAAAGAAGCACCATCAATTTGCGCCGCTTTTAATATAGAATCATCCACACCGCGTAAACCCGCCAGAAACAAAGCCATCACAAAACCCGATGATTGCCATACGCCAGCAATCACCACGGTATATATCGACATTTCAGAATTAACCAGCCAATCAAAGGTAAACCCAGTAAAGCCCCAATCGTGCATTAGCTTTTCTAAGCCTAATCCGGGATTTAACATCCATTTCCATGCCGTACCCGTCACCACAAAAGAAAGTGCCATCGGGTAAAGATAAATTGTGCGTAATACGCCTTCGCCACGGATTTTCTGATCTAAAAAAATAGCCAGCCCAATACCAATCGCCATCCCGCTACCAATAAATAAACCTGCAAAAATAAACAAATTCTTTACCGCTACCCACCAGCGCTCATTTTCAAACAATATTTGATACTGCGCCAAACCTGCCCATTCTAAATTAGGCATGAGTCTTGAAACGGTAAATGATAAATAACCATTCCAAAGAATAAAGCCATATAAAAAAACCAAAGTAAGTAAAAAGGATGGCGCTAACACGAGACGCGGCAGCCAGCGCTCCGCGAAGCCATATTGTGCTTCCTGAGCGGATGTAGACATTGTTTTCTCCAGAGATTCTTTATCCCGCAAGCGGGAAAGACCAATGCATAAGAAAAAATCACTTCTTATGAGAGAGGCTGGCAAGCAAAACGGGGGGCCTAGCAACTTGTCGGGCTTAAGACTGACCGCTTAAGCCCGACAAGTTGCTAGCCCCGCTAATTACAGCCTTTATTTAACTTTTGCTGCTGCCGCCAATTTCACGCTTGCTTGCTGGGCGGTCATTGAATCGTCATTCCAAAATTGCGAAATCACGTCCGCCACTGCGCCTTGGGTGGCCGAGCGCATCGCCATTCCGTGCGCCCATGATGGCAGTAGTGACCCTTTGGTCGAGGTGGCTTTAAAATCTTCGGCTGATTTTTTACCACAATCATCAAACTTGCTCATATCCATGCCTTGCCGCACGGGAATAGAGCCTTTGTTCAGATTAAATATTTCCTGGAATGCAGGGCTCATCAAGGTAATAGCTAAATCTTTTTGCCCCTTTTCTGCTTCTTTATTTGGCAGTTTAAACATGGCAAAACTATCGATATTAAAGGTGTAAGCCGCCGCGGTGCCAGGCGCTGCCACACAGAGGAAATCTTTACCTGGCACTTTGCCTGCGGCAAGAAATTCACCCTTAGCCCAGTCGCCCATGATTTGCATGGCGGCCTTGCCATTAATCACCATCGACGTGGCTAAATTCCACTCGCGCCCCGGTGCATTTTTATCTGTGTAAGGTTTAAGTTTTTTATAGGTAGTCAGCGCCTTAATCATATTGGCACTGCTCAGCGTGGCAGGATCGAGCTGAATAAACGCTTTTTTATAGAAATCGCTGCCGCCCACACCGAGGGCCACCGCTTCAAAAACTGTGGCATCTTGCCAAGGCTGGCCACCATAGGCCAAGGGTTGAATTCCGGCTTTTTGTAAGGCTGCCGCAGTAATAAAAAACTCATCCCAAGTAGTGGGTACTTTGGCATTGGCTTTTTTGAGTAAATCAGGATTCACCCATAGCCAATTAACACGATGTACATTAACCGGCGCAGCCACGTAATTGCCTTTATATTTCATGACATTAGCAACAACAGGCGGCAGTAATTTATCCCAGTTTTCTTTTTTTGCTACATCATTTAAAGAAGCCAATACGCCTTCATCACCCCACTCCTGAATCGACGGCCCTTTGATTTGAGCGGCAGCTGGCGGTTGGCCGGAAACAACACGGGTTTTAAGCGCTGTCATCGCGTTATCCCCAGCCCCACCTGCCACGGCAAAATCTTTCCACTTATGGCCTTTGGCTTCCAGCATTTTTTTAAGCTCTACGGCCGCTTTTGCCTCACCACCAGAAGTCCACCAATGTAATACCTCAACATCCGCAGCATGCACAGAAAACGCAATCGAAAAACTCGCCGCCAACAAACTCACCTTCAGTTTCTGCATGATCGTATTCCTTGTGTGGGAACGCACATTGCCAACTAAGCGTGCTGCAATGACTTTAGTTTGATGACATCGCCATTTAAATGAGGCAAAACACGATCGGGCCATTACCCTAAGGCAAATACCCTAGCAACCAAACAAAGGAATACGAATTGGCTTTTCAATTAAATTTCCGAGATTTGCACTCCTTTCAAAGATGCAGCCAAACCACCGGCAGAGCGCACTTTTAATTTGGTGTAAATGCGTGCCCGGTGCACTTCTACGGTTTTAATACTGATGTCTAATTCATCCGCAATTTGCTTATTTAAGCGGCCAGTGAGTAATTCACGCAGCACTTCACGCTCACGCGGGGTGAGGCTTTCCAAGCGCTCGTCTAAGGACTGGCGGGCCGTCCACGCGCTACGTGCTTCTTCATCCCGGGCAAGGCAAGCTTCAATTCTGGAAACCAGCAGGCCGTAATCGCATGGTTTTTCTAAGAAATCCATCACGCCATCTTTCACTGCAGCAACGGCCATAGGCACATCGGCGTGGCCCGTTAAGAAAATAACCGGCGGCAAATAAAAAGATGTTTTTAATTCGGCATAAAGCTCTAAACCACTCATGCCCGTCATACGAACATCAATAATCAGGCAGCTATACTCTGCGGCATCGGATTCTTTTAAAAAATGTTCTGCCGATTCAAAGCCAAATACCGGCCATTGATGCGCTTCAAACAAAATTTGCAAGGCATCACGAACAGCGGAGTCATCATCAATTACAGCGATAGGGCGCATACAATTACCTTTCAAGATAGTAATACTCAGGAGGCCAAAGAAAACACGGTGATTCATTCCAGATACAGCAGCAATGATTTCATCCGTATGCTTTAAATGGATAAATCCTTATTTAAGATAAAACAATAGGGAGGCGGAAAACAAAACAGCTGCCACCCTCAGGATTAGCCTGAATTTTTAAATGCCCCTGATGCTGTTCAATCACAGAGCGACAAATATTCAAACCTATCCCCATCCCCTCGGGCTTACTGGTATAAAAAGATTGGAACAATAAAGCAGGGTTTTTAATCCCCGAGCCACGATCGGCCACACACACTTCTAAACAATCTTTACTCTCATATGCCGTTACTTTTATTTCCCTTTGTTCAACAGGGGTATCAATCATTGCTTCCATGCCATTTTTTATCAGATTAAACAGCACTTGCTCCAGCATGACTCCATCCCCCATTACTTTAGGCAGTGGCTGCCCTAAATCCAGCACAATGCGGCTTTGATATTTTCTGGCCATAGGCTCGAGCAATTGCATCGGTACAGCCAATAACTCAGCAAAATCACAGGGCTCGCTACGTGATGCCCGGCGAGACGAAAAGTTGCGAATCCCGCTGATAATCTGCCCTGCGCGGCGGGCCTGTTCGCCCATTTTGGAAAGAATATGCCTTACCGAGCTTTTTTCATCGCGCGATAAAATCTCCTCGCCCGCTGCAGCATAGCCCGCAATCGCGGCCAGAGGCTGATTCAGCTCATGTGCAAGGCTGGAAGCCAGCTCGCCCATACTCACCAGTCTGGCGGTATGCTGCAGCTTTGCCTCACGGCTACGATCTTCTTCAGCCTTTTGCCGCCTTTCCGTAATATCTGCTGCAATCTCTAACCAAACCACATGCCCATCCACCCACTGAATACGGCGACGCTGTACTAAAAACCAACGCCCACTAATCGGATCCTGGCGTTCAACTGTTGCCTCGCCCAGGGGTAAGAGCGGCCATATACAGCACTCGCCATCGGCCAGCATGGGAAAGGTATAGCTGTGATGACGATTGCGATAGCGCACCACGCCGTTATCCACATCAAACACAGAAACAGCGGCATCCAAGCCTTCTAATACCGTGAGTAGCTGCTTACGCGATTCGGCCAATGCTTCACGCTCGCTTTTAAGCTCGGTCACATCATATAAAGACGCCATCCAGCCTCGGTGCTCACCACGCCCATCGACTAGACGCGATGAATAAAGCCGCACATCGAAACGCTCCCCGTCACGACGCATAAAGCGCAGTGCAAAACCACTCACAGGGCATTCTCCCGACAGCAGCGAATTCCAGGCTGCGGCACAGACACTCAGCTCCTCAGGGGCCCAATAAGGCATAGGAGAGGATTTACCCAGCAATTCGGCCTGTGTTCTGCCCACCATGCTGCAAAAAGCCAAATTAGCGTAAATCAAATGGCCGGATGTATTGATCGCCAACAAACCGGTGGTCAGTGAATCCTCCATTGCGGCGCGAAAGCGCATTTCATCCCGCAGCGCGCCTTCTGCATGCTGACGCTGCTGCATACGCTTTCTCAGCAAACTTAAAGCCCATAGCAAAGCAACTAGTAAAACAAACACCACGCCAAGCAGCCAGAGCTGAGTGACCGATGTTTTTTCATGCCGCACGCTAGCGCGTAGCTTAAGCCCATGCCCAAGTGGCTCGAACCCAACCGACCTGCTGATCCCACTGGGATTTTGCATGGCATCATGCGGTGCCAGCACATTGCCCTTACCATCCAGCAGGGATAAATCATAACGCTGCACCATCCACCAAGGCACCCGCTGCTGCAAGATTGCGGGTAGCGCGTAAGCGGCCAGCACCGAGCCCAGATAAACCGTACCTTTGAAAATAGGCACCACCAAAACAACCTGCGCCACTTTAGGCTCACCTGCCATGATTACATTGGAATACAAGACATAGCCTAAGGTTGCCGCGCCATCGAGCACCTCTAGCAAAAAAGGATCATCCAGCGGCACTAGGCTTTGCGGGCGCGAGCTATAAGCAGGCAAGCCCCATACACGGTTGCCCGATGAATTAACATAATCAACCGACAGCATTTCCGGAGACGCGCGTAACAGGCTGTCTGATCTGGCCCTGAAATCTTCTTCGCGCAAAGCATTTGCAGCAATGCCATAGGCTAGGTTTTCGATCGCATTCTGATTTGTCTGCAAATGCAAGCGCAGACCTTGCTCCTGCCAGAGTAAATCCTGCGACAGCACCGTATCCTGAGCATTACGGGCCTGGCGATAATCCAGCCAAACAAAGCTGGTCAGCGCCAAAAGCACAAGGCTGATCGCGATATAGGCGAGCCACCATAACCAATGTTGGCCAATTCGACGCATTAGAGAAGATGTGATCATTGGCCGATGCGGAGCAGGAGGAAAAAACACAGGGGTGGCCAGTTTAGTACAACAAATAAGAAGGCTTAGCTTGATACCGCTGAAAAATAATCATATTGGCTTAACTTAGTGTATCAAAAAATAATAATGAGCCACTGGCTCGGTGTATTTAATAAACAATTCATGCGTGGAGGATAGGGTGCATTGTGGCTACTCCACATATGGTAAAACCCTAATTAAAAAAAATGCCGGAGCGATTCGCTCCAGCATTTTTAATTTACACAGACTTAAAAAAACGCCCGCACTGAGTATTTCATTTTTAAAACAAGCACTTAATTAGAAAAAGAAAAACACTCATTCTCGTATATCATAAGATTAATTGCGGCTATTACCAGTAAAAGCCATAATCAAATGCAGCAGGCTGGTAAATAAATTGTAAACGTTAAGATAAAGGCTGAGCGTAGCGCTGACGTAATTGGTTTCACCACCATTTACGATACGGCTTACATCATACAAAATAAAACCCGAAAAGATCATTACAGCTACAGCAGAAATCGTCAGGGACAGCGCCGGGATTTGGAAGAAAATATTAGCCAATGCTGCCAAGATAATCACCACCAAACCAATCATCAAGAATTTCCCCATAAAGGAAAAATCTCTCTTTGTGACGGTAGCAATGGTCGCCAGGGTAAAGAAAATCGCCCCGGTACCAATAGCGGCCATCGCGATCATTTCAGCACCGTTGCTAAAGCTTAAAGCCATTTGCAGCATTTGTGACAGCCACAAGCCCATAAAGCCGGTGTAGCCCAGCAAAATAAACACACCTACTGCGCTTTCTTTGGTTTTTTCAATGGCATAGAAAGAGCCAAAGCTAATCGCCATAAAGACAATAAAGCCGATCAAAGGCGACATGCGGAACTGCATGGCAACGCCTAAGAAAGCACCGATTGCTGTTGGCACCATGGTGAGCGCCAACATAAAGTATGTATTACGTAATACGCGATTACGCTCGGTCGACAGCGCTGAGCTGCCATAAGCTGTGGTATTTAATTGCATTATCGTGTCTCTCCATTCTCACGGACTTGCCGTGTATGTCAGATAGATGGGTGCTATCTAAAAAAGTTTCAAGCGGGCTTAAAAAAACATTCAATATCTGCAAATGTTACTAAGGCTAATTCTTTGGGCGACCACCGTGGCTGATCGTCTCTGTCAATGAGTTTAGCACGCACACCCTCATGAAAATCACCATGACGCAAACAATTTCTTGCACCCAGCCATTCCATTTCCACCACCTCATCGTAAGAAAGCGACTGAGCCCGCAGTGCCATTTCCCACGTTAAGTAAATAGAAGTCGGTGAGCCCGCCGCTTGCAGCTCCGCCGCCAAACGCAAAGCAGGCGCATCGCCCTGATAATTTTGAATACGCTCGCAAATGGCAAGCAAATCATCCCCAGCGCACATGGCCTCCACTTCATCCGCCAGAGGCAACCACACCGATTCAGGCAAGGGGCAAGGCCAAGCCGCTGAGAGCGCAGCTAATGCGCCAGAGGCCAGCTCCGCATCACGTGCGCCAATGCCACTCCACGGTAACTCTTGCAGCACACTGAGCAAAGATTCAAAACTATTGCCCGATAAAGCAAATTCAGCCGCGCCAAAAGCCAGTGCATCTGCCGCATTCAGGCGGCTGCCCGTGAGTGCCAATAAACGACCTATTTTTCCTTCTAACTGTTGCAGCCAAAAGCTGGCCCCTACATCGGGAAACAGGCCGATGCTCACTTCAGGCATGGCGAGCACACTGGATTCAGTGACGATTCGATGGCTGGCTGCCGCAAAAATCCCCCAGCCACCGCCCATTACAATGCCATTGCCCCAAGCAATCACCGGCTTGGGATAGCGATGTAACTCCCGGCAGAGATCATACTCGTGCCGAAAAAAATCATCACCTTCATGCAAGAATTCTGGTTTGCTCATGGCATGGTAAAGCGCACGAATATCGCCGCCCGCACAAAAAGCCCGCTCGCCCTCTCCACGCACTAACACCGCCACCAGCAATGGATCATGCCGCCAGGCCTCAATTTGCTCACGAATTTTCAAAACCATAGGCAAGCTTTGCGCATTTAGCCTGCTCGAGGCTAATAAAATTTCACCCAAAAACAAACCATTACTCAGCGCAATCTGCTGAAAATGCACCATCTTTATATCTCTCTTTAAAACAAGGGGGAGTGCTGCCCAGCATAAAACCCAAACCTTAAACCACTGAGGAAAGGGAGAACACGGAGAAAAACATATGGGAAAAACAGGTTTTCTCCGTGAAACTCCGTGTTCTCTGTGCCCTCTGTGTTTCAAGATTTGGGTTTTGGCTAGAGGCTAATTGTCATGCAGTGTACTGGTCTTGAAAAATATATCAGCCCCCCGTGCCGCCCACGGTCAGGCCACCATCAATGCGCAAGGTAGGCTGGCCAACACCAACGGGCACGCTCTGGCCTTCTTTGCCACAGGTACCCACGCCTGGGTCGAGCGTCATATCATTACCGATCATCGATACACGGGTCAGTACATCGGGGCCGTTGCCGATTAGGGTTGCACCTTTTACCGGATACATCAGTTTGCCGTCTTCTACCCACCATGCTTCGGCGGCAGAGAATACAAATTTGCCGCTGGTGATATCAACCTGACCACCGCCAAAATTAGCCGCGTACAGGCCACGCTTGATCGAGCCGATGATTTCTTCAGGCTCTGCACTGCCGCCCAGCATCAGGGTATTGGTCATGCGCGGCATAGGCAGATGGGCAAAGCTTTCACGACGACCATTGCCCGTCAGCGGCATATTCATCAGGCGGGCATTCAAGCTGTCTTGCAGATAGCCTTTTAAAATACCGTCTTCGATCAGCACAGTGCGCTGGGTTGGGTTGCCTTCATCGTCAATATTGAGCGAGCCACGACGATCGGCGATGGTGCCGTCATCCACCACGGTTACACCCTTGGCAGCAACCTGCTGGCCCATTTTGCCGCTGAATGCAGAAGAGCCCTTACGGTTGAAATCACCTTCTAAACCATGGCCAATCGCTTCGTGCAGCAAGATACCCGGCCAGCCAGAACCCAGCACCACGGTCATTTCACCGGCAGGCGCAGGGCGGGCGTGTAAATTCAGCACGGCTTGATCAACGGCTTTTTTTGCGTAATCCAGCACCACAGCATCATCAAAATAGCCATAGGCAAAACGGCCACCACCGCCCGCACTGCCCTGCTCACGCAGGCCGTTTTCTTCCACAATCACTTGAATAGACAAGCGACACAGCGGGCGCACATCAGCAGCACGATGACCATCGTGACGCGCCACGTAAACCACTTCAAATTCGGAAGCGAGGCTGGCCATCACTTGCACCACGCGCTTATCTAAGCTGCGGGCGGTGCGCTCTAGTTTTTCTAGCAGCGCCACTTTCGCCAGCTCATCTAGGCTTGCTAGGGGATCAATCGGCTGATACAGCGAATGACCGACAATATCGCGGTTTAAGGCCACGGTATTTTGCCCACCCTGACGACCAATCGCCCGCGTAGCGGCTGCAGCTTGGCTAAGGGCAGTCAGGCTGATGTCATCAGAATAAGCAAAAGCCGTTTTCTCGCCCGATACAGCACGCACCCCAACACCGGTATCAATATTAAAGCTACCCGACTTCACAATGCCTTCATCCAGACTCCATGCCTCGCTGCGGCTGTATTGGAAATACAGATCGGCGTAATCAATATCGTGCGTCAGCATCTGCCCAAACACTTGATCGAGTTTGGCATCGTCAAGATTAAATGGTGTTAGCAACGTTTGGCGGGCAGTTTCTAAGTGAGTCATTGTTTTGTCGCTTGTGTGAATCAGATTATTGAAAGGTATTACACACTATCTTTAAGGCACAGGGAAGGCGAGAAATCCCCTTAAGCTCAAAAGGTCATATCATCTTCAGGCTAAGGGCCAAAGGGTCTGTAGACACAGAGATAAATAAGCTCACAGAGCACACAGAGAAAAGCTTGAGTTATCCCTTGGTTTTCTCTGTGTGCTCCGTGTTCTCTACCGTGCTCTGTGCCTACAGACCTTTTGCTCTTTTTATCACATTTAATTCAAAGTAAACGATGCGTTAAGGCGGGCAGGATGCGTCTTACTCTATCCATTTGACTGGCTTTTAATTCGGCCATCACCACGCCTTCGCCACTGGCTTGGCAGGCCAAAACCTTGCCCCAGGGATCGATCAGCATGCTGTGGCCAAAGGTATGGCGACCAGTGATGTGCTCGCCGCCTTGCCCTGAGGCAATCACATAGCATTGATTTTCGATCGCGCGAGCGCGAAGCAGTACTTCCCAGTGTGCCTCGCCGGTAGTCTGGGTAAACGCAGCAGGCAGAATAATAAAATCAACGGGCAGCATGGCACGAAAAAACTCGGGGAAGCGCAGATCGTAACAAACCGATAAACCTACCCGGCCAAAGGGCGTATCAAATGCGACCGGCTGCAGCCCCGCCAAAATGGTATTGGCCTCGCTAAAGCACTCCACGCCGTTATCAAAGCCAAATAAGTGCATTTTGTCGTAACGCGCCACACACTCCCCTGCTGGCGAATAAGCAAGGCAGCTATTATTAACCCGCGTTTCATCGGGGCAAACCAAAGGCACCGTACCGCCAACCAACCACACCGCATGCTCTTTGGCCAAGGCGGCCAAAAAATCTTGGATAGGGCCATGACCAAACGTTTCTTTAACCGCTACTTTATCGCTATCATTTTTGCCCATAATGGCAAAGTATTCCGGCAATACAATTAACTGAGCCCCCGCCATCGCGGCCTCTTTAACCAGACGTGCGGCGGTGGCTAAGTTGTGTGCAACTTCAGGCCCGGACACCATTTGAATCGCTGCTGCAACCAGACTATTCATGATCTTCTCGATTACTTTTTCGTAAAGGGTAGGCGTGACAAAGGGCTGCTCACGCTTTTAAT
Source organism: Iodobacter arcticus (assembly GCF_042664895.1). Classification (NCBI taxonomy): domain Bacteria; kingdom Pseudomonadati; phylum Pseudomonadota; class Betaproteobacteria; order Neisseriales; family Chitinibacteraceae; genus Iodobacter; species Iodobacter arcticus. The sequence goes on from NZ_JBHTBQ010000011.1 coordinate 91,756, forward strand.
TTGGGGATCGAGCATACTGCCGGTAATGTCATATTCATAAGCCACTAACTGGCCAAGCGGATCTTTAAACACCCGTTGCAATAAAAAAGTAGCCACGCCAATCACAGGATTAATAATGGTGGTCGCCACCGCCACACTATCGCCGATCACTGGCACAATCCGTACTCGCATATTTTGTGTGGCAGCCATAAAGTTGGCATCCCCTCTAAATAAAACTTGCGCAGCAGGCCCGGCAACCACTAAATTATCGGTCCGCGCCACGCCCCGATCAATCACGCTGTCTCCCCGGATTGAATCAAACTCAAAACCTTCAGAAAACACATCCCTGAAATCAAGCTGCACACGGCGAGCTAAAGATTGCAGGCTAAGAATCGATAATAAACGCCCGACGCCCGGATCAATTTTAGCAAACTGCCCTGCCTCTACATCAACACGCAGCTTGCCTTCCAAAGTGGATAAATCCGGCGGGAACAATTCACCATCCCAAGCCACATCACCACTGAGCTTGGCGGGTGCGCGGCGCATCGTATCCGGCACACCCAAACGAGTGAGTAATTTGCCAAGGTTTTCGGTTTCAATGGCAAAATGACCGCTAATCCGCCCCGGCGCTTTACCCCAAATACCGTTCATATTGAGCTTGCCATCTGGATTACTGATATTTACACCATTTAAACGCCAGCTATCCCCTTGCTGCACAGCGTCAACATCTAGCTTACCCAGCTGAATGTTTTTATAGCGAAAATCGCTGACTTCCAGATCAAGTGCAGGTAAGTGCTGCAAAGGCGAGCTAGGCGCAGTAATGCCAGAGCTCTGAAAAGGCAACCATAGCTTGCTCAGTCGGCTTTTTAATTTACCTTTATCCTTCCCCAGCCAATCAAACTGCCCTGCAAGCTCTTGGCTATCCAGCGATCCCTTCCACTGACTATCGCTTTGCCCTTGCGCACGAATACGTACGTCATTCAGCCGCTTGCCCCAGGCCGCCAAACGGGCGAAGCGCAAATCAATGGTCATAGGGGGCGCAGAAGTATTACTTTGATTGATTTTGAGCTCATCGCGCAAATCCAGCCAATTTTGCAAACTCAGCTCCGGCAAGCCGCCCGTCACACTCAAGCCCGCTTTAGGCATCGCTGGCAAAGCCCCTGCCCCCAGCACAATTTGCCCATGTAGCCCACTCCCCCCCAGCTGCAGCTGAGCTTGCACAAGCCGCTCATAAGCCCATTCCAGCTGAGCGGGCACTTGCGAGCCACCACTTAAACGCAATCTCATCGGCCTGATTTCATGGCTACTTTTTGCCAAAGGCGCAGGCAGATCAATCTCTACACCCTGCAAAGACGACTGAAGGCTAAGGGTATACTGCTGCTGCCCCGCATTTAAAGTGGCTTGATAAGGCACTTTGCCGCGTAAGCGGGATTTAAATGGCAGCGTGTAGCGCTCTGCCACCTCTTGCATCTCCGCCTGCCCGTTCATATTCAACGACAAAATCCCTTGCGCATTGCTTGCCCCTGAGAGCTTAACCAGCCCGCCCAGCCCCTGTGCCTGCGCGTCTTTAATCGTAACTGAATGCTCGGTAAACGCAATCCGTCCTTCAGCCTTGGTCAGCAAAGGCACAGCAACGCCAAAATCCAGTTTATTGCCGGCAAAATGATACTCACCCGCCAGCTTGCTGCTCTCTGGCCCGTCAAGTGGCAAAGCCAGCTGCAAAGCCAAATCGCCCTTACCCTCGGCGCTTAAGTCATCAATAAATCCCGCCGCACTTTCACGCACAGGACTTTGGCGAATAAAGTGCAAAAAGTCACTTGTTGCGCCAGCGGCATTGCCCTTAATTTTTAATAGAGGGGCAGCCACATCCATATCAGCAATAGATACATCGACCTGGCGTAAATCTGCAGCAAATATTTTGCCTTTACTGGCCCGGATATTCATCCCCGCGCCATGAAAATCGAGTGCAGCATCAATATGCTCAATGCTTGGCCAGCCATCAGCGTAGAAAAGCGCAACATCTTTTGCGTCTGCCGTAATTCTAAACAAGCCCTCTTTAGGATGGCGGAAAGGAAACTGCTCAAGATTGCCACGCACTTCTGCCTGCCCCTTCATCGCCTTCCCGCTAAGTAGCGACGTTTTCAGCCAGGCCAGCGTTTCATCGCCCACAGCACGAGGCAAATAAAGATAGGCGCGTTTGGCTTGCAGCTCACGAATATCCCCTTTTAAATTAAGGTAGCCCAAGCCCTGCCCCGGCCAGCGATACTGGGCCTTTGCGCGTAAATCAGTATCCGCATTCGCCAGCTCCGCCTGTGGAATCTCGACCGTCCAGCCCTTAGCTGCCCGCTGCCACGATGCAGCAAAGGCGGCGCGATTAAAATGCAGCGGCTCTAAAAACTGCGAGGGAATAGTCAAGGACAAATCACGACTGGAAAGCGAAGCTTTGCCCGAAGTCTGATTCAGCTTTGCATTCAAATCGACGCCACTTAACTGCGGCAAACCCAGTTGAGGTAAAGCCAGCTCAAGATCTTTTGCAGCAATTTGCAAGCTATATTGGCTAGCCTTTTGCCAAGGCCCTTGCCAGCTGGCAGAGAATTTATCGATCTGCCCCTTAAACCCTGCATCCTGAAAAGAAGCAGGCAACCACGCAGATAAAGCACCCAGCCCATCCAGTCTTAAAGCGCTACCCTCCAGGCTTTGTTTACCTGAGGCATCCCGCTGATACTCTGCCTTGCAATCCCGACACAAATCCCCACCCGAGCTTGCAATGCGTGCAGCCTTTAAACGCAAAGACTGCTGGCCTTGATCATCCTTCCAGATAAAGCCGCCATCAAACACAGGCAATAACAAGGCCTGCGGCGCATTCGGCCAGGCGGCACTCACTTGGCTTAGCTTTAACTGGGCATCTACTTTCTGAATGGTGGCTTGTGCAAAGCTCAGCGTAGCTCGCACGCCGCCCTCACCGGCTAAATAAGTAAACCATTGCGCCTCTTGCGGCAGACTGGCTGATAGTTGTTTTAAATCCACACGTGGTAAATCGAGCTTTAATTGCCCCGACCAAGCTCGCCACTCGCCTACATCATTACCCCGCCAATGGCCTGATAAGACCACTGCGCCAGCCAGAGCGGGCGGCGGTAAAAACGAGATATCAAAGCGATGCCGGCCAAAGCGCTGTTTGATTTCTGCATCCAGACCAGAAAAAACCTGCACGCCCGCACGGCCTTGCTCATCCAGCCAGCTTAGCTGGCCATCACGAATATTCAGCTCACCCTGGGCCAGCAGCCAGTTCATAAAACGATTGTCTTTATTATCTGCACCTGCTTTCAACTGAAAGCCAGCCACAAACACATCTCCCGCAGTATTTCTGCGCAGCGTTAAATGAGGCGCTTCCGTGGCAAGACGGCTAAACAACAACTCGCCGCGAAGCAGTGTCCACCATGATAAATCAGCCTCTACAGAGGCCAGCTGCAAGCCGGGTTGCTGAGCCGTATGTACCTTAAAATCATCCACCCGCACAAAGGGGTGAATGCCTCGCCACCCCCCCGATAAACGCCCTATCTCGATCTGGCTGGCTGTTGCCGTGGCCAACTTTTGAACCAGCCAGGGACGATAACTATCTAGACGGGGCAGCACATAAAACTGCCAAGCCATCATTACGGCAAACAAAGCAAAGCAAAGCCCGGCCAGCAGCCGGAGCAAGGCACGATAGTGCCAATGAACAAAAAGAGAACAGCGCTGCAATAGCTTAGAAAAAACGGGCATTCAGTATGGCTCGAGCATGCCAAAACAAGGCGGTGCTGTGTTAGGCTTTGCCGACACTCTGGCGGTAAGCCCAGTGTCAAACAGCGCCCTAGGTTAGGGGATATGCGATTTTAACCGTTTTTGAGCCACCACCTATGACTGATCTGACGCAAAACTCCAAATCCTTACTTGCCCCTGCTCTGGCGCATAGCCGATACCTGCAACAATTATTTATTCGTCATCCCGATTTAGCGCAAGAAACCCTAGAGCAGCTCTCTCAGCCCTACTCGCGCGCCAGCATGGTGCAGCAGCTTAGCCAGCCTGTGCCAGATGACAACAGCTTAAAAAAATCTTTACGGCGCTTACGCCAAGCCGTCATGGCAAGGCTGATCAGTAGAGAATTAGCGGGCTTATCGGATCTTACCGAAGTCATGCACACCATCAGCGACTTGGCCGAAGTCACCCTAGCTACGGCTTTGGCATGGGTGTCCCAGCCAGATGCACGCTATGGCCAGCCCATAGGCGAAGAATCCGGGCAGGTGCAAGAGCTGATTATTGTGGGCATGGGTAAATTAGGGGGGCGCGAGCTGAATGTATCTTCTGATATCGATCTGATTTTTATTTTTCCTGAAGACGGCCAAACCACCGGCCCGCGTAAAATCAGCAACTCCGAATACTTTGCCCTGATCGGCAAACGACTCATCAGCCTCATCGGTGAAATTACAGAAGACGGCTTTGTTTTTAGAGTAGATATGCGGCTGCGCCCTTTTGGCGATGTAGGACCACTGGCTTGCAGCTTTGCCGCACTAGAAGGCTACTTACTCACCCAAGGCCGCGAGTGGGAACGCTATGCTTGGATTAAAGCCCGAGCGCTCTCAGGTGATGAAGCAGGCCTCATGCAAATGGTAAGTCCCTTTGTTTACCGCAAATACCTCGATTACGGCGCTTACCATTCAATGCGCGAGCTACATAGCCAGATTCGCCGCGAAGTGGCGCGTAAAGACAAAATCGACAATATTAAGCTGGGGCCAGGCGGGATTCGTGAGATCGAATTTATTGGGCAAGTTTTTCAGCTTATCCGCGGCGGGCGCAATAAAATTCTGCAACAACGCCCCACACAAGCCATTCTGGACGAGCTTGCCCAGCAAGGCACGCTCACCCATGCGGCCGTAGCTGAGCTGCAAGAGGCTTACCGCTTTTTACGTAATCTGGAACATCGCCTCATGTACCTAGACGATGCACAAACCCAAATGCTGCCTTTAAACGAAGAAGACCAAGCCCGCATTGCCCAAAGTATGGGCTTTAAGCAATGGGCACAATTTAGCGAGCAGCTTGCCCTTTACCGTAATCGCGTCAACCAACACTTCGAGCATGTTTTTGTGCTACCGCCCGACGAAGGTGAAGACCACCCACAAGCAGCTATTTGGCTCAGCGCACAGGATGGCGACAGCACGGATCTAGCCGCGCTAGGCTTTGAAAACCCCAATGAAATCAACCGTCGTTTGGCTTCCATGCAAAGTAGCAGCCGCTATCAGCAGATGCCTGATCGCTGCCGCAATCGCATTGATAGCATTCTGCCACCTTTAATTGAAGTGGCCGCTAGTTTTCACAACCCTGACGCCACTTTCACCCGCATCCTCGATTTACTCGAGGCCATCAGCCGTCGCGAATCCTACCTTGCCCTGCTCGCCGAACACCCGCGCACCTTAAAGCGGCTGGCTAGCTTGTATAGCGCCAGCCCCTGGGTGTCGCAATATTTAACCCGTCACCCTATTTTACTGGATGAGCTGCTCGATTTCCGCTTACTGGAAGAGCTACCAGACTGGCCCAAACTCGGAAAAATCTTACGCCAAGAATTAAAAGACTTAGAAGATGACACCGAAGCCAAAATGGATTGCCTGCGCCATTTTCAGCACGCGCAAGTATTCAGACTGGTTTGTCAGGATTTAGACGGCCTACTGGTGTTAGAAACGGTATCGGATCATTTATCTGATTTGGCCGATTTAATGCTCACCGTGACTTTGGAGCAGGTCTGGCAAGAGTTACCCAATAAGCACCGCAGCAATCCGCAATTTGCCGTGATTGGCTATGGCAAGCTAGGCGGCAAAGAACTGGGCTTTGCCTCTGATTTAGATATTGTTTATCTCTTTGACGACGATCACCCCAATGCCACCGAAGTCTATGCCAAATACGCCAAACGCATCGTCAACTGGCTAACCGCACTCACCCCAGCCGGGCATCTTTATGATATTGATTTACGCCTGCGCCCAAATGGCACATCGGGCTTACTGGTTTCCAGCATCGGCACCTTCGCCCAATACCAGCGAGAATCGGCTTGGGTGTGGGAGCACCAAGCGCTCACTCGTGCCCGCTATTGCGCTGGGGATCGCATGGTGGGCAATGCCTTTGAAGCCATTCGCGAAGACATCCTGCGCGCGCCACGTGATTTACCCAAATTGCGAGATGAAGTACGCACCATGCGCGAGCGCATGCTGGAAACGCATCCGGCACGGCCTGAGGATGTGAAACATGTGCGTGGTGGCATTGTTGATATCGAATTTATCATGCAATACCTTATCCTTGCCCACGCCAAGACCCATAAGGAATTTTGCCTAAACCGCGGCAATATCGCACTCTTAGCCACCGCAGCACAGCAAGGCCTTATCCCGCCCGAAGCCGCTCATCTTGCCGCCAACGGCTACCGAGAATTACGCCGCCTGCAACACAGCAGCCGCCTGAATGGCACCGAACTCACGCCTAAAATGCTCTTGCCTATCCAGCCACAGCTGGCGGCAGTAAAGCTGCTCTGGAACACTTTATTCGGAGAAACAAGCGCATAAAACAAAGAATGGCCTCGTATCCGAGGCCATTCCCGTATTTAAGACAATCCATTTTCAACTCAGGGGTTTGGATCAGGAAAGGCAGCAAAACTCACAGCCGCCGCACCATTGGGCAGGTAATCCGCCAGCAAAAGTGCTTCTTCGCGAATTCTATCCATCAACGCAACCACATGAGCGGGCTGGATATTCACGTCAAACCAGAATTCTTTGCGCCATACCGGCTGCAAGCCCACCTCCCCACCCGGCTCCAGCTCACTGAGCGATGCCTGACGAAATGCAAAACCAAGTGCGGCAAGAAAATCTGCAAACTCTGGCCCGCTATCGCTCACTTCCAAAACAAAAGCCGCCATTCCTGGCGCAACCTGCTGTAAGTTAACATAAATGCGGGTATTAAACGGCACTTGCACCGACTGCATGCAGTGTGAACAAAAAAAACCAGAACGCGGAGCATACTCGCTCTCATCCGCATAAAGATCAGCGATGGGTAAGACTTGATGCCCACAACTATGATACGAATCCATCCCCGACCTTTCCCTTGCATACTATTAGCTTAGGTTTATTGTCATATACTAGCGCTCAAGCCAAAAAAAAGCACCTACATTCGCAGGTGCTTTTTTTACGACGGGCTTGAAATCAACTAGCCGCTACCTCAGCCTTCTGACGTAAGCGAATATGCAGCTCACGTAGTTGTTTTTCATCCACGCTATTTGGTGCATCAGTTAGCAAGCACTGGGCACGTTGGGTTTTAGGGAAGGCAATGACATCACGGATGGATTCTGCACCTACCATTAATGTCACCAAACGATCCAGACCAAACGCTAAACCACCATGGGGAGGCGCACCAAATTGCAAGTTTTCTAACAAGAAACCAAACTTGTTTTGCGCTTCTTCCGCATCAATTTTCAGCGCGCGGAATACTTTAGATTGCATTTCTTCGCGGTAAATACGGATCGAGCCGCCACCGATTTCAGAGCCGTTCAACACCATATCGTAAGCTTTAGCGATGCATGCGCCCGGATTGGTATCGAGCATATCTTCGTGGCCATCTTGCGGTGCAGTAAACGGATGGTGACATGCTGTCCAGCGATCCGCTTCTTCGTCGTGCTCGAACATTGGGAAGTCGATCACCCACATTGGCTTCCAGCCTTGAGCAAAGTAACCGCCCGCCTCGCCCTTCTCGTGGCCAACCTTGATACGCAATGCGCCGATGGCCTCGTTCACGATCTTGGCTTTGTCTGCACCAAAGAAAATCAAATCGCCGTCTGTTGCGCCAGTGCGAGCGATAATTTCTTTCAGCGCTGCTTCCGACAGGTTTTTAACAATCGGGGACTGCAGGCCAGAATGTTCGTCATTCGTCAGCTTAGTGACATCATTTACTTTGATGTAAGCCAGACCCTTAGCACCGTAAATCGCTACAAACTTGGTGTATTCGTCGATTTCCTTACGGCTAAGCGCAGCACCACCCGGTACGCGCAAACCCACTACGCGGCCGTTTTCCATTTCTGCGGCAGAGCGGAATACTTTGAATTCTTCTGTCTTCATCAAGTCAGTCAGCTCAACGAATTCGAGCGTCACACGCAAATCTGGCTTGTCTGAGCCGTATAAGCGCATCGCATCAGCGTATGTCATGCGTGGGAAGTCAGTTAGCTCAACACCAATTCCTTCTTTAAACACATGCTTGGCCATCGATTCGGTGATGTCCATGATTTCGTGTTCATTCAGGAACGATGTTTCGATATCGATCTGGGTGAATTCTGGCTGACGATCTGCACGCAAATCTTCATCGCGGAAGCATTTTACAATTTGGTAATAACGATCAAAACCCGCCACCATCAACAATTGTTTAAACAGCTGTGGTGATTGTGGCAGGGCAAAGAATTGACCATCGTGCACACGACTAGGCACAAGGTAATCACGCGCGCCCTCTGGTGTAGAGCGAGTCAGCATTGGTGTTTCGATATCGATAAAGCCCAAGCCATCGAGGTAATTACGGATCAGCATGGCGATGCGATAACGCAGACGCAGATTTTTTTGCATCACTGGACGACGCAAATCGATCACACGGTTTTGCAGACGCACGTTTTCAGAGAGATTTTCATCATCGATCTGGAACGGCGGAGTCACTGCGGTATTCAGAATTTTGATATCGCTCGCGACAATTTCAATTTCGCCAGAGATCAGATTTTTGTTCGCCGCGCCTTCTGGGCGGGTACGCACCAAGCCGGTGATCTCTAATACGTATTCATTACGTGAAGAATCAGCCGTCGTAAATGCCTCTGCAGTGTCTGGATTAATAACGACTTGCACTAAGCCTTCACGATCGCGCAAATCAATAAAAATCACTCCACCATGGTCACGACGACGATGCGCCCAACCTTTAATCGTGACGGTTTGCCCAAGGTAACGGCTATCAATAAGACCACAGTAATCTGTACGCATTTAGTTTTCTCTTAGATTTAATCAATGTTTATGATGCTGGCAAGCGATTGAAAAACAGAACGGAAAAGCAAAAGGCGAAAAATACGCGGTAAAACTCAGAAAGTACTTACTGTAAATAAAGAGTTCCGGCCGTTTTTTAATGCTTCCATTGGCTTTCCGTAGCCGCTTTACAATGTCTTGCCGGGTGTAACGACACCCATGGAAATCACATACTTCAAGGCCTCATCAACGCTCATATCCAGCTCAATCACGTCGGCCTTTTTAACCATAATAAAGTAACCCGAAGTTGGATTAGGCGTAGTAGGCACATACACACTGACATAATCCCCCTCCAGCACGGCAGCGACTTCCCCTCCCGGCGTTCCGGTCATAAAAGCAATGGTCCAGGCATCGGCATGCGGAAAACGCACCAGTAAAGCCTGACGAAACGCCTGGCCTGAATCAGAAAACAAGGTGTCTGATACTTGCTTTACGCTGCTATAGATAGAACGGACAATCGGAATTCGATTGAGTATTTTCTCACCAATCAGCAGTAAGCGTAAGCCAAGCACGTTTGTCGCAAAGATACCCGTCAGCAGCAAAACAACAACGGTTAGAATAACCCCAAAGCCCGGAATACGATGCGAGCCCTCCAAAAAGGGGAAAGGGCCTTCTAATGCCTGTAATAGCCATGAATCAGGGCGCAGAGATGCGGGCAGCAAAGCACTGATCTGATCCATCGTGCCAATAATCAACTGCAAGACCCATAGTGTGATTGCCAAAGGCACCCACACTAATAAACCTGTCAGTAAATATTTTTTGAAATGCATCATAAGCATAGTATTCAATGGTCACCTGAAGGTGCTTTGGCTGAGGATCCGCCTTTAAAATCGGTCACATACCAGCCATTGCCTTTCAACTGAAAGCCTGCTGCAGTGAGCTGCTTTTCATAAGAAGGTGCATGACACGCCGGACAGGCGCTCAGCGCATCATCCGACATCTTCTGAATATGCTCGTCAGAATGACCGCAAGCAGCACAGCGATAAGCATAAATAGGCATTACGTGTAAGCTCACACAAAAAACACGGATTATACCGCGTCTAGGCACGCGGATCGAACCTGCATGCACTGTGAGGGCATAAAAATTTTCACTTTCTACGATTTATGCCGCTCGTGCGGATCAAAGATCGGCCCAGCGACGTAATAAATTATGGTAAGTCCCCGTCAGCTGAGTGGCAATATCGTGCGAGCCTACTTGCTGGCGCAATTGCCTGATCGAGGTATCCAAATCAAATAACACCGCACGCTCGCCCACATCGCGCACCATGCTTTGTACCCAAAAGAAAGAAGCAAGGCGTACACCACGCGTAACCGGCTCTACCCGATGCAAGCTGGTGGATGGATATAAAATCATGTCCCCTGCAGCCAACTTCACTTCATGCACGCCGTAAGTGTCTTCAATCACCAGCTCGCCGCCTTCGTAGTCTTCCGGCTCAGCAAAAAACACCGTGGCCGATAAATCAGCACGAATACGCTCTTGGGTGCCAAAAATGCCCTGCACCGCATTATCAATATGATTGCCCAAATCCATACTGTTTTCATAACGATTAAATTGCGGCGGCATCACGAAGCTCGGCAGCGCGGCCGAAAAAAACATTTCATTGGCATTCAAAGCTTGCAGAACAATCGCCCCCAGCTCCTTCGCAACGGCGCTGTCTTTGGCCAACTGCTGATTGCGCTTGATCGACGCCGACAAACTACCCGAAGTGATTTTGCCGTCTTCCCACTGGGCAGCTTCAAGACGCTGCCGACAGAACGCCACGGTTTGGGCATCCAGCAGTTGTGGAATATGTAACAACATGGTGAAATCCTTTAATCAAACCCTGAATGCAAAAAACCGCCATATACACTGATATGGCGGTTATCACGTAATTCATAAGAAACATGAACTTCGTCTAAAGATGCAACTTCTTAGAAACGATAGCTCGCTGACAAGCGCGCAGTACGGCCTGTACCTGGCACAGCAAAGCCTGCGTATAGGCTTTCAAAGTGATCGGTATCAAACAGATTATTCACATTCAGCTGCACGCTGTAATCACGCAGACGCCATTCTGCCATCGCATCCCAGCGGATATAAGCAGGCAAATTCACTGTGTTTAGATTGCTGGTATAACGCTTATCCATCGCATTAAAACCACCACCTACTTTCCAATTGCTATTGAGCTGGTAAGTGGACCACAGATTACCGGTATAACGCGGAGCATTTTCTGCGTAATTGCCTTCTACGGTCTTGGGTGTTTGACCCGCAACAATATCAATGCGGGGGTTCATCAATGCAATGCCAGCAAAAACTTGCCAATCTGCAGTGATGCGCCCTGCACCTTCAAGCTCAATACCATCAGTATGGCGACGGCCAGATAATACATTTGGTTTATTCACGCCAACTTCAATATCTGTCTGACGCTCATTGGTTTTTTCTGTACGGAAAATCGCTGTACGCAGGCTTAAGTCACCGTCAAGTAATGTCCACTTGGCACCCATTTCCATATTGCGGTTTTTTTCTGGGTCAAGATTTTCATTCTTTGGATCTGTTGAATAGGCTTCAGCAGATGGATTAAATGAAGTGCCATAAGAGGCATAGTAAGACTGATTAGCTGTTGGCTGATAAATCACACCTGTACGCCAGCTCCAGATATTGTCTGTACGGCCTGTATCAGGAGATGCGGTTGCTGCGGTGAATGATTTATTCTCTGTCTGTGCTTTAAAGTGATCAAAGCGAGCACCAGCCAGCACCTTCCATTGCGGCGTAAGCTCAATCAAATCTTGCGCATAAAAAGCCATCGTATCCGCTGTAGAATCCGCAGTTGCAAATTTCACTGGAGCTAGACAAGCCGCATGGCTGCCAGAAGTCGGATTTCCAACCGTGGTGGAAGGTAAACAATTTCCACCCTTTGCATCAAGCTGAGTGCGCCCTGTGCTTAACAATTTTTCACGAGTCAGCTCTACTCCAGCTAAAACATTGTGACGCACAGTACCTGTTTCAAAATCCCAAAGTAAGTCAGTGACATTCGAGTAAATTTCTTGATCACGCATCCGCAATTTACGACCACGAGTGATAATCGTATTTTCGTTAAGCACCTCGTCTTTTGAAAAAACAATCCCTGGCGCGCTTGCACGCAGATCTAATTCATACAAACCCATACGCGTTGAGTTTTTCAACAACATATTGGCATTTAAACGGTGCTGCAAATTAAAGCTGAATACATCAGTTTTAGTGGTTTCCGAATCAAAATCTTTTAAACCATAAAACTTATCCGCGTGTGGAATAGGCTGATTGCTACCGCCAATACTATCGCGATAATAGCCCTTCATCCCTTTGATTTCTTCACGCGCTCCAGGCGCCACTGCTCTGTAATAAGGCACACCATAATCCGGCACATTGTCTTCTTGGTAATGCATATAAGACAGTGTCACTTCTGTTTGCTCGCCCAAACCAAATGCCACGGATGGCGCAAAGCCCCAGCGATTCATTTCAGCACCTTCACGGGTGCTGCCGGCTTTTTGGCCCATCACGTTCACGCGAAACGCCGCATTATCATCCAAGCTACGGTTTAAATCGGCTTCGGCACGATAGTAGTTTGCTGTGCCTACGCTGGCAGAGAATTGATTTAAATCACCACGAAATGGCGTTTTGCTCACTTGGTTGATAATGCCGCCCGTTGATCCTCGGCCATAAATCATCGAAGCCGGGCCACGCAATACTTCTACCGTATCGGTATTAAATGTATCGCGGTTGTATTGCGCTGCATCGCGGAAGTTATCTAAATACAAATCGTTAGATGCACCAAAGCCGCGCACGCGAACGCCATCGCCGCTGCTACCGCCTTCGGAAGCATTAAAAGTAATCCCTACGGCATTACGCAGCGCTTCTTTCAGAGAGTTACTGTCCTGATCGGCCATCAGCAGCTTGGTAATGCTGGTGGTGGATTGCGGAATATCCCGCGCGGCCTGTGGTGTGCGGCCTACACGGGTCACCGGTGCGTTATAGGTTTTATCGGTGTCTTTCGTGTTTTTCACATCCGCTTTTACTTCAACCGGCGCTAATTTCACTTCTGCAACCGGTGCGGCGCTGGCATTCATCGCACCAAACAAGGCCGCAGCAACAGGTAATTTGGCCAAGTGACGAATTGCCGATTTAGGCTTGTGTATCTCTCTCATGGTGTATCTTCTTTTTTTAAAGCCAAAAAAAAGCGGTGATCTTTCGCCACCGCCCACTGCAAACAACAGCTATACAGCCTGATTAGCTGCCGTTTCCATCTGTAAGCAAACCAATTTTAGTTAAACCCGCTTGCCTTGCTGCCGACATGGTTTGCGCAATCAGCTCGTAGCGAACTTCTTTATCCGCCAATAAATGCAATTCAGTTTGAGCATCTTTAGCCATGGCGGTTGCAAAACGAATCGGCAGTTCTTCCGCTTTAATAGGCGTCTTTTCCCACTCAACCTGCCCCGTTGCGGTCAGCGTAACGCGCAATACTGCTGGCGGGATTTGTGTCACCTCTGCTTTAGCCTTAGGTAAATCAACCCGAATCGAATGCGTCATCACAGGCGCGGTCACAATAAACACCACCAGCAGCACCAACATCACATCCACCAAGGGAGTGGTATTAATTTCTGACATCGGGGCATTATCGTTTTGATCAAAACCACCAAAAGCCATGCTTATTTACCTTCTTTTTCTACTGCGGCAGCAGTCAGTAGCTGTGCATGTAAATCATGAGCAAAACCATCTAAACCCTGAGCAATCACGCGATTAGCACGTACAAAAGCGTTGTATGCCACAACGGCAGGGATCGCTACAGCCAAACCCGCAGCAGTCGCTACCAAAGCCTCACCAATCGGGCCAGCAACGGTAGCCAGCGAGGCATCACCCTTAGTTGCAATCGCCACCAGCGCGTGATAAATACCCCAAACTGTGCCGAATAAGCCTACAAAAGGAGAAATCGATCCTACGGTGGCTAACCAAGACAAACCCTGCTCTAAGCGTGCATTTTCTTGGCTTAAGCGGGTACGCAAAGTGCGCACCAAGTAGTCATCTAAAGACACCGCTAAACCAAGGCCTTTGCCCGCATTGCTGCGGTAATGAGTTAACCCTTCCCAACCTGCACGGGCCAGCTTAGCTTCAGGCGCAATAGCATGAGCAGCAAGGCCAGTCGCCTCATCCCAATCAGAGGCAGTCCAGAAACTAGCCAAAAAACGTTTCTGCCCACGTTTAATCCGAAGCAACAAGCTACTGCGTAATAAAATCAGACACCAGCTTACAACCGACATCAGCAACAACAAACCAAACACCGATACCAAAACAGGATCACCAGAATTCCAAATCAATGCTAAATCCATTACAAACCTCTTTTAAATAACAAAATCAACCGGCACGATAGCATTCATAACAACCGCCACATCACCACGACGGCCCGGTACAAATTTCCAACGCTCCACAGCCCTCTTCGCGGCATCATCCAAGCGGCGATAGCCACTGCTGCGCGCCAATTCAACCTCCAGAGGCAAGCCTGACTCACTGACTTTAACCCTTAGCATTACACGGCCTTTTTCACCTAAAGCCATCGACTGGGGAGGGTAAGGAGGGCGAGGATTAGCAAGGTAGCTGGTATTAAATAGCGGCAGCGTTTCTACTGGCACATCATCAGATGCCAGCTTACTGGTCTTGCTTCCTGCGGTTGGGGCAGCAGGTGCTGCTTCTGCCGGAGCAGCCGTCGGCGCAGCAGCAGCCATTTGGCCCTCTGCTGACTGCTCAGGTACTTTGGCTGTTTCAGGAGCTTTACTCACCGCCTTCGCCAAAGCGGGTTTCACCGGTGCAGGTTTTTTAAGCACTGGTTTGGGCTGAGGCTTGCTTTCTGGCTGTTTAGGCACCTCTTCCCCCATCGGCATTGGGGCAGGGGCAAGCAGCATCACCACCTGCTCTGGCTTCTCAGGCTGAATCGACATGGTCGTCAAGCCGTAAAGCAGTGCAGAGTGGCCGAGCAGCGCCACAGCAACAGTGAGTATTCTATTGATAATCATTCTCATAGGTTAAACGAGAACAATTCTTCTTACAAGTACTATCTGGCGAGGCACTATCAATGCATTCGTCATAACTGTCATTGTTTCACTTTTAAACGGCCGCGTTCATTTGCAAACAACGAAAGAATTAGCTTCATCACCTAAGTAAAACATTTGTATATCCCTTGATTTATCAGGCAAAAACAATCATCAGGAACTCGGATCATGAGCCTTCAAACAGGCCGCACCTGCCTTCAACAAATGAGGCTCAGGGTTTTAAATTAGATGTGTTTTTATGATAAAAACCTTACAGTAAGCACATTACGTACACTTCCCAGGCCTTTTCCAATGCCCTACCCCGTGTCTTTTGCAACCATTGCTAACGGTGCCGCACTCTCCGCCAGCCTCATCATGGCGATTGGTGCACAGAACACCTTTGTGTTACGCCAAGGGCTAACCAAACAGCATGTCTTTTTAACTGCGCTCATTTGCTCGCTCTGTGATTTAGTTTTGATGTCTATTGGCGTGGCAGGTATGGGACATGCATTAAACACCATGCCTGACTTACAACGCTGGATGGCTGTTTTTGGCACGATATTTGTGCTTTGGTACGGGTTCAACGCCTTTAAAAAAGCGCTTCACCCTGATGTACTCGGTGAAGATCACCGGGAACGTGCCTTTGGCACGCCCAGCAAAGTGATTATGGCTGGGCTGGCATTTTCCTTACTTAATCCACACGCTCTCTTGGATACTGTGGTTTTGGTCGGCTCGATTGGCGCGCAGCAGGCCCCAGCCGAGCGGCCATTATTTGTCATAGGCGCGGTAGGCTTTTCATTTATCTGGTTTTTTTCATTGGCCTATGGCTCAAGCAAATTAAGCCATCTGTTTAACAAGCCGCTTGCCTGGCGAATTCTGGATATTTTAATTGGCTTAATGATGATGGTGATTGCTTACTCACTCATCAAAATGACAGGGTTTTTCTAAAAAACAAGATAAGGACGGCGGCGCTGATTAAAAAATAAGCAGGGCTGCTCGTCTGCAACAAGATCAATACCTTACATGACTTATCCACAATTCACACACCTTGCTATCCCCTTATTCTGTGTGGCGATTTGCACCCGCTACAAAATAACGGTTTCTGCCCAGATTTTTAGCCTGGTATAGCGCCTGGTCTGCCGCTTGTACCAGACAACAGGCATCTACTCCCTGCAAAGGCAGCATCACAGCAATGCCCGCACTCATCGTCACCACGCTGGCCACATCGGAGGTGTGATGCTCGATAGCCAAATCACGCACCTTGCTTAATACCATCTCCACCACCTGAACAGCCCCTTCTTGATCGGTTCCGGGCAGAACCAGAACAAACTCCTCACCCCCATAGCGCGCCACAAAATCACCCGGCCGATGCAAGGCCAATGCAATTGCCGCTGCCACGCGCTTCAAGCATTCATCGCCAGCCTGATGACCAAAATAATCGTTATAACGCTTGAAGTAATCCACATCCAGCATCACCAGTGCAAGGCATTCTCCGCTTCGAGCCGCCCGCGCCCACTCTTGCACCAAAATTTGATCAAATAAGCGCCGGTTAGCAATCCCTGTTAAGCCATCCATATGCGCAAGCCTGGATAATTCTTGATTAGCCAAATAAAGCTGCTCATGGCTGCCGCTTAAACTCGCTTGCACCGCCTCCAGCTCTTCAATGGTTTCCTGCATTTTTTGCTCATCCAGCTTGTGCTGAGTCAAATCGTGCAAGGTGGCGATATAAACACGCTCGCCCTCCACCTCAACCACCGCCAGCGCCATGTCCATTAAAACCTCGACCCCCTCGCTATTTATAGCCACCACTTCGCGCATGCCCTGTGTATCAACCCCCAAACGTGCAAACAAGGCCTCAGCCGAGCCATCTTGCCACTGTGCATTACCCCCATGAGGAAACAGAATGCTTAATGGTTTGCCGCTTAAGCGCTCATAAGCAAATACTTTTAAAGCCGCTGGATTGGCCTCCAGAATCACGCCATCCATTCCTACAGACAATACACAATCATGCAAGCTGTTTAATATGGCCGAAGTGCGCGATTCATTTTGTTGTATTTTTAATTCCGCCTGTTTACGCACGCTAATATCATTAGCAATTCCCATATAACCGGTAATTTCACCTTGCTGATTACGTACTACATTCATCGTTAATTCAACTGAAAAAGCACGGCCATCTTTGTGCTGATAAATCCAGTCGCTTTGAATATACCGCTTGGCTTGCATGGTAAAAATATCGCCATCATTAAAAGCTTTCTCTCCTACTTCTTTTTTAAATTCATGAATTAAATGAGATGCTGCTGCGGCCTGATGGAAAAGCGCAGGCGTTTCTTTAGCAATCAGCTCCGTAGCCTGATAGCCCAGCATTTTTTCAGCAGCCTGATTAAACAAACGGATGGTATTAGATAAATCAGTGACAATGATAGCCGAGCCTGCGGAATCCAGAATAGCCTGTTGCAAATCACTGAATTCCGCCAAAGACAGCTCCGATTTTTTTCGCTGGCTAATATCACTTACAGTGAGAACTACGCCATTAGTGATGGGAACCACGCTAAATAGCAACCACTCATAGCCACACTCTGGGTTTAAACACTTCTCTTCGGCCAGATATTTATTTTTGTTAACAAATACCTCATAACAAACATCAAACAAATAACTATATTTTATGCTTACCAAAGTCTGTTTTAAATAGCAATGAGCATCACCATGATGATTGACATTTAGAAAATCAAATCCGTTCGGATTAACCACGGCAATTTCAAAATCTCTGATATGCCAGCGCTCATCCTTAATCACCTCTAAAACATAAATAGCATCCACACTAGATTGTGTTGCCGCTTTAAATAATTCTTCGCTTCTTTGTAAAGCATGCTCGGTTTGCGCTGACAGTGTCACATCATGTAAAACATTAATTGCGCCAATTTGTTCGCCTGCAGAATTTAATTGCGGGCTAAACGACAAATCAAACACACGAAGTTTTTGATCGTAGCCATGCAATGCACGTCGAACCACAAAAGACTCACCTTGCAAAACACGCCCCCAAAAAGTAATCAGATTAGAGCGGTCTTCCTCCGAGCTTAATTCGTATTGCAATAAACAATCACTGCGTGCCACCTGAACGCCATACAAAAGATAGAACAGACTGGCATAGCTTTGATTAAATACGCTGAAACGAAACTCCATATCAATAGCAACAATCGGATCATTAGAGCTACTCAAAATACTTTCTAACTCTTCTCTCAGCTGTTTTTGCTCAAGCAGCAAGGTGGCTCGCTCAGCATCCTGACGCTTGGCATCACTCAAATCAATAATCTGCTCTTGGTACGCTACATTCGCGTAAGCAGGCATGGGCAACATTGAAGAAGAAATCCAAACCAGCAGGCCATCGCTGCGTAACAGGCGGTATTCTAAAACCACAAGGCGACCTTGCTGCACGGCGGCTTGCATGGCAAGCACGCGGGCTTGATCTTCAGGATGAATCGCCGCCAGCCACCCATCCCCCAGAGCGTCCTGCCGCAGCAAGCCAAATAACAAGCACCATTTTTCATTGACATAACAGCACTGCCCATTGCGATCTGCCAATAACACCGCAAAAGGTGAGCAATCAAACATTGCCGTATTACAAACAGACCTTTTTTGCCATCGTAAAATAAAAAACATGACACAGAGTAAGAGATAAACCGGCCATTGCAGCTGATTGAAGGCAAGCAGCAGCGAGAGCGCGAGTAACCCCAAACCTTCTCGCCACCCCAATCTGCTCATCCATTCAAAGCCCTTAGCAAATTGCACTCTTCCTCCTTATCGAAACCCCAATACGACGCAATCAGATTAAAGCCGCCTATTCAAACTACTTTAAGCAAACATCCACATTAAGACAGCATAAGTAGGGGCTAAAGTCAGTATAGATAAGTAAATCTAAATCGCTTTACATGATGTTTACCTTCATTTTTAAGTATTTTTTTGTAAGATTTTGAGTTTAGATTGGGCATATCCAATAAAACCCGCACTGAAATGCTGGCATTTTGTGTGAAAAACCAAGACTTTATTCGGAACAAAAAAGGATAAAAATGAGCAGCTAAGCCTTGAATTTTAAGGAAAGGCGTACTTTACTCCCGCCAAAAGGGTGGCATAGGGCTTCAGCTATCCGGCATAAAGCGCCCCATCACAGGTTTCCCGCTGCTTCATCGTTCGGTTAGAATAGGACTTTGTGTTTATGACTGGATTACAGGCTCATGCTGACAGGTAGTCTGGTGGCGATTGTCACCCCCATGTTCGAGGACGGAAGCCTCGATTTCGCGAGCCTTAGAAAACTCGTCGACTGGCATATCGAACAAGGTACCGACGGCATTGTTGCCGTAGGGACCACGGGAGAGTCGCCAACGGTTGATGTAGATGAGCACATTGAAATTGTTCGTGTTGTGGTTGAGCAAACCAGAGGCCGCGTGCCGGTGATTGCAGGTACAGGGGCTAATTCAACCCGCGAAGCGATTAATCTGTCACTGCGAGCGAAAGCCGTTGGCGCAGATTATGGTCTTTCTGTTGTGCCCTACTACAATCGCCCAACGCAAGAAGGCATGTTTCAGCACTTTAAAGCCATTGCTGAGCAAAGCGAATTGCCAACCATTTTATATAATGTGCCTGGCCGTACCGTGGCTGATTTATCTAATGACACCGCCTTGCGCCTTGCAGAGTTACCCTTTATCGTCGGCATTAAAGACGCCACTGGCAATCTAGAACGCGCTGCTGATTTAGTTAAACGTGCGCCAAAAGACTTTGCGCTTTACACTGGCGACGATGCATCGGCCATGGCGTTTATGCTGATTGGTGGGCACGGTGTCATTACCGTGACAGGCAATATCGCCCCTCAGCAAATGCATATCATGTGCAAAAAAGCCATTGCTGGCGATGCAGCAGGCGCTCGTGAAATAAACGATCCGCTACAAGACTTGCACAAGCACTTATTTATTGAAGCAAATCCTATTCCTGTGAAGTGGGCTGTAGAGCAGCTTGGTCGTATCCAAGCTGGCATTCGTCTGCCCCTTACCCCCCTTTCACAAGGCGCACAAGCCGTGGTTACAGATGCCATGGCCGCAGCCGGACTGACCCACTGAGAAGATGCCAATAATGCGCCAGATGAAAAAATCCTCAACACTGCTTGCCATGAGCCTGTGCATTGCCATGGCGGGCTGCACCACAGATCAACTTTTACTACAAAAGAAAGTGGATTACCGCAGTGGCAGTGACAATATTGGCAAAAACAATTTAGAGCTCCCACCCGAGCTCACCACGCCAGCCAGCAACAATCACTTTAATGTGCAGCAAAGCACCGTACTCAGCAGCGTAGCTCCGGCTAATGCAAGCGCTACCCAAGCGGTTTTAGCCGCTGGCAGCCGCGCCAAGATCGTCCAGGCGGGTAATCAGCGCTGGCTAGTGGTGAAGGGCGATCCTGAAAAACTATGGCCGGAAATCCATGAATTTTGGCTGGATAACGGCTTTTTGCTGACGCTGGATAATCCGGCCATCGGCATTATGGAAACAGACTGGCTGGAAAACCGCGCCAAGCTGCCAAAAGACTTAATGACACGGATGATTTCTAAAATCTCTGATCGCATTTTGTCGACAGGCGAGCTTGATCGCTACCGCACCCGCGTAGAGCGTGGCAGCGAGCCGGGCACGAGCGAGATCTATATCTCGCACCGCGGCATGATGGAGGTCTATAGCAAAGATGGCAGCAGCGATGCCGCCACCAGCCTTAGCAAAAACAGCGACAATAATAAAACCATCTGGACGCCTAAAAAGCCTGATCCAGAAATGGAAGTTGAAATGCTATCCCTACTGCTGCAACGCTTTGGTCTCGATCAAGCCACGGCACAAGCAGTAGTGGCTAAGCCTTATCAGGCTCCAGCCGCCGCCAGCCTGATCGACAATGGCAAGGCGCTGACGATTGCGGACAACTTTGATCGCGCTTGGCGACGTGTTGGCTTGGCTCTGGATCGCTCAGGCTATGTCGTTTACGACCGCGATCGCAGCAAGGGCGTTTATATGATTCGCCGTGCGGACACCGATATCGCAGGTGAAGACAATAGCAGCATCTTTAGCAAACTAGCCTTCTGGAAGAAAGACGCCACGCCAGAACAAAAACAAGCCAATGAATACGAAGTGCGCTTGGTGGAAGGGATCAACCAAACCAAGTTAACCGTCACTTCTAAAAACAAGAGCGATGACAACGGTAAGATTCTTTCTGCCCTGCTGAGTGAATTGAAATAAAACCCAGCAGCCTCGGACTTAAGCTGCTCGAAAAAAATCGCATAATCGAGCCCCACTTTCGCCGGATTTGCAGTGCCAATAACACGTTATTGGTCAATAATACGGTGAAATATGGGCCAATTAGGTGATTTTGTAGCTGACTGACAGGCTGCTCACTCCGCCGAACCAATGCCCGCTACTGCGGGCATTTTTCTTTTTCTGGCTTTACCTTAAGGCAACACCCTCCATGCTTAATTCAAGACCCGTTCCAAAAATCACCACCGCCGAAGGCGATCCTCAAGCGTGCCCTAAGTGCGGCTCCAAGCCTGAAGTCACCAAAGCCGGATCAAACCGCTGCTGGGTGCAATGTTCTAAATTCGGTAAAAGTGGCAATTGCAGCGCCATCTCCCAGCAAGGCACCACAAAAAAAGAAGCCATTGCTTTGTGGAATAAGCTGAAATAAAAAGTAGCTTGGGTTAGCAGCCCTATCGCTTAACCCTATACGCATCAAGTTAAGATTTCATCATGGAGCAAATCGGTTTTTATAGGGTGTACAACGACGCAGTCGGAGCGCAGAAAACGGTGCGCAAGAAAAACGACTTGCACACCCTATGAAAAGCAGCTTTTTTGCTATGTATTTGTCTTAACTTGATGCGCATAAGCAGCCTTATCGCGTAAGCCAACATGCTCCACCCTTTCCACCCCTTTCTGTACCCCGCCAAAACTCCCCCACCTCCCGCTTTAGCCGTACAATCTCCCCATGAATACTATCCCTCCATTTGCCAATCTCACGCCCGATTGCGTCATGAACGCCATCGACAGCCTAGGCCTGCCTTGCGACGGCAGGCTGCTTGCGCTTAACAGCTATGAAAACCGTGTTTATCAAGTAGGCCAAGACGATGGCCCGCCGCTGGTGGCTAAGTTTTATCGGCCGGAGCGCTGGAGCCGTGAAGCCATCCTTGAAGAACACGCTTTTACCCTAGAGCTATTTGAGCGCGAGCTGCCGGTTGTGCCGCCCATTATTCATCAGGGCAATACACTACATAGCTTTGAAGGCTTTCAATTTGCGATATTTAATAAACACGGCGGCCGCGCGCCCGAGCTGGAATCGGCGTCGACTTTAGAATGGATGGGGCGCTTTATTGGCCGGATTCATGCCGTGGGCGCACTCGCCCCCTTTGTTTACCGCCCTGCACTCAATATCGAAACCTTTGGCACTGGCCCGCGTGATTTTCTGCTTAGCCATGACTTTATCCCCGCCTCGCTCAAACCCGCATGGGAAAGCGCCGTTGCCCTTGCCCTCGATGGCGTGCGCCATAGCTTTGATAGAGCGGGTGATGTGGCCAATATCCGCGTGCATGGCGATTGCCATATTGGCAATGTGCTGTGGACCGACGCTGGCCCGCACTTTGTAGACTTTGACGACAGCCGCAGCGCCCCTGCCGTGCAGGATTTATGGATGCTGCTGTCAGGCGACAGACAAGAAATGAGCCGCCAATTGGTGGATGTGCTGATCGGCTACGAAGACTTTTGCGATTTTGACCCGCGAGAGCTGCACTTAATTGAAGCGCTACGCACCTTACGCCTGATTCATTACTCAGGCTGGCTAGCCCGCCGCTGGCACGATCCGGCTTTCCCTGCGGCTTTTCCTTGGTTTAATACCGAGCATTATTGGCAAGATCGCATCTTAGAATTACGCGAACAAATCGCCTTAATGGATGAGCCACCGCTGGTGGTTTAAAGACCTAGCAAGGCAGACGCATGCTTTATGTGCAGGCAGCGCATCTTTTGTAGGGCGGGTGAAACCCGCCGGACTTTGGCATAAAATCCGACGAAATCGGCGGGTTTCACCCGCCCTACGAATAATGCAATGCTTGCAAACGAGCAGCAAGCAACATACCAAATACGTATCACGGTAACGCAACAGCCCATTAAAATTGGCAAAAACACTTCCCCACCCTAGCAAACAATCCTCACGCCCTTCACCCATGTTTCTACCACGTCCAGTTCAGGCGTAATCACCGTAAAGCTCGCTTTTTTGCCGATTGCAATGCTGCCCAAATTACTCAAGCCTAATGATCTGGCCGGATTACGGCTGGCGAGCGCCCATGCTCGCTCCAGTGGTAGGCCCAGCCATTCTTTTGCGTGGCGAACCGCATCAATCAGATGCAGCGTGCTGCCCGCCAACCCGCCAGCCTCGGTGCGCACGACGCCGTTTTGCATGGTCACAGGCATCTCGCCCAGCTGATAAGGGCCATCGGCCATGCCGGTTGCGCGCATGGCGTCGGTGATTAGCACTAAACGCTCTTCACCGCAGCAAGACAAAGCAATTTGCACAGCGGCAGGGTGAACATGGTGGCCGTCGGCAATCATTTCGATATCACATGCTGAGGTCAGCCCCGCCCCCACCACACCCGGATCGCGATGATGCAGGCCGCGCATGCCGTTATAACAATGCACAATCCCCTGAGCACCGGCATGCAGAGCTTGCCGCGTTTGATCATAGCTGGCATCGCTATGGCCAATCAGCACGCGGATGCCCTTACGGCGCAGCCAGGCGATGGCCTCATCCGAGCCTGCCAACTCAGGCGCAAGCGCCACGGTGTGCAAAGAGTCCCCTGCAATATCCAGCCAGTGCTGTAGCTCGGCGATATCTAAAGGGCGCATCCACTGCACCGGATGTGCGCCGCAGCATTTGGCGGTGAAATATGGGCCTTCCAAATAGCTGCCGATCAGCTCAGCCCCCGGCAAACCCCGCTCGCGGCTGGCTTTTACCTCGCGCAGCGCAGCTTCAATCGCAGGCAGCGGTGCAGTTACGGTGGTGGCTAAAAAAGCCCCTACGCCAAAGCGGGCAAAGTGCATCGAGATCTGATCGAGCGCCTCGCTGCTGGCATCCATGGTGTCGAAACCTGCTGCGCCATGCACATGGCTATCGATCAAGGCGGGCATCAGCCAAACCGGCCCCAGATCAAGATCAAACTCGCCCTGAGGCACGATGGCGGCAATCAGGCCTGCGGTGTCGATCTCGACCACCGCATGCTCCAGCCAGCCCTGCTCCGCCAGCACCCGTGCAGCACGCAGGCGTAGCGGTTTACAAGGCATCAGCTGGCTCCGCCCGTTTGCGCGCAAGGCGCTCGGCAAGGCTCACCACGCCGCTTTTGCCTGCTGCAACTAGCCGCTGGCGAAACTCGGCTACATCGCTGACTTCATCACGCTCGAACAGCATCTCAGCAAACATTTGCAAATTCAGCCCAGCCACCACTTCAATATCGCTGCGCTCTTGGGCAATGGTGGCCGCCAGCCTAAAGGGCGAGCCGCCCAATAAATCGCAAACAAACACCACGCCCGCGCCCTGATCCACGGCGGCCAGCGCCTGCCTTAAAGAAGCATCGAGCACTGCCGTGCTATTGCCTTCGGGGAAATCCACCGCAATCAGCTGCGCCTGCTCGCCAAACACCTGCACAATCGCTTCATAAGTGCCGCTGGCGATGCGGCCATGACCTGTCAAAATTAAGGCAATCATTTTCTAATCCTTTAAAGCTGCAGCGCCTGCCAAAACACGCGCTGCAGCGGTGATTACAAGAAACCTAATAATTTTCCAGCCAGACCAAACAACACCGTTACGCCAATCAGCTTCACGGGTGAATAGCCTTTTTTCATCAAGGCAAACATCAAAAAGGTGAACAGCAGCGGCAAGAGATTAGGCATCAGCTTATCGAGCACATCGGCTTGCAGCGCAATTTTGGCTTTACCGGCATGAATTTCCAGCGGCGTAGACAGCCTGACATAAGACGCCACCAGCGCACCAATCACCGTCATCCCCACAATCGATGCGGCATGCGATATTTTCTTGGTATTGGCCTTTAAAGCGCTAATCGCCCCCAGCCCCGCCCTGTAGCCATAATGCGCCAAACCAAAACGCAGGCCAAAGTGCAATGCATTAAACAGCAGCAGAAACACAATCGGCCCAAATAAACTGCCTTCCAGCGCCAGCGCAGCACCAATCCCCGCGCAAATCGGCAGCCAGGTCAGCCAGAACATCGCGTCCCCAATCCCGCCCAAAGGCCCCATCAGCGCCACTTTTACGGCGCGTATGGTGGAGATTTTCTCCTTGCTCTGCTCCATCGCCAGCACAAGGCCAGATAGAAAAGTCACATCAAAGGGGTGGACGTTAATAAATTCCATATGCATCTGTGCGGAATTTTTTAAGTCTTCCGGGTTTTTATGGATTTTGCGCAGAGCCGGTAAAATCGTATATAACCAGCCCCCCGCCTGCATCCGCTCGTAATTAAACGAGGCTTGCAAAGCCAAAGAGCGCCAGGCCATGCGGTTAATGTCTCTTTTAGTGAGCGGCTCAGCCGGTGAGGTATCGATATAGTCGTCGCGCTCTACATGGCTGGTGGAGAGGGCTTGCTGCATACGCAGCTCGGCTTTGGCCGCATTTGCGGCTTCAGTATCATTAAATCCCATCATCCACCTCCACATTGCGGGCAGCTTGAGGCTGTGCGCGGTTTTGATTAAAGTAATCGGCCATTGCAATCGCTAAAGCGCCCAATGCCACTGCTAGAATCGGCAGTTTTAGATAAGTGACCGCCACAAAACCCATAATGAAATAAGCGATGTAATTGGTTTTCAGCATGATTTTCATCAGCAGCGCAAAACCAATCGCTGGCATCATACCGCCCGCCACGCTCAGGCCATCCAACACCCATTTCGGCGCTTTTTGCACCGCAGCACCCGCCGCTTCGGCCCCAAAATAAATCGGCAAAAAAGCCATCACAAAGTAAAAGACAAACAGCGTGATCATGCCCAGATAATTCACCCACTCGATGCCACGCCAATTGCCCCGCTTCACCATCTCATCGCATTTGTGCATCATCGGCGAGAACGCGGTAAAGAGCAGAGTAATACAGCCTTGCACCGCAATCGAAAACGGCACCGCCACGCCAATCGCCACCGTAGGCTCGGCCTTGGTCAAAATGGCAAAAGCCGTGCCGATAATCCCGCCGATAACCACATTGGGCGGCTGCGCCCCAGCCAGCGGCACCATGCCCATCCAAACCAGCTCTAAAGTGCCGCCCACCAGCAAGCCGGTTTGCACATCACCTAAAATCAGCCCTACCAAAGGGCCAATCACCACAGGCCGGTGCATATGCGTTAGGCCGTCAAATAAATCGACCCCCGCCACACCCGCCAACAGCGCAATCAATAAGGCTTCAAATAGCATGATTTCAATCCTTACAGCAGTTTAGAAACAAGATCACCCGATTCATCGGGCACTCGACGAATTTCGCAAACCACCTTAAGGGCAGCCAGCTCGCGAAAAGCTTGCACATCGGCATCGTCCACCGACACTGTTTTATGAATTTGACGTTTTCCTTCGGCAAAATGCATATTGCCCACATTCACGGCATGAATGGGCACGCCACCTTTCACCAGCGTCAGCACATCCTGTGGGGTTTTACACACCAACAAAATCTTTTGATGCGCCGCCGCTTTATGAATCACATCGATGGTTTTTTGCAGGGTGAAATAACGCGTTTGCACGCCATCGCTGACCACCATATCCATTAAGTTTTGCTGCACCGGATCGGCCGCCGCGGCGTCATTGGCCACCAACACCAAATTCGCCCCAAGGCTACCCGCCCAAGTCACCCCCACCTGACCATGCACAAGCCGGTTATCAATACGGGTAAGTAAAATATTTGGCCCAGCCATGACGTGCTCCTTGTTTTTTAATTAATTTAAAGTGACTCAACGACCATCTTGACCATTTTTTAAGTGCCTTCGGCACGTTGTTTAGTGCGGGCGTCCCGCTGGACCTTCCTTTCTTGTGTGGCCAAGAAACGAAGCCAAAGAAGGCCACCCCACGAAACACGAAGGCTCCTGCGCTGCGGACAATCGAGTCGGCGGCAGGCGGGATTGGCTCGCTGCCTCGCTCCCTGGCCGAAACCCCGCCCCGCTTGTTCCTCACTCCGGCGTGTTTCAAGGGGAGATTTAAGCCCCGTGCCACTCCCTGCGACACAAATCCAGATTTCAAAAATTTTAAAATACTTAAAACTGACAAAAAAACTTAATTCAAGCCTTGGTTTCCTCCGTGAAACTCCGTGTCCTCTGTGCTCTCTGTGGTTCAAGATTTGGGTTTTCGCGGCTTGGCATCAGTGAGTTAAGCCGAATAGGGATAAATTTTTACGCCTTGCACCACGCGGTTTACTTCGCCAGTTGGGCAGGGGTTATCGGGAGCCAGGCCCAGTGCCAAGGAGCTTTCAAAGGCAAAGAGCTGGGCAAATAGCAGATAAGGCAGTGATAAATACAGCTCATCCACGCCCTCCATCGCCACTTCAATCAGGGGTAAGGCGGCACTGCTTTTCGGCCCCAAAGCCACCACTTGCTGGGCAATTCCATTGGCGATCACTTCCGCTTGCAGATCGTCGTCGTAGCTGCGGGTGTACGAATCCGCCGCGGCCATAAACATCACTACGCAGCTTTGGCTATCGATCATAAATTTGGGGCCGTGACGCACCCCCAAGGTGGAATCAAAACGCGTGGCAATTTGCCCTGCGCTTAGCTCCAGCATTTTTAAGGCGGCTTCTTCTGCCAGCCCTGCCATTTCGCCACTGCCCAGATAAATCACACGTTTAAAGCCCTTGCCTGCCAGCGCCTTGGCTTGGGACGCCCAGCTCTCCAGCTGCGATTCGCAAAAGGCCGCCACAGTTTCGATTTGCTCTTTGGCGCGATTTAATAAAATGCCCGGCGTCAGTATCATGGCCGCGGCCACAAACATGCAGCTAAAGCTGGACGTCATGGCGAAGCTTTGATCGTTTGCGCCTTCAGGCATCAGCACGCAATAGGCAAGGGGATTATCTTGGCTGTATTTCGCCAGCTCGCCTTCAGGATTACATGTCAGCACTAAATGACGGCAGTAAGGCAACAGCTGATTAGCCAAATTCACCGCAGCCACGCTTTCTGGGCTATTACCAGAGCGGGCAAAAGACACCATCAAGGTGGGGCGCGATGGGTCTAAGTAAGCGAGCGGCTGGCTGACAATATCGGTGGTCGAAATCGCCTCGGCGGCAAGGCCAAAAGAGGCCCGCAGCCATGGCTCCAAAGTGCGCCCTGCAAAGGCTGATGTGCCCGCGCCACACAGGATAATCCGTAAATTTGGCGTGGATAGCACATCCAGCATCCATGCCTTCCACGCTAATTTGTCGTGGATCAGCCCCGTCATCAGCTCACGCCAAAGCCTAGGTTGCTGGCTAATTTCACGGGCGGTGTGCACAGCACCACGGTCGGCAAGCACGCTTTGTTCATAGTTAAGGTAATTCATGATTGTGCCTCCATGCCGCAAGCACGGGCATAGAGCTGGGTGACTTCCATGATCTTATCCACCACCCATGCCTCAGGCTCAGCAGGCAATAAGCCTGCGCTGATTTTTTTGGCTTGCTCAGGCATGTATTGGCTGATTAAGGTCGGTAGCGGCGGCTGGCGGCGTAAATTATCAAAGAGTTTTGCTGCCGCAGCGCTCACTTCAGGATGTGGCCAGTAGTAGCGAATCCGGTCAGACAGGCTGTAATTGCGATCTAGATACTGCTGATGCCCAGCCTGATCGTAATAAGCCAGCCAGTAATCCGGCTCTTCTTTCATCACTTGAGTAAGCGTGTCTTTTAAATGTGAAGCGGCAAATTCGCCGATGGCTTCGCGCTCAATCGCATCCAGCGCAAACATCGCCTCACGCAGGGCAAACGTTAAGCCAGGGCCTACTTTTAAAATGGCAAAGTGATCTTGCACCAGCGCCCGAAGCGAGGCTTCTGTTTGGTAATCCGTAGAGTGCGCCTCAAACACCAGCGCTTCTTTGGCAATAAATGCACTGAGCGCGGTGGCCTTATCACGCTGATAACGCACCACCTTATGATGATCAAACTCAACGCCCGGCTGCACGACCATCGCAATCACCCTAGGCCAAGCCGCCGCGCAGCCTGCTTCGGCAAATACCTGCTCATGTACGGCCAGCGTTTGCGCTGCGGCCTCTGGCGAGGTGACTTCCACAGCATCGAGTGATTCTTGCGCTCCGCCTGGCACCGGCACTTCGGTACCAATCACATATACAGGCGCTTCCCCTCCTGCGGTATGCCAAGCGCCTTCGGCCACCTGACACAAAGCCGCGGCACGTTTAGCCACCGTGGCATCGCTCAGCGGCACAGGGTCCCCCGCGCATGACATCGAGCAATCTAAATGAATTTTGCGAAAGCCTGCCAATACATAGGCGCTCACCATTTCGGCGGCCTTGGCCATGGCCTGAGCGGCTGGCTCTTTTTGCCAAGCATTTGGGCCTAAATGATCTCCGCCTAAAATAATGCGCGCCTTTGCAAATCCCACTTTATCGGCAATTGCAAATACATAGTCTTTAAAATCGGCCGGCTTCATGCCGGTATAGCCACCAAACTGATTGACTTGGTTAGAAGTGGCTTCAATTAAAATATAACTATCGTCTTGCAGGCCCTGCTGCAATGCCGCCTCTAAAACCAGCGGATGGGCAGAGCAAATTGAATAAATACCATTAGCTTGCCCTGCTTTATGCTGCGCGATCATTTCTATTAAATAAGACATAAAGGCTTACTCCTTTAAAAAACTTTATTCCGCCACAATCACGGTTACGCCCATTTGCGTTAATGCTTGCCGATATTCATCGCTGATTCCGCTATCTGTTACCAGAATATCGACCTGCGGCATTTTGCAAATCACACAAAAACTACGTTTGCCAAATTTACTGGAATCAGACAATAAAATAATCTGATCGCAAGCAGCCAACATGGCGCGATTAAGTTGCGCATCCTGCGCATTAGTGGTGCTCACGCCAGCTAATAAATCAATGCCATCTGCACCAATAAATAGTTTATTAAAATGATGTAATCTAACGGCCTGCTCAGCCTCTGGCCCGCATAGGGAATAAGAATCAGCGCGCAAAGTGCCGCCGGTCATCATCACGGTAAAGCGCGGGTCAGCCACTAATTCGCTGGCTAAATTTAGCGCATTGGTCATTAAAGTAATTTTTTTATTGCTTGCAATATAGCGAGCCAATAAAGCAACAGTGGAGCCTGAATCCACAATAATTGAATCGCCGTTTTCAACTAAATCTGCAGCCCTGCGAGCAATTAATTGTTTTGATTCTGAGCGGATATTTTCTTTTTCTCTGAATTCCAATTCAAAAGAAAAATTTTGCGAAAGCGTGGCGCGGCCATAAGAGCGGCGAATACAACCGCTTTGCTCTAATTCATCTAAATCATGCCGAATAGTGACGGTAGAAACACCTAATTCCTGAGCCAATACACTGACATTACAACTTTCATATTGGCGCAATAAATCAACAATTTTTTCATGCCGTTTATGCATGTTTTTTAAATGGCTACTGGGCATGGCAACCTCTGTATTTATTCATTCACTGCTTGTAAAAAAACTGAAGACAACAAGGAAGTGACTCGAATTTATTCCTACAGAGCAAAGGGTGTCAACGCATTAATTTTCGACTTAAAACGGCTAAATTTTCGACTTAATCGAGAGTTGATAGTGATGTAAAACGGGGTTATGTAGTATTAATACATGCAAAATAAATATTAAATCAGCAAAATCACTTCTAATTCCTAGACAAATACAGCACCTACTTTTAAAAATGACACAATACTACGTAACAAACAAAAACATGCCCCCACAAGATCAGACCATGACAATGAAAGTAAATCGAAAGGACTACATTTTAATAACTTTCGTTTGAAGCTATAAAAACACTGCTTTTTTGCAAAAAAAAATCAAAAAAAACGCGGCTAGGCCGCGTTAAAATTGATTTATTTGCAAAGACTTAAAAACAGCGAAGCACTGAATGTTTATTTAGTAGGGATTTTTATATCCCCAGCTGGCACCGCTGTCACACTATTTTGCGGGCTGCCCTCAATCAGCTTGTCTGAGTAGGTCAGGTAAATCAGCGTATTGCGCTTAACATCCACCATACGCACCACTTGCACCGATTTAAAAAAGATAGAAGCCGATTCAGAAAACACTTCTTCTTGCTTAGCCAAAGGACCTTTAAAAACAAGCTTAGCGGTCTGACGACAAGCAATCGAAAACTCTGCTTTATCTTCCGCCAAACCAAGCGAGCCTTTCACGCCCCCTGTTTTAGCCCGCGATATATAGCAAGTGACCCCTGCTACTTTAGGATCATCAAAGGCATCGACTTGCACACGGTGATTGCGGCCTATCAGCTTAAAAGCCGTTGTTACCGAGCCCACTTCTTCGGCCAAAGCGGGTCCTGCCAGCGTTAAAGCCAATAAGGCCATCAATAGTTTATTCATCGCCTGCTCCGTTTAATTGAATCCAAGTATCCGTATCTGCACTTTGATATACGGCTTTCACGCTCAGAATAATTAGGCATCGACTTGCACACGATAATTGCGCCCATTTATTCATAAAATGCCTCCATATCCACCCAAGCACCCATATCTGCGCTCTGCTGCGCAGCTTCCACGATCTGCATAATAAGCAAACCTTCTGATGGCGTAACCGGATTTTTGCCCAGCCCCAGCACCGCATCGCGCACAGCAGCGTAATAAGCCACATATTGCCCCAGCGGCATGACAATCTCTTCACTCTGGATTTGATCATTCACGCTATGGTGCAATAAACCCCGTATAGGATCGAGACCAAAGCCTGCGGCAGTCGGCAACAGCCCTGCTTTTAGCTGAGATTCTTGTACATCCAATCCCTGCTTGCTAAAGCTTGCCAAGCTGCCGTGCAATACATAGCGCGGCGTGCCACCGCTGACTAAACAGCTGGCAGACAGCTTCACCCGCATCGTTGGGTAGCGCAGCAAAACATGAAAATCATCCACCGCTTGTGCGCCAGTGCGGCGCATTTGTAAATCGGCAAATACCGCTTGCGGCGGGCCAAATAGCTGCAACGTTTGATCGATCAAATGCGGGCCCAAATCAAACCATAGTCCGCTACCCAGCTCAGCACTTTCGCGCCAGCGATCTCTGATTTGCGGGCGATAGCGATCAAACTGGCTTTCAAACTGTACAATCTCGCCAAGGCGACCACTGGCCAGTAGCGCTTTTAAACCTAGAAAATCAGCATCCCAGCGGCGGTTATGAAAAATAGACAAAATCTTGCCACTGGCTGCGGCACGGCTCACCAAATCTCTGGCCTCTGCCACCGTAAGCGTAAACGGCTTATCCACCACCACATGCTTACCGGCAGCTAAAGCCGCACACGCCAGCGGATAATGGCTGGCGTTGGGCGTAGCCAGCACCACCAGATCGACGCGCTCATCGGTAATTAAAGCCTCGGCATTCGCCACCACATCGGCCTGCGGATATTTGCTGGTGACCAGATCTGGCTGGCTAGACGCCACGACGCGCAAATTAAAACCTGCCGTTGCGGCAATCAAAGGTGCATGAAAGGTTTGGCCTGCATAGCCGAAACCCACAAGGCCAATATTTATATTCTTTTGCATGTTTTTCCTTTTCAAGGACAATGCACCAAGCTTACCCCAAGCTAAGCACTTGGCTCATATTAACTTCCCGTTTTCGAAACGTCGTCATTCCCGCGTTTATTTGGCAGGGATCCAGCTTTTCCGCAGTAGATCAGTCTTAAGTCCGACAGGCTGCTAGATCCCCGATAAAACCCCTCGAGGATGACGGGTTTGCGTTAATAAGTTATTTCGAGCCACATCCAAAGCACTTTAAACTGGATATCGCATGATCAGCCTTCACTCGCACATTGACGAGCTTTCCGCCACAGACTGGGATGCACTCGCAGGCACTCAGCCTTTTGTTAGCCATGCTTACTTAGCGGCCTTAGAAAACACGGGCGCAGTAGGGGGCAATAGCGGCTGGACACCTTGTCATTTGGCGATTACAGACGCTAATCAGCAGTTAATCGGCGCAATGCCGCTGTATAGAAAGACGCATTCCTACGGTGAATATGTATTTGACTGGGCATGGGCAGAGGCTTACCAGCGCCACGGCCTAGATTACTATCCCAAGCTGATTAGCGCGATTCCCTTTACGCCGATCACGGGGCCAAGATTACTAGCCAAAACAGACGCTACGCGCCAACACTTACTCTCCGCTGCCGTAGCCATTGCGCAAGAATCAGGCGATTCATCGTTTCATCTTTTATTTCCGCCCAGCACCGAGGCCAGTTTAGCGCAGAATGCAGAGCTGCTTAGTCGCCACGATGTACAGTTTCATTGGCTACGCGGTGATTGGCGTGATTACGCTGATTTTAGCGATGCACTGACTCGGGACAAGC
Organism: Iodobacter arcticus; assembly: GCF_042664895.1. Lineage (NCBI taxonomy): Bacteria > Pseudomonadati > Pseudomonadota > Betaproteobacteria > Neisseriales > Chitinibacteraceae > Iodobacter > Iodobacter arcticus. The sequence continues at coordinate 125,373 of NZ_JBHTBQ010000011.1, forward strand.
GTAAAAAATTACGTCAGGAGCGGCGTAAGGTTAGTGATGCGGGAGTGAGCATGATTCGTAAGCGCGGCAGCGAGATTAGCGAGGCCGATTGGGCTTTTTTCTACCGCTGCTATAGCAATACTTATCTGGAGCACCGCTCCACGCCCTATTTAAGCCTGGCGTTCTTTTTACAAATCGCCAGCGCCATGCCGCAATCCTGCCTACTGGTTTTGGCCTATCAAGACGGCCAAGCCATTGCCGCAGCACTGAATATTATCGGCCCAGATCGCCTCTATGGCCGTTATTGGGGCGCGGCTTGGGGTCCTGCAGGCTATGTGGCTAATCTGCACTTTGAGCTGTGTTTTTATCAAGGGATAGAGTTTGCACTGGAAGCGGGCTTAGCTGCTTTTGAAGGTGGCGCACAGGGCGCGCATAAATTAGCCCGTGGCTTTGTACCCGTCGCCACCCAATCAGCCCACTGGCTGGCCCACCCCGGCTTTAGTGATGCCATCGATCAGCATTTAAACAGGGAGCGCGCCGCCGTGGCGAACTGGCAGAGCGAACTGGAACAACATAAGCCGTTTAAATCAAGCTAAGGCAGGCCACTCCGGCGGGTTTGCTTAAATTGATCGCATTGGGCTTCACCCCCATGTGCGCTAACCAAAGTCAAAAAGATCAGAGCCTTCGGCACGTTGGTTTAGGTGCGGGCGTCCCGCTGGACCTTCCTTTCTTGTGTGGCCAAGAAACGAAGCCAAAGAAGGCCACCCCACGAAACACGAAGGCCCCTACGCTGCGGACAATCGAGTCGGCGGCGGGCGGGATTGGCTCGCTGCCTCGCTCCCTTGCCGAAACCCCGCCCCGCTTGTTCCTCGCTCCGGCGTGTTTCAAGGGGACTTTAAAAAGCCCTATGCAAAGAGTGTGGTTATTATGCTTTTTCGCTGTTTGCTAATGAAAAACAATTTGCTTAGCGCATTGGGCTTCACCCCCACTCCCTCCTCTTCGTCTACAAACCGCCATCCGCCAATTTAGCCGGGTCTAGCAAGCTCAATAATTCATCGCGTGATAAATCGGTTTGCTCTACAGCGACATCAATCACCGGACGTTTTTCTTTGTAGGCCTGCTTGGCAATATCAGCAGCCTTGGCGTAACCAATTAAGGGGTTAAGCGCGGTCACTAGGATAGGGTTGCGTGCCAAGGCATGCTGTAGCTGATCTTCATTGACTTTAAAGCTGGCAATGGCTTTATCGGCCAATAAGCGGCAGGCATTGCTGAGTAAGCTCAAGCTTTCTAATAAATTGCGCGCCACCAGCGGCAGCATCACATTCAGCTCAAAATTACCTGACTGCCCGGCAATGGTGATGGCGGCATCATTGCCGATCACCTGCGCCGCCACCATGGCTACCGATTCTGGAATCACCGGATTCACCTTGCCCGGCATAATGGACGAGCCAGGCTGCAGGGCTTCCAGCTCAATCTCTGCAAGGCCAGCTAGGGGGCCAGAATTCATCCAACGTAAGTCATTGGCTATTTTCATCAGGCTAACCGCCAGCCCGCGTAAAGCGCCCGACAGCGCCACGGCCGCATCTTGCGAGCCAAGCGCGGCAAAGAAATCAGGGGCAGGTGTAAAGCGAAGATTGCAGCGCTCGCTCAGTACATCGCAAAAAGCCAGCGAGAAATCAGGATGCGCATTAATCCCCGTCCCTACCGCCGTACCGCCCTGCGCCAAGCCCTGAATCCGTGGCTGCAGGCTTTGTAGCTGGGCTATTTGCGCCCTAATTTGCGCCTGCCAGCCATCAAGCACCTGTCCTAAGCGCACCGGCATTGCATCCATTAAATGCGTGCGGCCAGTTTTAACATGGTGGCCCACTTGCTCGCTTTTCTTTTGCAGCGTAGCCGTTAAATGTTCTAAAGCAGGGAGGAGTTGCTGGTGCAGGGCAAGGCTGGCCGCAATATGAATCGCAGTGGGAATCGCATCATTGCTGCTCTGGCCGTAATTCACATGATCGTTAGCACTGACCGCCACGCCGCTGCGGCTTGCCAGTGTAGCCAGCACTTCATTGGCGTTCATATTGCTGCTGGTACCCGATCCTGTCTGAAAAACATCCAGCGGAAAATGCGGCATAAAATCACTCTCAAGCAATTGCTGAGCCGCTTGATCAATGGCTTGTGCAATCGGGGCAGGCAGTAATCCCAAGCCCAAATTAGCACGCGCTGCGGCCTGCTTTAGCATAATCAAAGCGGCAATAAAGCCCTCTGGCAGGCGCTGCCCGCTCACAGGAAAATTAAGCACAGCACGCTGGGTTTGCGCGCCATATAAGGCATCCGCGGGCACGGCCATTTCACCCATGCTATCGCGCTCTAATCGATTGCTCATATCAATAATCCTTACTGCAAAGGAGGAATCAGCTCGGTGTGAGCTAAACGGAGACGAATATCCAATAATGCACAGCGCAGCCTGTCATCTTGCTGAGCTAATCGCTCGAAATCCGCTAGGGGCCAGACAATGGCGTCCATACACTGCATTCGCCAGTACCAAGGCAAGGACAAATCACAAGCACTGCGATGCAAAAGCAAAATACTACGCTGCGCACAGCAAGCAGGGCAGATCAAGCCATGCTGCTGCAGCGCCCTGCCTGCTGCAAAATAATGCTGAATCAAGGCGGGCTCATCCGGCTCTAAAGCCCAGCTTATCTTACAAGCCAGCCATTGCCATAAATCCAGCGGCGGCAAATCCAGCTGAGTACCCTGCATAAGATCACCATACGATAATAACAATCATTATCATAATATGCTGGCTTGAGTGATCGATGCAAGGCCTCTACTTCATGCATCAAGCTCAAAACTTAAAATACAAACCTAAGCAAGGCACTAAGAAAAGTATTTCACCCCAATCATGCTCTCTGCGCTTTCAAGTTTAGCTTGGCTGCGTGGGCACAAAAACCGTGCCCCCCTACAACTGGCCATGAATACGCCTTAAAGCGCAAAGAAAATAAAGCAATGTTACAAAAAGAGCGCCAAAAATGCAGATTGCCTTCGTGTTTCAGACAGATCTCAGCCAGCCTGCTTTAAAACCAACCCCATGGCGCTTTCAGGTCTTTCTGAGCAGAGCAAGCTTGATGGGTGCGGTTTCAATGAGAAAACAGCTTAATATTGTTGCGATCAGCGATCCGCCTGCCGCAATCCACATCACAATCGACAAGCCATAACGATCTGCAGCGATCCCGGCAATCGTTGGAGTGACAAAACCACCAAATACTTCACCCACGCCCATAATCAAGCCCAGCGATGTAGCCACCAAATTTGCGGCTACCGTTTCAGCGGGTATTGTTGCCATAAATAAGGTAAAACAGCCTAGCCCCGTGTAGCTAAAAAACACCAACAACATCATTGATTCCGGCGTATCAGCATAAAGCAGGGTCAGCGGGCAAAAAGTGGCAATGATAGAGAAAAAAATCACAGCAGGCTTACGGCCAATCTGATCCGAAATAGCCGACACCACAAACCCCCAAAACACAGAGGCAATCCCGAACACACTCATCACCTTGCCCATGGTTTCGGGTGGAAAATGCTTTACGGTAATTAAAAAAGTAGGGGTAAACGAAATAATGGTGATAAACCATGAAATATAAAAACAAGAAATCAGCATGCAAATAAGGATATTTCTATTTTTAAGTAAATCTTTGTATTTCACAGGCACTTTATAAACCCGCTCTGCCTTAGGAATACTGGCCGTGGGACAGTTTTTAATATAGAGCCACACCAGCAAAGCCATGATCAGCCCAGGGATAATCGTCACATAAAAAGCATTACGCCAGCCATAGCTGGTGGCAATCGCAATCAGCAAGGGGGGGGCAATCACGGAGCCTAATAAACCCGGTGCCGTTGCATTCACCAAGCCCATATTTAAACCCCGCCGATGCGGCGTGGATTCTGCAGCCAAAAGCGATTGAGAAATCGGCAAAACAGCGCCTTCTGCTACGCCCATTAAGGCACGGTAAATCAGCAGGCTGATAAATGAAGTCACCGCCCCCGATAAGGCAGATAAAATAGAAAACGCCAGCACCATCACAATCAGCAGTGCTTTTTTAGAGGGCGCACGATCTGCATATGCACCCAGTAAAATACCAGACAAAGCCCATGTTAATGCCAGCGTAGAAGACAACAGGCCTAAATGGGTGTTATTAAGCTGAAGCTCTTGAGCCACAAAAGGAAATAAAAACGACATGGCTAGCCGGTCAAAAAAAACCAAGCCAAAGCAACCGCAAAGAATAATCACCAATCTATTTTCATAGCTATTGATCTTATTCATTTCTCTTTCCTTTTTGATAAAGGCGGATACTAAACTAGCGTTTCATCACGTTTTATTTGTCCTAAAAAAACAATAGTGCACTTAAATTACAACAAACAAAAATATGCTTACAAAAAAAGCTCTCCGATTACACAAAGTGACTTTAACGAATACATAGATACCTGCACGCTACTATTTCGTAGCAAGCTCAGTGCAGCGCATCATGTGGAATAACCGACAAGGCGGCGTGGATTGCAGCAATTTGCTTGATCAGCGAGGCATGCAATACCGATAATGTTTCTTCCCGCAGCGTAGCCGTTTGAATACCCTGTTCCACCGCCGCAGCCACACGATGCAAACTGCTTGCCCCGATATTGCCCGCCTCGCCCTTGAAGGCATTCGCCAAACGTGCTGCTTTGGCCTGATCATTTGCCGCCAGCGCAACGCGAATCTCATCTACCACCGTTTGATGATGAGAAAAACCATGCAACATAGCAAGGTAACGAGACACCTCCCCACCAACGCTTCGCAAGCCTTTCTCCCGATCTAACCCGGTAATTTTTTCTGGCAAAGGCAATACGATGGACGGAAGAGCGGCCTCTTGCTCTGCGCGCGGTTTAATCCAGCGTAATAGAGTTTTATACAGCTCATCTGGCTCAATAGGCTTAGTCACAAAATCAACCATGCCGGCTTCCATACAGCGATCCCGATCAACCTGCATGGCATTGGCCGTCATAGCCACAATGGGCAAATGGGCCAGCGAAGGCAAGGCTCGGATACGGCGAGTGGCTTCTAAGCCATCCATTTCCGGCATTTGCATATCCATCAGCACCAGCTCATAGGCGCAAGCCTGTGCCATTTCCAAAGCACAAAGCCCATTTTCGGCAACATCAACGCTCAAACCCAAGCCGCTTAACATTTCTGATGCCACCATTTGATTGAGCAAATTGTCTTCTGCCAGCAAGACCCTCACCCCTTGCAGATAAGCTGCGCCTTCAAAGCTTCGCAGTGGTCGCACTGCCAGCTCCGCCTTGGCCGAACCTAAAAGATGCATTAAGGAATCAAACATAATGGAGGCATTCACCGGCTTATTCAGAATATATTCGATCCCAATCTCTTTGCACTCAGGCAATACATCATCCCGCCCATACGCCGTAATAATGGCCATTTGTGGCGACATAACAAGCTTCAGCGCCTGAATACGCCTTGCTGTTTCAACGCCGGTAATGCCCGGCATTTGCCAATCTAGTAGCACCACATCAAAAGGATTAGTTGCTTGCTGAACCGCTTTTATCGCTTCCAGGCCAGAGCTGGCTTGCTCAACAATAAAACTCATGCTGGATAACATATCAGCCAGCACCATACGGGCACTTTGATTATCATCCACCACCAAAATATGCCTCCCCCGTAAATTAAGACGGGGCAAATGAGCGGGCCGGGTTTGCGTGCTAAGCCCCAGCTTGGCGGTAAACCAAAAAGTGGCGCCACGGCCATACTCGCTCTCCACACCCACCTCCCCCCCCATCAGCTCGGCCAGCTTTTTAGAAATCGCTAGGCCCAACCCTGTACCGCCATATTTACGTGAAGTAGAGGTATCGGCCTGTTGAAAGCTCTGAAACAAACGGCCAATCTGCTCGCTGCTCAGGCCAATTCCCGTATCTCGTACCGAAAAATAAAGCAGGGCTTCGTTCTCGTAGCGCTCACGCACACGAATCATGACTTCTATTTCGCCATATTCAGTAAACTTAATCGCATTATTGGCGTAATTAATCAAAATCTGGCTTAATCGCAACGAATCACCCACTAGGTAATTAGGTACATCGAGGCCAGAATCAAAAATTAACTCTAATCCTTTATCACTGGCTTTTTCTGAAATAAGATTAGCCACATTATCCAGCAAGGCTTCTAAATCAAATTCACATTTCTCTACACTAAGCTTGCCTGCTTCAATTTTAGAAAAATCCAGCACATCATTAATAATCCCCAGTAGATGCTGGCCAGATTGTTGAATTTTTTGCAGATAATCATTTTGCCGGTCATCCAAATCTGTTTTAAGCGTCAGATAACTCAAGCCAAGAATAGCATTCATGGGGGTGCGGATTTCATGGCTCATATTGGCTAAAAAATCCGACTTCATCCGGGCAGCGTCTTCTGCAATTTCTTTTGCTCTAATCATTTCGGCTTCTGCAATTTTTTGCGCCGTGATATCTTTTACGGTAGTGATAATTTGTACTCTTTCATCATCCTCTGCCAGAAAGATTGTGATATCTACATTAAGCATTTCGCCATTAGCGCGCCGATGGCGGCTTTCAAAATTAACTGGCTTGCCTGTTTCACGCAAAATATTTAAATTACGCGGAAAGTTTTCCATATCGAAATCAGGATCAAAATCAGAGACAAACATCCCCAAACACTGCTCATATGAATAGCCAAAGTGCTCAAGCGCAGCTTTATTGGCATACGTTATTTTTGCTGTCTCGGTATCGATCCAGATCATTGGGCCAGCATTTTCTACCACATACCGGTTAAATAAATTATTTTTCTCAATTCGCTTGCGCTCAGTAATATCATCCAAATTAATTTGCAATAATTTTCTTCCACGATAATTAAACAGCATTAAATTGACCATGGCATCCCAAATCTCACCATTCGCCCTTTGGCAACGCCATTCAAAGGTTTCAATTCCTTGCTCTAATGCAAAATGATCCTGCTGTGCAATAGCCGTTTTACTATCGGTGCCGTCGTATTGGAATGGCGCAGAAAAATCGATGGGCGATTTTCCTAGTAATTCTTCACGGCAAGTAAGGCCATTAATTTTAATGGCGGCAGGATTGCAATCAATATAGCCCCCGCCTTCAGGATCATGAATCACAATAGGACGATGCGATTCTTGAAATAGCATTTTATTATAAGCTTCACTATCCCTCAGCTCATCTTCTGCCCGCTTACGCTCACTAATATCCTGATAAAACCCATTCCAGATCACCGAATCATCGACCTCAACAGAAGACGGCGTGCCGCTGAATAATATCCAGTGCAAGGTATCATCAAAATAAAAGCGAACAATCATTTCAACCGCTTGCGATGATCCACCTTCACGAAAGGCAATAGATGCCGCACGCAATGCTTGCTGCGCATACGCTTTATCATCGGGGTGCACATTGCGCCAGCGCTGCTCTGGATCAAGCCGCAGCACTTCTGCGCTCACACCCAACACCTCTTTAATCCGATCATTAATGACGTTATAGTGATGCACCCCCTGCCTGCTGGTCTGCATTTGAAAAACCACCAGCGGCAGCGCATTAGAAATACCGATCACTTGCTGGCGAACAATCTGAGCATCACGGCGGGCATGATCAATCACGGCTTGCAGCTCGCTCTTTGCCGATTTCGATTGCTCTGCCAACAAGAAAAACAAAGCTGCAAAAGCTAAAATCAGCAGGCCCAACAAAATTTGCGATGTAATATCAGATGCGAAATAAAGGATTGCGCCAAAGATACAGAGAATCAAGGCACTACAGAGCTGCATGGCAATGCGCTTTCCCAGAGAGGATTGGAAAAATCGTTGCAGCATCTAAAATATTTTCCGGATAGATTTGAAAGCATCTGATAAGGCAAGCGCTAAGTTACCCTATCAAAGTAGACCGCCAGCACAAAAAGTGCCACGTCGATCAAAGGCTTACCTACCCGAAAACCCGCAAAACTAGCCCGGCCGAAACTGCTGATGGCAGCGAATACACGCGTCTTCTACTGCTTTGTAAGAAGCACGAATACGATCTTCCTGCCCGGCTTGCGCTGCCTCTTTTAAAGCGCTGCTCTGCTGCTGCATATTGTCTGCTGCGGCATGAAAATCGGCAGAATCGGCTTTTTGCTTTGCATCAGACTGATTGCTTACGGTGAATTCAGCAAAATACGCCCAAGGCTTGGTCGATTTTTCTTGCAGCTTAATTGCTTCTTGCAACACGCTATCGGCTTTATAAGGCTTAGCCCCCGTCAACATGCCATTAATCGCCTCGCGCGATTTTAACATTTCTTTGAAAGTGGCTTTTCTAAGGGAGACAGGGGAATTAGGATCGCTGCGCTGGCAAGCTGTTAAAGCCAGCAGCGTGAGTAAAACAAGTGTAAATCGTTGCATAGCAAGCGGATCATTTATAGCAAAAAGGGGCATGATACGCCCCCTTTTCGATCCCTTCAAAAAATCGCCGTAGAGCGGGTGCAACCCGCCGTTTTCGCTTCACACCAAAGTCCGGCGGGTTTCACCCGCCCTACGGAAGATGTGCATCGGGCATGATTCATTATCATGCCCATCCGCCATTAATCCGTAATGGTCAAATCTAAACTCCCCGCTTTTACCGTAATTGTTTTCACACTGCTCACGGCTTTTTGTGGAGCAACGCTGCCTTGCAATGGGGCGATTTTTCTAAACTCAGCTTTCAAACCTGCGGCTGTCAACTCAACCACAGTAAAGCCCTGTGCATCGGTATCGGCGTATTTAATCCACGGGTTATTGGCCGCAGGCGCGGTGCCTGCTGCTTGATTAGCAAACGGATTCAGGCGTTTTACCACTTCGGCAGCAGGCACTTGCGCCGTCGTAATGCCCATTGCGCCAGCTAGCTGTTGGGCAATCATGCCGTACAGCGTTTGCGCCGCCACCGAGCGCCCTGCTGCGGCAAGCGCGGCAATTTGCCCGCCAATTAGCGTACCCATATTGCCGGCCAGCGTTTCATTGAAAGTGTTAATCGCCGTTGTCAACAAACTCGCCGTTGGGGTAAGAGCTGCCGCTGGTAATTTGCCTGCTGCTATTGCACCCTTCACTGCAGCGGCAATCAGAGCAGTATTTGTTAAATCAACAACCCCCGCTTGCATCGCCACACCCGCCGAGATCATTTGAATGGCGATACCTTCTGCTGCGGCTTCTGAAGTGAACACCAGCGGCTGCACCGCGGCAAAGCTCTTATCACCCACTGCTTTTACAAAGTAGCTATAAAAAGAATCGCTACTCATGCCTGCGGTAACCAAATCAATCATCACTGGCTTGCCGCTGGTGTAATCGTCATACACTTGCCCAGCGTAAAAAGAATGAATATCGCCGGTAAGCGCCACCACATTTTTGATCTGATTGCTGCTCAAAAACTGCATCAAGGCTTTACGCTCGGCGTTGTAGCCATCCCATTGATCGGCGTTCAAGATGATTTCGGTTTGGAAATCTTTCGGCGCAGCCGTGAGTGATTTGCCGTTGACGCACATTTTGAGTAGCGATACTTCATTGCCCCACAGCTTCCAAGTGGCAGTCGAAGCTTTCATGGTGTTTTGCCACCAATCACGCTGAGTTTTGCCGAGGATAGAGACCAAGGCCAGCTCATCACCTGATGGCTTAGCTGCGGCCATTTTTTGCGCTTCAGCCCCCGCCAATACGGCGGTTGGCACCATATAACGCGAACCAATCGAGCTGCCAGCGGCGGCCTCCGGGATCACATGGTCGGCGCGGTAAAGGCGCTGATCGGTCATCACCAGATGCAGCAATTTGCCAAAGCGAAAATCTCGGTAAAGGCGGATGTTCTGGAAGCCTTTATCGGTGATATCAAACTTCACATCGGCGGGCATAAATTCAAACCAAGCTTGATTGGCGCTACGGCGGCGCTCGGTTTCGTGCTTATTATCGGCCTTACCCGTTTTGGCATCGAAGCTGCCATTATCGTAAGTGGTGGAGTCCCCCCAACAATCATCAGAAAACTCGTGATCATCCCAAATGGCGATCATGGCAAAGCGCTCGTGCACCGCTTGCAAGCGGGCATCCGAGCGATATTGCTTATAAAGAGTGCGGTAATCGGCGGTGGTATTGGCAAAGCGTGCGCCGTCCTTACCATTTTTGAACGGGCCATCGGGCAATTTGATGGCGGTGTGAGCGGCCTCTACTGCACCTTTTTGGAAATCCTCACCCACGGTTTCGTAAATATAGTCACCCAAATGCACCACAAAATCTAACTCTTCACTCGCCAAGGCAGTAAAGCCTGCCCAGTGATTAATGCTCCAGTCTTGGCAGGATAAGTAAGCAAAGCGCAGCTTGTTTACATCGGCATCTACCGCAGGAGCGGTCTTAAAGCGCCCTACACGGCTGATGCTATTACCCGCAATAAACTGATAGAAATAGGTAGTTGCTGGGCTTAAGCCTTCAACCTTGTGACGAATCGTGTGATCCCAATCGGCTTTCGCACTCAGCAATACTTCATGCGCCATCACGCCCGTCAGCGGCTTATTGCTGCCCAAAAGTGCCGATTGATCGCTACTGCTAATCACCAAACGCACCGCAATATCCGCAGCCTTAGCCGAGATCACATTATCGGCATCGCTAGGCACCACGCGGGTCCACAGCATAATGCTATTGGCTGCCGGATCGCCCGAGGCAATACTTTGCGGGAATTTACAAGGAATAGACGGGGTAAGAGCTAAGACAGCATCATCGTCGCTACTATTACAGCCCACGAGCAATGCAGGGCCTACAGTTGAAACAGTAACAAAGCCGGTCCACTTTAAAAACTGACGACGATTCATGCTGTGCATCCAAAAGAGTAAGGACAGCAACATAACTTACGAGCATGACAAATGGATTAAAACAATTGTTTCACTTACCAAGCAAGCACTAAGCCCAAGCCATTAAGGCCTGTTGATATTCCCAGCAATAAGCCGAGGGTTAGGATCATATTGCACTGGAATATCCTGCAACGCCGTCCCTTTTTGATGCATTACAATGATTCGCGCAGCCAGCATACCTTGCACACGATAATCGCTTACCGTGCCTACGGTACAGTGATAAAGAATAAAAGCTTCAATACTACAAATACTTGCAATACCTGCCTCATTAAGTGCCCGCATTAACTCTGGCGCAACTGAAATTAAATAACTATCCGCCGGAATAAAAACCACACTTTCTTTAGCATCTTGTTGTAAACGCAGTAATTCTGTTTTAAGTAATGCTTTATCAGGATTAATTCGCCATGTTTCTAATGCCCATTGATAATCAGCGGCTACAGACTTTAACTGTTCACCAATCAATTGCGTATTTCGCTCCCGTGGATTAACCGGTAGCAGCATTTTGCTGCCTTTAGGCAAATATTTGCGGGCATTACTCATCTGTAATGGCAGAAAAACCATATTGCTCACCCCTGCCACCGTTTTATTGTCTTCTTTATTCACCGACACAATGCCCGCTCCAATCGGGTCATACACCGCGTTAAAAATCAATGGCTTGCGCCCTAATAAAAGGCGTTTACTCATTAAAGTCGCTGTTGTGCCAAAGCTATACACATAATCATACGATGCTAAGTGAGGCTCTAACTTTGTACGCAGCATCGTTGCTAAGGCGGTACGATCCTGATTTGCATTAAAAACCGTCACCTCAGGTTTTAAACCCAGTTTCTTTAATTCGTCCCGAAACCCCTGCTCCGCGGCCGTTTCACCGCGCCACAGCACCATCGCAATTTTCAGTGCATAAGCCGACGCAGGCATCAGCCATAAGCAGCAACAAAGCAAAATACGTATCATCACATGCACCTAATGGGCTCATTGCACTCTATTTAACTTAGACCATATCCGCCCTCTCACCCATGACACATATTCAAATCGCCCCACCTCTCTCTGCAAAAAAAAACCGTCCAGACTTTCTGTCTGAACGGCTGATACTTAAAAACCAGCTTATAAAGTGACTAAATCACTTTTTAGATACTGCTGATTCTGCACACGGCCACGGCCTTGCGGAATAGACGAAAGAAGCTTGCGGGTGTAATCAGCAGTAGGATTAAGATAAATAGCATCCGCATCAGCCTGCTCAACCACTTCGCCCTTATTCATCACCATCACCTGATCTGAAATATGCTTAACCACCGCCAAATCATGTGAAATAAACAAGTAGGACATTTTGAACTCATCTTGTAAATCTTGCAGCAGATTCAATACCTGCGCTTGCACCGATACATCCAGGGCCGATACTGACTCATCACAAATCAGAATTTCTGGCTTCATGGTTAAGCAACGTGCAATGGCAATTCGCTGACGCTGACCTCCTGAAAACTCATGCGGGTATTTAGCTAGCGCATTCCACGGCAGGCATACTTTATTCAGCAAATCGCGCGCTAACTTAATGCGCTCGCTATCATTTGCGCCAATGCCATGCAACTTCATTGGCTCAGTCAGAATTTGCTCAACCGTAAAGCGCGGATTTAAAGACGCATAAGGATTCTGGAAAATAATCTGAATACGACGTTTGTATTCATTAAATTCACGCGGGCTCATGGCAAATAAATCTTTGCCATTAAAAAAGGCTTGGCCGCTAGTGGCCTGATGCAAGCGCACCAAGGTTAAGCCTACCGTGGTCTTGCCCGATCCCGACTCGCCCACAATGCCCAGCGTCTTGCCACGCGCCAACTTAAACGACACATCTTTGGCCGCGTGGAATACCCGCTTACCAAATAGGCCTTCACGCGATTCAAACGATTTACCGAGGCCTTTCACCTCCAGCACAATCTCGTCATCGGCCTTATAGCCGCGCTCACGATTGGCAGGCTCGGCATAACCACCCGGCTTTAAAAAGTCGTCAATCACAGCAAGGCGCTCTGGGCGGCGATCCAAGTGCGGGCGGCAAGCCAGCAGCGCCTTGGTGTAGCTGTCTTTAGGCGAATCAAAAATCTGCTCTACCGTACCCGCTTCACGGATTTCACCATCACGCATCACCACCACATCATGGGCAAATTCACCGACCAAACCCAGATCATGAGTAATAAACAGCACAGACATGCCGTGCTTTTTTTGCAGATCGGCAATCAATTGCAAAATTTGCTTTTGGATGGTGACGTCCAGCGCCGTAGTTGGCTCGTCCGCAATCAACAGCTTTGGCTCGCAAGCAATCGCCATAGCGATCATCACGCGCTGCTGCTGGCCACCCGACAATTCATGCGGGTAGCTCTTTGCTTTTTTCTCTGGATCAGGCAAGCCCACTTCAGTGAGCAGCTCAATCACGCGTTTGCCCGCTTCTCGGCGGCCAAGCTTTGCATGCAGCATCAGCGTTTCAGCAATTTGCTCGCCCACGCTAAACACGGGATTTAATGAGCTCATTGGCTCTTGAAAAATCATGGCAATATCTTTGCCGCGTAGCTGGCGCAGTTCTCTACCACGCATATCCAATAGACTTCGGCCTTCAAATTCAATCTTGCTCTGCGGATCAATCTCTAAACCTGATGTCGGCAAGAGCTGCATAATCGCCATAGAGGTCACAGATTTACCAGAGCCAGACTCACCCACCAGTGCAACAGTGCGATGGCGTGGAATATCAAAGCTAATATTTTTCAGCACTTGAGTCCGCTCGCCTTGTTTTGAACCAAAGCTGAGCGAAAGATTACGAATAGACAATAGTGGGGCTGACATATCCCTGCTCCTTATTTAACTTTTGGATCCAGCGCATCGCGCAGGGCATCAACCAACAAACTAAACGCCGTAACCAATACCGACATCACCAAGGTAACAGCCAGCATTTGCCACCAGTAGCCTTGAACCAACTCAGCAGGTGTTTCTGCAAGAATAGAACCCAAGCTCACTTGCCCAACTCCCACCCCAAAACCTAAGAAAGAAAGAATCGCCTCGTATTTAATCAGCGCTACAGTCAGCAAGGAGAATTGAATCAGCAATAAATGGCTGATATTAGGCAAGATATGCACAAACATTCGACGAGCGTGGCTTGCGCCAATTGCGTCTGCTGCTTGAACATATTCACGGTTTTTGAGCTTCATATATTCAGCCCGAACCAGACGATAAGTCCCTGTCCAAGCGGTCAGCGCCATTACAAGGACAATGGTGGAAATACCTCGTCCAGCGACTGCCGCAAAGGCCAGCAATAAAAGCATATCGGGAACCGAAGTAAATACGCTGTAAAACCACGTCAGTACATCATCAACCTTACCGCCGAAATAGCCAGATAAAGCCCCAAATACAGTACCCAGCGTCAAAGCAAGCAATGCCCCTGAAATACCCACTAAAACCGAAACAGAAGCCCCTTTAATTACTTTTTGAATCACATCACGGCCACGCGTATCGGCACCAAAAAACAAAGATTTCAGCTTTTCTGGATCCTGCACAAAATACTTAGGCGCTTCACGTTTTGCCTCCGCAAGCTCTTTGGCAATCGGATCATCTTCGGCCTGCAAATAAACCGGCTTTTCTGTTGTGCCAGCTAACTCTGCCAGCTCTTCTGGTGTGGCTGGCGGTAAAACATCATCCGCAGTCTGCGCCAGCCATGAAGGAGGTGCATAGGGAACAGCCCTCTCCTCTGCCCAATTGCTCACCAACAAATTGCACCAGCCCCCCACAGACAGCAGCAGATACACAGCCACAATCCAGAAAGAAACAAAACCAACTTTATTACGCTTAAGCCTTTGCCATCCTTGCCCCCAAAAACCGAGTGAAGGAATAAGCTCATTATTATTTAATACGGTGGCAGTCATTTTAGTTTCCCGTTTATTTTAGTTGCACACGTGGATCGATAAGTTTGTAAACCAGATCCGCCAGCAAGTTAAAAATCATAGTCGCGATGGCGATATAAACTGTAATCGCCTTAATCACAGGGAAATCACTGCTATTTACCGATTTCACAACCTGTAAGCCCATGCCGGGAATACTAAAAAATGTTTCCAGAACCAAAGCGCCTAATAGTAAATAAGGCAAAGATGACAATACCGATGTAACAACCGGAATTAAAGCATTACGCAATACATGCTTCATCATCACGGTGCGCTCTGATAGGCCTTTTGCTCTAGCCGTGCGCACATAATCATTACCAATTTCATCGACAAAGAAACTACGATAAAAGCGGATATTCGGCCCTAAAGAAACCATTAAGCCCATCAATAATGGCAAAGGCACATAAAGCAATAAATTGGTTAGCGTAGAATCGCTCCAGCCACGCACAGGAAATAGCTCCATTTTATAAGCTAATAAGTACTGCCCCCCCACGGCATAAACCAAAGCACTTACAGACATTGCAACGGTACAAATAATCGTCAAAATACGATCTGTCATACCACCACGGTAATAAGCCACGGTAGCGGCCAGAGGAATTGCAATTAATAGATCAACAAATAACAATGACCCCATCAGCAACATAGATGGGCCAACACGGCTGGCAATCAGTTCGTTCACAGGGCGCTCTGTAGCCCATGAGGAACCAAAATCCATTGTTGCTACTTGCTTTACAAACAACCAGAACTGCTCAGGCAAAGTTTTATCTAAGCCCAGCTGGCTACGGATATTCGCCAGCGTTTCACTCCCCAGATTCTTGCCAGCAAGAATATAGGAAGGATCGCCACCCACCACGTTAAATAAAATAAAAACCAGCAACATCACCCCAAATAAAGTAGGGATCATTTGCAAAATACGGCGTATCAAATAGGAGAGCATGTCGATTCCTTCGTTTAATCAGGGCTTATTTCTGGATATCAAGATAACGCCAGAGGCTACCTAATTGCGGATGCATCTTCACACCCTTTACCCAGTTGTGATACACGCCATTTCTAATTCGAGTATCTGAGAAAATAATCGGCGCATCAGCAGCTACGATTTTATTCATTTTCTGATAAAGCGCTTCACGCTCTGGACCGTCTGCCATGCTTTCAGTCTTGGCATACATTGCATCATACTTTTCGGATTTGTAGCAGGCATTATTGGTTTGCCCAATATTTTTACCTGCCAGCAATTGCATAAAGTTGCTGCCATCCGGGAAATCTGCGCCCCACGCCGAGCCATTAATCATATATTGGCATTCATTCATCGCTTTTAATGTTTCATTAAAAGGAACCGCCTTAAATTTCACTTTAATTTTAATTCGGTCAAAAGCCTTCTTCCAGTATTCATCCCACTGCCGGCCAATTGCACCTTCATTTGACATAAAATCAATCAGCAGCGGATGCCCACCGGGCAAAGTACGATAGCCATCTCCACCAATTTTATAATTAAACCGCTCTAATAATGCATTAGCCAGCGCCGGGTTGTACTCGGAAGCCAGTTTATATTCCGGGCGATGCCCCACAACGCCATCAGGTATTAAATATTGCATGCGAATAGCCTGATTTCGGCGAATATCTCGGATTGATTCATTAAAATCAAATGCCATACCGATCGCACGACGCAAAGCAATTTTTTCCTTGCTATACCCTCCAACCACAGGATCTTGCATATTAAAGTGGAAGTAAGTCACTTCAGGGGATAATTTTCGCTTTAACTCAATGCCCTGTTCTTTTAATTTTGATTTTAATTCTGCACGTAAAGGATTATTTGGATCCATGACCAAAGCCTGTCTGGTAACAGGCTGAGGCAGGCTCGGGTTTTCAGTTAAAAGGTCAATTTCTCCACCTTTAAAAGCCAGCCAGGTCGGCTGCTCTTCAGTAATCACAGAGATTTCAATACGGCCAATTTGCGGAACAGTTTTACCATTCATTTCACGTGCAATTTGCTGGTCTTCTTTATTATTGCCAGGCTGGTAATTGAATACTTCTTTACGGAAATGAGGATTTACAACCAGAGAAGTATGTACACTCGGCTTCCAGTCTTTCAGCATATATGGGCCTGTGCCCACCGGATGAGCATGGGTATCACTGCCGTAAGCTTCAATCACTTCACGCGCAACAGCACCAAACTGTGGCATAGCTAAAACATAAGGCAGGCTAGGATAAGCTTCAGTTGTTGTTAATTGTAGAGTATATCGATCCAATACCCGAATGCCCTCAATGGGCGTGTCGTAATCTAGGTGACCTTTATTTGCTTTTTTAACTAAACCATCAATACCAATAAATTTGCCAGATACCAAATAAGCCTGCGGCGATCTTAATTGCGGATCGACCATACGTTTGATCGAATAAGCATAATCTTCGGCGGTTAATTCACGCTTCTTGCCTTTAAATGCAGCGTCGGGAGCAAAGAAAATCCCTTTTTTCAAATGAAATGTAAAGGTCTGATTATCTTCGCTAACCACTGGCATCGCGGTCAGAACATTAGGAATAAGCTTGGCTGGGCGAGCAAGATAATCATAAGTTAAGAGAGGATCAAACAAATGCTCGTAAACCATATTGCCATAGGCGTCTGATGTTTTTGCCGGGTCATAACCCGATTCAGGCGCATTAAATGCCACCCGCAATACCTTATTCATATCCGCCGCTAACACTGGCTGGCTAAATAGCGCCCCCGCTATGGCGATGCTTAATAGTTTTTTCATCACCGTCTCCTCTTCATCTCTTTAACAATACAATGGCGAATCGATCCATCTTTTGAATAGAAACATTCACCCTTATCTAAATAAATAGCCAGATGGATATTATTGCTTAGCCGTCTTGGTAGGTACGCCACGCTGGCCAGTAATTTCTTGAAAGAAGGCATCGGCATTAGGCTTGCGGCCAATAAATTCTTCAACTAATTCCATCGCCGGGCGCTGACCGCCATTTTCTAAAATCAGTTCGCGATAACGCTTGCCCTGCTTTACGTCCATCACATTACTACCGTAAGCCGACAACATATCCAGCGCTAGAACTTCAGACCACATATAGCCGTAATACCCTGCCGCATAGCCGCCCACAATATGGCCGAAGGTGCCGGGGAATTCTGTACCCGCTACATAACCCAGCGGCGTATTACCTTCCATGGTCTGCCATACCGCCTGTGGATCACCTGCATCCGCAGCGGCTAAAGCCATATCGTAAGCAGAGTACAGGCCTTGACGGGCGTATTTGAGGCCACGGCCAAAGCGGCGAGCATCATCCATTTTGGCGATCAGCTTAGGATCAATCGGTTTGCAGCTTGAGCAGGTATCGTTAAACAACGCGCCCGCTTCTGGGCGACGCGCCCATTCTTCAAACATTTGCGAAGGTGCTTCCACAAAATCACGTTTCACCGAAGTACCCGCCTGCATGGTGTAACGCGTTTTCGACAATACGCCGTGCATGATGTGGCCAAATTCGTGGTAAAGCGTTTCTAATTCATCCTGATTAAAACCTTCGCGGCTGAAATTGGTGACTAAAACGCTAACTGGTGTTTGCCCGCCCACGGTGCTTACACCGCGCACAGGAAAAGCCGCCGCATGCTTGTATTTGCCATCACGCGGGAAGAGATCTAGGTAAAAACTAGAGAGGTATTTTTTGCTGCTGCGATCAAATACATCGTAAGCGCGTACATCTTTATGCCATGCTTTTAATTTGGCATTCGGGCGGAAATCAACGCCATACAGTGTGCCGGTGACATTCATCATCCAGGCAATGGTCGGCTCGGTAGGAAATTGCTCACGCACTTGTTTTTGATCGAGCTGGTAGCGGCTGGCTTTAAGCTGCTCTTCATAAAACTGCACATCCCAGCGCTTTAACACGCTATCGGCCTTGCCGGTAAAGCGGGCTTTTTCTTGGCGCAGCTCTTCGATATCTGATTTTTCTAAAGTGGCAACACGGGCTTGCACATCAGCGAGGAAGGTCTTGACCGCTTCTGGCGTAGCGGCCATTTTATTGCGAATGGCAAACGCGGCATAACTTGGGTAGCCGGTTAATTGGGCAATTTTTTTTCTTAATTCAACCACTTCTTTTAGAATTTGCAAATTGGCCGCGCCGCCAATTTTCATTCTGCCGGTGTAATAGCGCTCACGCGTGGCTTCATTTTCTGCATAGCCCATTACAGCATCAATTTCGGGATAGTCAAATCCCAACACATAGAGACCTGCTGCATCTTTTTTGGCGGTGGCTAAAAAGCTAGCAGAAACGCCTTTTAATTCTGCGGCAGTAAAACTCATTCTGGCTTGGTTATCCCGCATATTGCGCGAGAAATCTTGTTGTAGCTTTTCTATTTTATTAAAAATAGCCGCTAATTCTGTGCGTTTTTCTTTGGGTAAATTAACGCCGCGATCTTCAAAATTACTCAGCAAATCAGCACGTGCCTCAGCATCAATGGCATCTTTTGGCTTTAAAGCTTTAAACCGGCTATACAAAGCTTCGCTTTGCAAAACATCACTGATAAGTGCAGACATTTTTAAATTGCATGCATCTGCTGCCGTACGCACTGGCGCAGATGGGCTTACTTCAGATAATAAACCTGCTGGCCCGCCAAAGTAATCCAAACCCTGATTGATTCTATTCCATTCACCCAGTGTATTTGCCGCATTCACTTTAGCCAGTGGCAATTTTTCTAATGCAGCAATTTTTATTTTTGCTTGGGAAATCGTTTGCTGACACTGGCGTGCTATATCGGCAGCATCAGGCAAAAGCAATGCGCCACCCTGCGCTGCAAATAGCGGTGCAGAAGAAAACAATACGGCGAGGCTCATGGCTATTTTTTTCAATTTATTCCCCAGCAAAGGTTAATTGGATGGTTATTGGCAATTATTTTTAATCGGCAGACGTAGCAAAACTGGCACACGCAAACGCCTGCTGCCATTCAGTTTTATCTATCTTTTTGAGTAAAACAGGATAGCTGGGCGAAAGCCGCCCAGCTTTAAATTACTGCATAAATTGTTCGTGACCCACAATACCGATCTTCTTTACTCCCAGCCGCTGCGAGCTAGCTAAGACCATTGCAACCGCTTCATAATTTGCGTCTTTATCAGGGCGAATATGAAACTCAGGCTGTACCGCTCTTTGTGAAGCCTCAGATAAGTTTTTTTCTAATGCAGCACGATCAGCCAAAGGAACACCAGCCCAAGAAATGACATTGTTGCTACCAATATCAATCTGAACGACTTCCGGCTTTTCCGTTACGTTAGAAGGCGAATTAACAGGCATATCCAATTTTACGGCATGCGTTTGAATTGGGATGGTGATAATCAGCATAATCAACAAAACCAACATCACGTCAATCAATGGCGTGGTATTGATTTCCATCATCATATCATCGTCATTACCACCGACTTGCATTCCCATAATCGTTCTCCACAGCGTATTTGCTGTCTAAAGAGTCAGTGAATCGGGCCAGCGATTTCAGTGAAATAAACCGTGGCCCAACCCTTACACACAGCCATTAATTTCTAGCAGGAGGCTCGGTAATAAAAGCGATTTTTACAATTCCCGCCCTTTGTACTGCCAAAACAATCCGCCCTACCGAGCTGTATTTAGAAGACATATCGCCGCGAATATGGACTTCCGGTTGCGGATCCATTTTTGCAACTTTCACCAAGCGAGCCAGTAATTCTTCATCTGACTTCACCGGGCTGATATTCCAAAAAATATTGCTCTTATCATCCACGCCCAAAATAATATTCTCAGGCTTGGTTTGCGTCGGAAGATTGACTTCTTTTGGCAGTGTTAATTGAATCGTTTGCGTTACAACTGGAATAGTGATCAAAAAGATAATAAGCAAAACCAACATCACATCCACTAATGGTGTGGTATTGATCGCTGAGATCACATCATCCTCTTGGCTAGATGCCCTTTGTCCTGGCCGCAAGTAGCTCATAATGATTACTTAGGTGTGCTAAGCAAATTGGTGTGCAAGCGAGCAGCTACGGTGTGAACCATTTCTACTACCAACTTGTTACGACGCACCAGCCAGTTGTAACCCAACACTGCAGGTACAGCTACAGCCAAACCAATTGCCGTCATAATCAAGGATTCACCCACTGGGCCAGCCACTTTATCGATCGATGCCTGGCCAGAAATACCAATCGCTGTCAGCGCGTGGTAAATACCCCAAACAGTACCAAACAGACCAACAAAAGGTGCAGTAGAGCCCACAGTTGCAATCACCGACATACCTGCTTGCATCTGGCTACTTGCATTAGCAGCCGCATCGTAAGTTGCCATTGAAACCCAAGTATTCAGATCAACGTTTTTGCTTAATTCACCGTGATGCTCGCTTGCCGCATTAGCGCCAGCATGAGCCACGGAGCTGTAAATACCGTCGTCTTTCAATACTTTAGTTTTTGCCAGCAGCTCAGGACCGCGCTCTTTAAGCAACTCACGGCCTAATTTAATCAGGCGGCGCTGATCCAGAATTTTAACGATCGCTACATACCAAGTTGCAGCAGACATCGTCAGCAAAATAACTAAAGTACCTTTAGCAACGATATCGCCCTGAGCCCACAGCGCTTCAAGCCCATAAGGGTTTGCAACAGCAACCGTGGAATTCGCCAATACTGGCAGTGCACATGCTGCAGCCGCGGCTGCAAGCATAAAGAATTGGCGGGAGAACTTGGCCATGATTTAGATACTCCATAAAAAAAGTGAGGGGCTTAGTTATTCTGTATCAAGCTTAAAAGAAAGCTCTTGCTCAAAAATCGTATCAGGCTTGCAGCTATTGCCTTGTAAAGACTGCTTTGCTGCTTGTAAAAACTGACTACGGAAAGAAGGCGGGATTCCACTTGAAAACTTAGAGCTGATAATTTCGCTCAGTTTCCCATCAGCATTTGTTTTGTAAACAAGAGTAACTACGCCACTGATGTCTTCACTCAAAGCCTTACGAGGGAACTCCAAACCACCAAATTTACTACAATTACCGGCCGTAGAAATCGGGCCCGCTGGGGCTGCCACAGGAGCAGCTGTCGCCTGAGGTACAGCCGGAGCAGAAGGCGCTTTAACTTCCGAAGTTGCCTGAACCGTATTTGTCGACTGGGTAGTCGGTGCAACGATAGGAGGTGGAACATAAGCGGGTTGTTGCTGCGGAGGTGGAGGAGCGGTGTCCTTAATCACTTTCTCAATCTTTGGTGGCGGTGGTGGCGGTGGTGGCGGCTCACTGATCACAGCCACTTCAACTTTTTGCTGAATGACTTTTACCAAGTTCTTGCCCAAGCCGGTAAGAAGCGCATAGGCTACGAGCACATGCAAGGCAGCCACTCCAGCCAAGCCCACGGCACGACGATCACGTGCGTTCTGGCCAAAAGCTTCCACGATGCTCTCCTTTAGATAATTTACAAAATGACTTAATCAAATAATTAAGCGGCTGCATGACTAAGATACGCTAGTCATTTAAAAATTTTTACTAGGGTTTACTCTAATTCAGCCAATATAATTTCAAAAAAACCAGCAAGAATAAATACTTGGTGGGGTAATTAATAAATATTAGTGAATAAAAAAACCACTCGTTTTTTTCTAATTTTTAGACACAAATAAATTAACGGATACTAGAAAATAAGAATAACCACTAACCTATCGCATAGTAAACATAAAAGATAAACACTCAAAAAATGAATAGTTATATCGTTATACTGCTCAATAAAACGAGCAGCTAAAACCTGTGAGGGGATCCCCTCACAGGAAATACAACTTTTTAGAACGAGTACTTAGCACCTAAAGTAAAGAAACGGCCTCGCGCACTATAAATTGGTGCATAACCTGGGTACTGGAATGTTGTCCCAATGTTAGAGAATGGAGGTTCAGCATCTAACGCATTTTTTACCGTAAAATCAAGCTTTAACCCTTTAAAACCGGTGTAGCTAAGGTTAAGGTCAACCTCGGTAAAACCATCAACGCGTTTAGTATCAGGATCGTAATTCGCTTTATCATCAACACTAACTTTTGAATCTTTAAAGCCAGCAGTGGAACGAATAGCAGCGCCACCCGACCAGCCTGATTTTTCAATATCGACCCGGAATGTATTGCGCCAAATTGGGGTAGGAGTGCCATTAATCATTACATCCAGCCCATCCTCCATATCTCCTGCTGCATTTGTAGATTTGCTATACAGATAGTAAGAGTTACTATTTGAGAAAGTAACCGTAGCAATTTCCAGTGGCAGGCGTACTCTTAAATCAGTATCAATACCAGATGATTCAAACTTACCGCGATTCAGCAATTGTTTGAACACAACAGGTTGTTTATCCCGAACAAACCACTGACCTGCAAGCAATGCCTCTGATTCTGTTGGTGTAGTGATAACATCGTCTTTTTTCATTAACCACCAATCAAGACTACCGCTAAACACACCCACATCGACTACTGCACCGAAATTAAATGAATTACCAATTTCAGGCTTTAAATTAGCATTTCCTTTGGTTTGCGTATAGCCACTAACATTACAACCAGCAGGCTTATTTATATATTTACAATCGCCATCAGAAAATTTATATGCACCTTCCGACGGGTTTTCGCTAATTTGCTTAAGCGAAGGCATACGGAAACTCTCAGAGAACGAAGACCGGAACATCAGTTCAGGAATAGGCTGAAAACGAACCGCCAAACGTGGGGATACATGTGACTCTGACTCATACTGATCGTAACGAGCTGCAGCTTGGAATTCTAGCGCCTTGGTAACCGGAATCGCTAGTTCAGCAAACAATCCTTTTCCTGTACGAGAAACATCTGTAGCCGCTTGTTTAATAGAGCCCTTCACCAAGCCTGCCTGAGTTAATAAATCAGGCGTATCAACCAATGACTCCTTAACCAGACTCACACCAACAGCAAATGCAACTGCCCCACCATCTAAAACAATGCCTGTCTCGCCACTAACCTTGGCATTCAGGAAAGATTGTTTATTTTCAGCTTCACGCAGTGGGCTCACCTTAATGCTATCAACTAACGCTTGATCATTAGTCGTTACTGTGGCGTCAATCTTGTCCTTATTTTGCTTATACTTCACTGCATGCAAATAGTTGCTATCTTGATTAGTTGATTTACTTACACCATATCCAGCAGAAACACTCCAGTCAAAGCCCCCAGTGCTTCCATCCAAACCAGCGGTCAATTGAGATAACGTAGACTCACGATCCGTTGTACGTGGACCAGCCTGCATAAATCGACCCAAGTATTCTTTGCCATCTTTAGTTAAAAATATATCGGGAACGGGATGAGCTTCAAAATGGTCTGTTGACTTAGAATAGAAACCCTGAACCATTGCCGTAATATTGTCAGTAACTTTTACGCTACCTTGCAACATTCCACCAACTCGATCCGCGGCATTGTTAATCGTTAGTAATGATGCCAGAGGATCGTACTTACACCCTTTTCCAACTTGCGATTCTGCTGGGCAGCCTGCCTTAACCGTCCCGATAATATCGCCATCATCATTCAATAGGTTACCGTAGGGCGAATAATCACTACGGTCGTCTGATCCACCAAAACGCCTAAAATCATTAGACTTGGTCATATCCCTATCTTTTGCGTAGATTGCTTCACGCTTCAACACATCAAACGTAGCTAAAACATTGAACCCTTGCTCATTCAGATCACCATATCCCCCCGTCATACCAAAGGTTTTTTCAGTACCATCTCCGCGACTGGACTGCCCTAAGCCACCGCGGATTTCACCACCCTGATAATTTTTCTTGGTAATAAAGTTTACAACACCCGCAACAGCGTCTGAACCATAGATAGCAGAACCGCCGTCCTTTAATACTTCTACACGCTCAATAGCAGACAAAGGAATCATATTAATATCTACCGCAGCACCTGCACCACTTACATCAGTGAATGCAGCAGTAGGAATACGACGACCATTCATCAAAACCAATACATCAGTTTCATTCAAGCCGCGCATTTTGATGTTTGAAGCGCCAGAGCTTGTAGGAGAGTTGGCTTTTTGATCACCATAATCAAAAAAATCAACTGCTGTAATGTTCTTTACCAACTCTTGGACGGTAGTGGCACCCGTTTTTTCAATCGCTTTGCGATTGACAGTTTCTACAGCTGTTGCACCTTCTTTCTTAACACGCTTAATACTCGACCCAGTTACCTCAACGCGCTCAACTTTATTTACTTTTTCTTCTGCCTGAGCACTGATTGTTGCACCGGCACCGATTAAAGCGATCGCAACCGCTAGTTGTTTCATCCGCATGAAAGCCCCCTGATTTTTAGACTTACAAATACTCACCTTAAAAGTGAGATTCCTCGCTCTGCTTGCCGCTGTCTTTGTGTCCGCGGCTTTCGCTAAGTAAAAATTACCATAGGTGAATGTTGTAAATGTAACGATATGTAACCAAAACAAGGGACGGATGGCTGTGGTTTTAAATGTTTGTTTTTTGTTTTGTTTTGATGCAAATCAAGAAATGATCAGCAAGCTAGGGATACTCCTAACTTGAGTCGCTTACAGGCAAACTTCTGTTTTTTCATTATTTTTTACAATAAAAATAGCAATAAGATAAAATACTTATTTTAATATAATCAACAAGATAGAAACAAATCTTTCACTAACCCAATTAATAATCAGCAAATTATCGAAGCATATTGTAAGCAAAATAAGTAGCAACCACTTATCAATAAGTGAGTGAAGCTCTATAATTGAAAGAAATTACAAGCATTTTTATGCTTTCTTTATGCTCTAGCTTGTACTATTAATACGTTTTCCCCAATGAAAACGGGGTGAAAATACTCAACAATTTGTAGTTTTCAGCCACAATTTATTTATCTGCCATTACCTGCCTAACATTACAAATGAGTGATATCTACCACACTATTTACATGGTGCACCGCAGCATAAAAAAATATGAAATACTCAGGTAATCACTTTGTGCAGCCGCATAAAGTACGCCGAAATCAAACGATAGACTGATGCAAGCGGGCTAGCCCTACTTTACCGACTCAGATGGAATCGTTAAGGTCTAGTCCACTCCTTTTTGCAGAGCAAAATTATGAATTCACTTGTTAATTACCAATATAACGATGGCATTGCCACTTTAACGCTGGCCAATGGCAAAGTTAATGCTATTTCTATGGCTGTTATTGATGCTTTTAACCAAGCTTTGGATCAGGCCGAGCAAGATCAGGCGGTGGTTTTAATCACCGCAGGCGCGGGCGTTTTATCTGCAGGTTACGATTTGAAGGTAATGACTTCAGGCTTAGATCATGCCATTCCGCTCGTCACCGCTGGCTCCACGCTTAGCCGCCGACTATTGTCACACCCTTATCCAGTGATCGTGGCTTGCCCGGGCCATGCTATTGCAAAAGGCGCATTTCTCTTGCTCTCTGCGGATTACCGCATCGGGGTGGCCGGGCCGTTTAGTATTGGATTAAATGAGGTGCAAATTGGCATGACCATGCCTTACACGGGCATAGAGATCGCACGCAATCGCTTAAGCCCGGCGGCATTTCAACGCTCGGTGGTCAATGGGGAGATGTTTAATCCGGAAAACGCTTTAGCCGCCGGATTTTTAGACTTACTGGTAGAACCGGAAGCGCTGGCCAGCAGCGCGCAGGCCATCGCAGAATCACTTAAAAAAATCAGCATGAAAGCGCACAAAAACACCAAGCTTAAAGTGCGCAAAGAGCTGCTTGCCTCACTGGATACAGCGATAGAGCTAGATAAAACAACGCTCAGCTTAGATTAAAACCTGCCTAGGGTCTTTTGCCTTGTTCACCCCCAAAACTGCAGTCAGCGCAGCCGTGAATGAAACGTCAACAGACCCTAGCCATTACAGCTTACTAAACAAGACTTCGTGACCTGCAAACTATCTTGTTGCAGGTCTACTGTAAGCTCACATTACCTATCAACCAGGCCAGCGCTCACCCACTTGAGCATTGGCATACCAGGCCAGTAAATCAGCAACACGTGCCTCGCCCTGAGGGCCCCATGGTGCGAAGTCTTCCTCGGCAATCGGCCTATACGGGCCATGCTTTACTTCAAAGATCACCCCGCCTGCATCAAGAGAAAGCACTGCATGCCACACGCCGGCGGCTGTTTCCAGTACGGCGCTTTCTTCACCCAAGATACGGCGCTCGATCACATAGCCTGCTTCATCAAAATTCAGCACCACAAACCGCCCTGCCAAGGGATAAAGCAGCTCCCATGTATGCGGATGGCGGTGCGGGCGAACCAGTGTATCTGGCTCCATTGCTATGGCCAGCCGCTGAATCGGATCGCTTAATTCGGCGTGTAAATTAAGATTTGCACGGCGGCGTGGCGAAGCATGAGCCTGCCCTGCTAATTGCGTGACATCAAGTGAAGAAATTTGCTTCATATCATTATTCTGCCGCTACAGCCACAACACGGATCAGCACTGCATCACCCACCTGCACCACTTGTCCGGCGCGGATTTTGCACGCTTTACGCAGCTCTTGCTGTCCATCCACCTGCACAGCGCCTGAGGCCACAATTTGCTTGCCTTCACCGCCGGAAGTCGCCACTTGGGTGATTTTCAGCAGATTATGCAACTCGATAAATTCATTACTGAGTTCAACTTCAAATTCTTGCATTGCTTTATCTCTTGTTAATACTTCAATAAAGGCGGGATCATACCAGCTTATAGTCAAAGCGAAAAATCACGACTAATAAGGCAGGCCCGCACGTAAACGCCGCACAATACCTTGTAAATCCACATGATGCTGAGATTCTAATCTGGAAGCTAAAAACAATAATTTGATCCAGTTTATTTTAAAATTTTCATCGTTACTGGCAAATACAATCACGTTATAGCTATGAAATGCACGACAAAACCATACCCGGCCATTAAATACCCGCTTTAATCGCTCTATATAAATATTAAGCTGCGGATCAGTGCCCCACAAATTAATCACCAATACACCTTGCTCGGATAAAGCCATGCGGCAATGATCGTAATAAGATTCAGTGGCTAATACTGCGGGCAAACCTTCTTCATCATAAGCATCGAGCATAATCACATCTGCTTCAGCCAAACCTTGAGTGATATAATCTACGGCATCGGTTTGAATAATCGTAAATCGTTCATTATCACGAGGGATTAAAAACTCATCACGAAGCGCAATCACGTTTTCACTAATTTCTAATGTGCTTACTTTGCAATCAGGCAGGTAGCGATAGCAATACTTAGGCAAAGAACCTCCGCCCAAGCCCACAATCAACACATGCTTTGGCGCTGGATTAAATAGCAAAAAGCCCATCATGGTTTGCGAATAACCCAAAGCCAGTGAATAGGGATCATCTAAACTCATTGCACTTTGTATTGAATGGCTATCAAAGCGCAGGGATTTATGGCCATCTTCCACAGTAAGATAGAGTGATTTTTCAAGAGATTCAGAAAAGGTCATTGCAATATGCCTAAAGAACGAGCAAGCCCCCACAAACTATGGTTTTTATACCTGATCGAATGTCAGGATAATTCCATCTATACTGGCATTACCGTCAATGTGGAAAAACGCTATGCTGCACATGTAAAAGGAAAAGGTGCACGCTATACGCGAATCCGCCCACCCATTAAATTATTAGCCGTTATTGAGTTTAGCGACCGCGCAAGCGCAGCCAGCACCGAATACACCATCAAACAATGGACACCATTGCAAAAACGCGAATTTGCCGGCAAACATCCTATTGTTTAATCTTTATTTACAAACAAGCCAGAATTTTTCCCTGTTGTTTAATCCTGCTCTGGCTCAATCCGCTCCGCAATATGCCGGGATCTGGCTAACAGCATCAAGATGCCTGCTAAAACCATCAGTGCTGGAATAGAAAGTTTCAATCCAATGGCATGATAGTCTTTCAAATAAATAGCAAAACCCGTGGCAATCAGCATCGGTGCGGTCACCACGCTGGATTTATTAAGCCCCTCAACAGCCAGCACCGCAATTCCTGCCCCAATTAAGCCCAAAATAATCAACGTACTTATTTGCGGCATCAACTGTAGCTCGTTCACCAACCAGCCGCCGCCAATCGCAATTAAAACTATGGGCAATACCGCACTCCGTTTTTGTTCCAACATAAGCCCTAACCTTTATTTAAACCCATCATTTAACAATGCCTTAGCTATACACTAGGCCCATCGCTTCCCGTACATCCCGCATCGTGTCGCGAGCCAAATCTCTGGCGCGCTCACAGCCATCCGCCACAATGCTTTTTACTAATGTAAGGTCTTCCAAATAAGGCTGGGCACGCTCCAGCATGGGTTTTTGTTCTGCCAAGATGCCATCAATTACCGGCTGCTTACATTCAAGGCAGCCGATACCTGCGCTCTTACAGCCTTCCACCACCCATTTCTGAAGAAGAGCATCTGAGTAAACCTGATGCAGCTTCCACACTGGGCAGCGCTCCGGATCCCCCGCATCAGCACGGCGGGCACGAGCCGGATCAGTCGGCATTTGCTTAATCTTTTTCACTACAGAATCAGCCGTTTCACGCAAATTAATGGTGTTGCCATACGATTTAGACATTTTCTGCCCATCTAAGCCGGCTAAACGCGGTGCATCCGTCAGCAAGGGCTGAGCCTCTGGCAAAATCATTTTACCGCCACCTTCCAGATACCCAAATAAGCGCTCTCTGTCACCATGGCTTAGATTTTGCGTTTCTTGCAATAGAGAACGAGCCGCTTCCAAGGCCTCAACATCGCCATCCTGCTGATACCGGGTGCGTAAACCATCGTATAACTTGCCCTTTTTCCCGCCAATTTTCTTGATAGCCGCTTCGGCTTTCTCTGCAAAACCTAATTCTTTGCCAAATACATGATTAAAGCGGCGCGCCACTTCCCGCGTAATTTCGATATGCGGCACTTGGTCTTCACCCACAGGCACCAAATTACTGCGGTAAAGCAAGATATCTGCCGCTTGCAGCATCGGATAGCCCAAGAAACCAAAGGTATCCAAATCTTTATGGCTTAGCTTTTCAATTTGATCTTTATAACTGGGTACTCGCTCCAGCCAGGAAAGCGGAGTAATCATCGATAATAAAAGTTGAAGCTCCGCATGTTCTGGCACGCGACTTTGAATAAAAATGGTGGCTTGTGCGGGATCAACACCCGCGGCAATCCAGTCAATCACCATATCCCAGACATTTTTTTCAATCACCGCCACATCATCATAATTGGTGGTGAGTGCATGCCAGTCAGCCACCATAAATAAACACGGGTACTCGCTTTGCAGCTGCACCCAATTCTTCAGCACACCATGATAATGGCCCAGATGCAGCTTGCCTGTAGGGCGCATACCAGAAAGAACACGATCGGGAAACATTGCAAATCCTTAGCCACAGAGCAGGTGGTTTATAAACACGCATCCACTTTACTAATCAGACAATAAAATGAATCAGGCGATAAGCCAAAGCAATAAACGGCGACATAATGCCGTTCAGCAGCCCCGTTGCCATCAGGCCGATTAATACAAATAAACCATAAGGCTCTACCAAAGCAAGCTTAGCGGCCAAATGATCGGGCAATACTGACATCAGCATGCGCCCGCCATCCAGTGGTGGCACAGGGATTAAATTCAGCACCATCAGCACCACATTAATGCTGATCCCTGCTTGTGACATATAGGCTAAGGGCAATTGAAAAGAGCTGCCATCCATGCCTTCTGCCAGTTTAAAGAAAAGGCCCCAGATAATCGCCATTATAAAATTAGCAGCTGGCCCTGCGGCGGACACCCACAACATATCCCGCTTAGGATGGTTTAAACGCCCAAAATCAACCGGCACAGGTTTAGCCCAGCCAAACAAAAAACCACCGGGCAGCATAAGAAAAATCAAGGGCAGTAAGATCGTACCAATTGGATCAATATGCTTTAGGGGATTAAACGTCACACGGCCTAATAAGTAAGCCGTTGGATCGCCCAATCTTTTCGCCGCATAGGCATGCGCCGCTTCATGTGCCGTAATAGCAAACAAGACCGGCAATGCCCAAACAGCAACTTTCTGAATCAGAGTCAATTCCATTCAATGCCCTTATTTATTAGAGATGTTGCAAAGCAATGCGCCTTACGCCATCAACGGCAACCTTAGCTCATGAGCGAACTGCATTCATGTCCAGCGGCTCGCCAAAAACTTCACTCACTCTTTTTTATAAACCCAAGGGAGCTAAGCTGCCTTTTCCGGTGCGTAATAGCTCGCTTTCATCGCCCGATAAATCCACGACAGTCGTTGGCTCCAAACCGCAATAGCCGCCTTCAATCACCAAATCAACCTCATGCTCTAGGCGATCTCGAATCTCCCAGGCATCGGTTAAAGGATCTTCATCACCTGGTAAAATTAAAGTAGACGATAAAATCGGCTCGCCTAATTCTTCCAGCATCGCCAAAGCAATCGGATGATCGGGCACACGTAAACCAATTGTGGATTTTTTAAGATTCCAGACACGGCGCGGTACTTCTTTAGTGGCTTCCAGAATAAAAGTATAGCTGCCAGGCGTGGTGGCTTTCAGAATACGATAAACACGGTTATCCACTTTAGCGTAAGTGCCAAGCTGCGATAAATCGCTGCAGACTAAAGTGAAGTGATGCTTATCATCCAGCTGGCGAATGCGTTTGATTCGCTCTAAGGCATCTTTGGAATCAAGCTTACAGCCAATGGCATAACAGGAATCCGTGGGGTAAACCACCACGCCGCCCTTACGAATAATATCAACCGCTTGTTTAATTAAACGTGCTTGTGGATTTTCTGCGTGAATCGAAAAAAACTGAGACATTATTTAACCTGCTGAAATTGAAGAGGACATCGTCTCTGGCGGCAGCCAGCGATGCCAAACGGGCATGCAATCCATAGGCAGATCGGGATTTAAACCAGGCTCGCGCGCGCCTTCGCCCGTTGCGTGATAATCCGTGCCACATGAGGCCAAAAAGCCAAATTCCTGCGCTAGCCGACCAAATCGCGCCGCATCAGGAATGCCGTGGCAGCCAGAAACCACTTCAATGGCTTCGCCACCAAGGCGTTTATATTCGGTGAGCAACACTCTGAGTGTTTCATTACCCATTTCATAACGCGCAGGGTGGGCCAGTACAGCAACACCGCCCGCGCCAGTAATCCATTCAATCGCCTCGTGCAATCTAGCCCATTCGTGCTCAACAAAACCGGGTTTGCCACGCACCAGATAGCGCTTAAACACCGTGCCCATATCTTTACACACGCCGGTTTTAACTAAATGACGGGCAAAGTGCGCACGGCTCAGGATTTCTGGATTATCCGCATACTGCCGAGCGCCTTCTAAGGTGCCATAAATACCCACCTTATCCAGCTCGGCCGCCATACGCTCGGCACGCTCACCACGGCCAGAGCGCACGCTGGCGAGCCCTGCCAGCAATGCTTCATTATTGCGATCAAAGCCAAGGCCAACGATATGCAAAATATGCTTGCCCCAGCTCACCGAAATTTCTACGCCATTAATAAACTTCATGCCTAATTGCTGGGCTTCGTCTTCCGCCTCGGCAAGGCCGCGCGTTTCATCATGATCGGTGAGCGCAAATAGCTGGCAGCCGCGATCAAACGCTTTACGCACCACTTCACGAGCAGGAAGCAGGCCATCGGAATGGTTTGAATGGCAATGTAGATCGACGGGGGTCATGCTTGTTCCTTGCTAATACAGCTAAATGATGACTTAAAAGTACGAAATTATATAACTTATAGCGCAAGGCTCTAAAGCCTGACTGAAATCTAAGCAGGAAATACGCCGGTCGAAAGATAGCGGTCTCCGCGATCACACACAATGGAAACAATCACTGCGTTTTCTACTTCTTGTGATAATTGCAAAGCCGCAGCCAAAGCACCACCCGATGAAATCCCTGCAAAAATGCCTTCTTCTCTCGCTAGGCGACGCGTGGTTTCTTCGGCAATGGCCTGATTAACTTCCATCATCCGATCTAATTTAGAAAAATCACAAATGGCAGGAACATATTCCACTGGCCATTTACGAATACCCGGTATTTGCGCGCCATCGCAAGGCTGCACACCGATGACTTGCACGGCTGGATTTTGCTGCTTTAAATAACGGCCCGTGCCCATAATCGTACCGGTCGTACCCATACTAGAAACAAAGTGGGTAATCAAACCCTGAGTGTCCTGCCAGATTTCTGGCCCTGTGCTTTCAAAATGCGCTAGCGGATTATCGCTATTGGCAAATTGATCCAGTACGATGCCCTGCCCTTTTTCCACCATTGTTTGCGCCAAATCACGCGCGCTTTCCATGCTTTCTTCCAAAATTACTTCCGCACCATAGGCTTTCATGCTTTGCACACGTTCAATACTGGCGCTCTTGGGCATGATTAAAACCATTCGATACCCCATCACGGCAGCGGCCATCGCCAAGGCAATACCTGTGTTTCCCGAAGTCGCTTCGATCAAAGTATCGCCTGTTTTTATATCTCCCCGTAGCGCTGCGTGCTGAATCATGGATAATGCGGGCCGGTCTTTAACAGATCCAGCAGGGTTGTTTCCTTCGAGCTTTACTAAAATAATATTACTGGTATGGCCAGGCATCCGTTTCAAACGCACTAAAGGCGTGTGGCCGATAAAGTCTTCTAGATACTTAAACATGCAGGGCTCCGCGTTATCTTAAGCCGATTATACCCGTGCAGCCCTAGCCACACTGAACAAGTAAGCTGAGCTAGACGTTAAAAGACGCCTTAAAAACTAAAACATTGTTAATTTGCTTTCAAGAACAGGAAATACATTATGAGCAGTTCATCCCGCGACGGCTTCACCTCTACCTTTGGTGTGCTGGTTGCCACCTTGGGCTCTGCCGTCGGCCTTGGTAATATCTGGAAATTTCCTTACCTGACAGGCACAAATGGTGGTGCAAGCTTTCTATTGGTTTATATCATTGCTACGCTTTTAGTTGGCTTACCCGTAATGATTACAGAAATCATGCTGGGCCGGGCATCCCGAGCTAATGCGATCACTACCTTTGAAAAGCTGGCTCCAAAAGGCCAAGGTGCCTGGCAATTGATTGGCTATATGGGCGTGGCAGCTGCTGTGCTTATTCTGGCCTTTTACACCGAAGTAGCCGGCTGGGTTTTTGCCTATATTTTTAAAGCGCTCTCTGGACAACTCGGCTCTACCGACCCCGCCCACACCAAGGCTGTATTCGGCGAATTGGTTGCCAATCCACAATCGGCTTTGATTTGGCAATGGATTGTACTAGCCTTTACTGGTGCCATTATTATGTGTGGCGTATCCAAAGGCATTGAAGCCGTTAGCAAAAAACTAATGCCGATATTGTTTTTACTACTCATTGCGCTTTGTATCCGCAGCCTGACTTTACCCGGTGCAATGCGCGGCCTTGAATTCCTATTTACCCCCGACTTTAGCAAAATCAATGCGACCGTTATTCTGACTGCAGTAGGGCTAGCTTTCTTCAAATTATCCATCGGTATGGGCACGATGCTCACTTACGGCAGCTATTTCCGTGCCGAGCAAAATATTCCACTCACTGCCACTCGTGTGATGTTTGCTGATTTAACCGTTTCCTTACTGGCTGGGATTGCGATTTTCCCTGCGGTCTTTGCCTTTGGTTTTGAACCTGCAGCTGGCCCATCGCTGGTGTTTATTACGATTCCAGCGGTATTTCACAGCATGCCAGGCGGCAGCATCTTTATGGCGCTGTTTTTTATTCTAACGGCCATCGCAGCCACTGGCGCGATTCTTTCGATTTTAGAAGTCCCTGTTGCCATGCTAATTGAGCGCTGCAATTGGAGCCGCAAAAAAGCCACAGCAATCAGCATTCTCACCATTGCCCTCTTTGGCTTGCCTGCTGCGCTATCGCAATCGCTTACCGCTAACTGGAAATTATTCGGTTTGAATGCTTTTGATTTATTTGACTATATCAGCTCAAATATTCTGATGCCGATAGGGGGCATTTTGATTTGCTTATTTGCAGGCTGGTCTTATGGATTACCTAAACTAAAAGAAGCACTGTCTAATGGCGGAACTTTAAATAATCCAATACTGATCAAAGTGCTATTTATTTTACTGCGCTATATTGCACCGCTTTTAATCGGCATTATTTTATTAAATGGCTTTGGTTTAATTTAAGCGCTATTTAGAAAAGCATCGTGGGCAGATCATCACCCCAATCAACTCAAAGGAATTTGTAGGTTGGGTTAGCAATCTGCGTGCGCAGGTTTACCTCGCCCAGCGATATATCGCATAACCCAATCTACAAAAGCATTATGTCCCGCGAATTTTGCTTAAGTTAAGAGGATTGGACAAATCATGCCCACGATACCTCTAAACTGGCCAAGTAATTTTTCTAACTAACACGGCAATCATCAGCGCACCCAGCGCCACCAAGGCCAAGCCCCAAGTCAGACTACTCATGTGCGCAACAAAGCCAATCATCGGCGGCCCCATCAAAGCACCAATCGATCCCATCGTCGTTACCGCAGCCAAGGCCACAGCGCCCTGTCTTGCTGCTGCCATATAAACGCACGGCGATACAGCGGCCACACCCAAACCCACCAAAGCAAAAGCAATCAACGCGGGAATCACCCCTCCAACAGCCAAACCAAGTAACAAGCCCACTCCTGCAAAGCTACTCCCCGCAAGAAGGAGTTTGCGACTACCCCAGCGTGCACGCCAGCCGTCACCAAACCAGCGTGCCAGGAGCATTGCGCCAGAAAAACTTGCTAAGCCCAGCGGGGCAACCCATTGCTCCGCATTTAAATCATTGCGTAAATACAGGGCGGTCCAATCGACCATTGAGCCTTCAACAATGGTGCCGAATAAGGCCGTTAAGCCTAGCAAAACCACCATTCCTGTAGGCAAAGAAAAGCGCTTTCCTCCCGATACTGCGCATTCAGAACGATCGGCCAATAAACGTGGCGAAGCCCAAAGTACCGTAGTCCAGATCAATGCCGCCACAATACATAAATGCAAAGATAGATCTGGCGAAATCCCCGTCATCAGGGATGCAAACAATGCCGCAGCCAAGCCACCCAAGCTAAATACAGCGTGCAGCCTTGACATAATCGGCTTGCCATTTTCTAACTCCACCGCCACACCTTGCGCATTCATCGCCACATTCAAGCAGCTATGCGCCACACCTTCAAGTGCCATAATCGCCAAGGCAAAACCGTAATTAGGCGCAAAAGCCAAAGCAGGTAAAACTAGGGGCAAAGCCAGCCCCGCACCTAGACACACTTTTTTCGACCCAAAGCGTTGTAAGACGGCCGTTGTCACAGGAAAAGAAAAAACCGCCCCCAAGCCTGCCGCCAAGAGCAAAAAGCCAACTTGGGCTGGATCTAAATTAAGTTGTGATTTAATGGCAGGTAAACGAGAAGCCCAACTACCGTAGTTAAAACCGAGGGCAAAGAAAAGCGCGGCAACCGCATAAGTGGCTGTTTTTAAATGATGGCGAAGCATGGATTTACTCTGGCTGATCGTCGACGAGGGGCGGTAAATCAAAAACAGGCGCAATCGCTGTTTCTCCGCGCTCCAAATGATAAACGAAGGCCAGCAATTCGGCGATGGCGCGGTACAGCTGAGGGGGAATATGTTGATCTAAATCCACTTGCATCAGCATCGCCACCAGCTCTGGCGATTCATGCACAAATACGCCAGCCTCTTGTGCGCGCTCAATAATCCGCTCGGCCAGCAAGCCCTGACCTTTGGCGACAACACGAGGAGAGTTACTACCTTGCTGATATGCAAGCGCAACCGCTTGCTGACGAGTGCGACTTAAACGTTTACGTGACATTCATAAGCTCTGTATTCACCACCACCTGACTAGATGCCAGTGTTAAACCTGCGGCTTCAAAGCGATTTTGTAAAGCGGTGGTTTCTGCTCGGATTTTTTCAGCTGTTTCTGAAGACGCTTCAAAACGCAATAAAAACTCACCATTGCGTAAAACAGCAACAATCCCGATATCGCCCAGCTGCGGCAGTTGTAAATCAAGCCGTGATTGCCAGCTGCGCAAGGCTTCATTCTGCCCGCCGCTGGCCTGACGCTCCTTATCTGCTTCTACCTCCCAGCGTAAAGGCTGACCGGGCCAAGCCTCTCCCATCCAAACAATGGGCCGCTGCTCCAAGACATCCAGTTGCTGCTGAACCAAATAGCGCAAAGTAGCATTGGCCTCAGGAGCCAGCGCGGCTTTTTCACTAGCAGGCATGCTCTGCGCGGCAGCCTGCTCAGGCTTTACCTCAAGACCTTGTAACGGCAATTTACCAAGCCCTGCCTGAGGCTCTTTCAGCAGAGATTGCAAAGGTCGCTCACCATTCACCCATTCGGCCTGATGAGACTCATAAAATAAGCCGCTATCTGCTAATTTTTGCGAAAGCTTACCCGCCAAACTAGCGGTATCAGGCACACCATCAAACAGAGGTGCATGAGCTAAAACTGCCACCCCATCTTTTGCTGGCTCGCCCTTGCCTAATAAAGCGGATAAAAAACGGGCCCCCTGACTTAAAGTCATTTCTTGTGGCAAAGCAGGCTGGGAAGGCACGCCAGTATTAATAGAGAAAGAGAGCTTTGGGCCGCTGCTCACCACAGTGAGATCCAGCTTTTCACCCGGCTCAGTGTTTCTAGGTAAATTAAGATCAAGCAGCTGGTCTTTAATCAGCACCGCAAAGCGGCCATTAGGCAGTAAGCCCGCCACCGTGGCATGCACGCGCTCGCCCACCGTATAACGCACATCATCGGCAGAGATGCGGGTAACCTCAGCCACTCCCTCTTGTGCATTGAGGTAATGCTGAACCAAGCTGATTGGGCTAGTACCGGGTAACATGATTATCTTTGCGTGCTAGATCGATAAAGGGCCACGATCAAATCAGCCTCACCACGTGATATGCCACACTGATGAGCAACACTGTTTGAATCCGCCCCCAGTTTAGCCAAACGAATAGCATGGCTGTATGGGCTCTCTTGCTTGGAGTCTAAAACCAACTCAGCAGGCTGGTTCCACTCTGCTTGCGTTGCAAGCAAACGCAATTTAAGCGCATCCATCTCAAAGCGCAGCTGAGCAATTTCCTTTCGAAGCAATTCAGCCTCAAGCGGATCGGTGCCCACGCTTCGCTGCGCAGATGCTTTACGCATAAACAGGAGTAATTCAGCCACATAAAATAAAATTAATATAAGGCTGATATAAAGTAACTGCACCCAGGTAATGACGATGCCATTCATAAGACGATCTCCCCCGCCGGGGCTGGCAGGTCATTATTAGACGTCATACGCGCGTTGTAGTTTTCCGGTGTTATGCATATTTTGCAAAAGTGTAGCCAGCTCCCCACGCTGAGTTACTGCCTTTTGCTCTAGCTCTTGCACGTCTTGATTACACTTTTGCAAAAGCTCAGCAAGCTGCTGTTGCTCCAAGCCAGTTAACGCGCCCCATTGAATCATAGGCAAATTCGCGCTTAATTCCGCAAATAATTGCGCTTGCAACAACATATTATCCCAATCTTGGGCCTGAGCTGCAGACAGCATTTTGGTAACGCACGCACTTAAAGCCGTATAGGCCGCAAAATCAGATGCGACCATAGCTTAATGCGCTCCGGTCTTGCTCATCACGCTCAGCGGCAGGTGCAGCAAGCTCTACCTTACTAAAGCCAATTGACAGCCAAGCATCTTTTAATTGATCAAGCAGAGCCAGCATTTCATCTAGACGCTCGGGCACGTTATTGATATTGGCCTGCAGCAGCTCAAAGCTGATGTAGTCATACAAAGCATCTAAATTCTCAGCCAGCTCGCCACCGTTTTCCTTATCCAAAGCCAAACGTAAACCATCTTCAATAATCGCAATCGCCTTAGAAATCGCCGCACCTTTTTGCGCAATAAGACCCTGCTGCATATAAATTTTACCAAGCTGAATCGCTTTAATAGCCCCTTCATACAACAGCACAATTAATTGGTGCGGGCTGGCAGATTCAACCACCGTATCTAGGCTGGTTTGCCCATAAGCAGAAAGCGCTTTTTTGACAGCACTCATAGAAATAACTCTCTTGAATAATTCGGGAAATACAGGCTCATTATGAGCTTTAATTAAACAGCCACAACACTTAAGGCCCTATGCCTATTGGAATAGGACCTTGCTTATTTTGACAAGCCAGCAAGCTGTGCAGTTAAGCTATTACTGGTGTTTTTCAAGGTTGCAATCGCAATGTCCATGGCAGTAAATTGCTTACGATACAGCGCTTCAGTGGCATCATACTGGCGATTCATGCGCACTCGCTTCTGCTCCAGCTGCGTAATACTACTAGTTACCCCTTGTGTTTGCTTCGCCAGAAAACCAGAATTTTCTTTCAGCATACCCTCAAGCGTTTTATCTAGGGAATAGGCAACACCACGGTTAAACGACACATAGCCATAATCTCCTGCCGTACTGGCCGTTACGATTAAATTCATACCTTCGCTCAAACCCGTACCGGTTAAAGCTTGCCCAACCCCCTTCGCAGTTTCTCCACCAATTTTCCCCTCTACGTCAGTGCCTCTGTTATATCCGCCAACAGTTAGGCCAAGCGTAGCAGCGGTTGTACTCGTACCCACATCACCTGTACCCGTAATCTGTATTTCAGATTTACTGCCATATTCTGAAGAAAAAATATCAAACTTACTCGTCAACTCATTAAACACTACACCAACAGTTTTACCCGCTTTAGATAAAGTCTCATCCCCATTAATTTTAGATTGCATTTCAGCAGCCAAATCAGCCATCGTGGCATAATTGCCTTTAGTTAAAGCAATTGCCTGACTTGAAGTACCATTTACCGACAGCATTAAGGTTTTATTATCATCAGTAATTTCAACAGGATTAGCTGCTGTTGTCATCGGCAAAACCATTGAAGTCGTTGTTCCAGACCGCAAGCGGCTAATATCAAAGTTTTTACTAAGGCTATTAAAAACCACGCTGACCGTGTCACCTGCAGTATAAAGTGTACTATCTGCTTCAATTTTCGACTTAATCTGAGCCGCCAAAGCATCCGTTGTATAATTATTATTATCCAGCGTTAAATTAGCTGTTACTCCATCAAAAGTAACGGCCTTACTATGGTTACTGACATCGACTTTGAAAAAAGATAGAGCAGATGCAGAAGCGTATTTAGCCTGAGCAGCAGGCGTGGTTACTTCCACAGCATAATTACCTGCTTGTGTTGCTAATGATCCAGATAAAAAAGTAACTTGGTTATTACTGGCCACACCATTCACAGTAAACAAATTAGCGACATCATTCGGATGACTAGTAATTGCTGCTTGCAATTTTGCTTCATTTAAAACCAAATCACCTTTAGGTGATGCGCCACCAACAATTACGCCTTTTGCGTCGGTTGTATAGCCACTAAAAGACACACCAACATCACTGAGAGATTTAAAGTAACTACCCTCGCCTTGCATCTGATTAACAACTGAACGCATCTGATTTTGAATTGCACGAATAGATGATTCGCCATTAAGAGGCGCTGCTTTTGCCGCCGAAGCTCCATTACCCGGCGTATAGCTCGAGACTTCTTTCAGTATTTTATTAAGTTCGTTATATGCTTTAACAAAACCCTTAATAGAGTCTTTAATCCCATTTAAATCAGAACCCACAGTAATCGTTGTAGGCGCCAGTGTAGTCGCCCCCGTACTCGTAGGTGAAGAGACTTTCGTTAAATTAATAGTTAAACCTTGAATTGCATCACCCACTAAATTTGTAGGTTTAGATACACTAATACCATCAATTTTAAATTTTGCATCTTTAGCCGATTGTGTTTCAGCTAAATTACGAACCCCTGCCGGATCATAAGCCAGAGCAGATAATCCACCTATATCTGTTGAGTTACCATCAGCATCACTTACCGAAATTTTCAATGAGTTTTCAGCACCCGTTTCTTTACTTGTCAATACTAATCTATTACCTGTGCCATCATTTAAAATGCTTGCACTGACACCCGTATTATTTTTACTATTATTAATCGCGTCGCGAACACCACTTAATGTGTTATTTTTTCCATCAATCACAATAGAAAAAGCCGCTTTTTTAACATTAGCATTCGCAGTAAACGTATCATCCGCGGTTGAATCTGTATTTTGTGTATTAACCGTGCCAAACTGAATAGTCAGCGTACCGGTACCAATGCCTGCATTTGGGCTGCTGAATGCAGTAGAAGTCAGTTTTTGATTTTGTGCCAGCTGGGAAACTTCTAGGCTATACGAGCCAGGCTGAGCCAAGCTACTTGAGCTAACCGTTGCAATTGAAGCGTCCGCTAGCGAAGCTGATGTGCTTTTAAACCCCTGCACACTAGAAAGACTTTTGACTGATGTTTGAAAAGCAGACAACGCACTTTTCACTGAACCAAAAGCAGAGATTTTTGATTGGTACGACGCTTCCTTAAGCAATAAATCTTTTAACGGTGCTTTTTCCGCGGCCATAAGCTTATCGATCAGCCCATTTAAGTCCATTCCTGAACCTGAGCCTAAAGAAGAAATTCCAGCCATGACGCTCTCCCGTTTACATATATGCTATTAATCGGCAAATTATGCCCGATCTTTAATTAATAAACCTTGAAATCGATCAATTGCCTTGGCAATAGAGATTGCTTCTTCGCTTGGAAACTGGCGAATCACTTCTTTGG
Organism: Iodobacter arcticus; assembly: GCF_042664895.1. Taxonomy (NCBI): domain Bacteria; kingdom Pseudomonadati; phylum Pseudomonadota; class Betaproteobacteria; order Neisseriales; family Chitinibacteraceae; genus Iodobacter; species Iodobacter arcticus. The sequence continues at coordinate 166,783 of NZ_JBHTBQ010000011.1, forward strand.
TTTTTATATCAATCAGTTTCACGATAGGCAATTTAGTTTCTTCCTCAACCGAAAACTGTAAGGTATTAGAGAATCCTTGTACAGCCTGATTCAACTTCTCTACCGCCTGCTTAACATCTTTCGGGTCTACTGCGGGCTTTAAAGCTTGAACCGCATCAGGGCTAACTTTAACTGGCTCAGCACTCACCACTTTTGCTAAGTCACTGGGCGCATCATGAAACCGCTCGTTCACACTTTTAGCAGCAACGGGAGAGGGCAACACAAGCGATGATGTAGATTGAATGTCCATGATACACCTTCCTGTAGAAATGCCCCGACAACACAAGTTTGCCGGGGCCTTACTCATTTAAGCCAAACTTAAACTTAACCGCGTAGCAAGCTTAACACTTGGTTAGGCAAGGCATTCGCTTGACCTAACATAGCCGTACCTGCTTGTTGCAATACCTGAGCCCGTGTCAGCGCGGCAGTTTCACTTGCAAAGTCTGCATCTCTAATTCGACTTCGTGCCGCACTCATATTCTCTGATGTTGTGGCCAGATTATTAATGGTAGCAGTGAAGCGGCTTTGCAGCGCACCAAACTTAGCACGTTGATCATTTACAGTCGACAAAGCGTCATCCACAACTCGTAAAGCTTGATTTGCCCCTTCAACCGTTGAAATATCTAGCTTCTCAACTGTTTTAAGCGTTGACGCGTATGCAGTTCCTGAGCTCAATACAGAACCGCTGGATGCTACAGAACCAGTACCGCCAATCGCCAACACCCCAGAAGCAAATGAAGCTCCACTTGTAGTAACTGAGTAAGAACTGGAAGAATTCAACACTACCTGACCGCCAAAAATCGCCATCCCAGAACCTGCGGCACTACTTGATATACCTGCCGCGCTACCACTAGACATAAATTGAATAGAGCCACTAGACGCCCCAACATCCATATCCCATTTGGTCACGGCACCACCAAAGCCACTTGCGTTGCTTGGGTCACCAATCGCGATATTTGATCCATCAGCAGCAACCAATTTCAATGCGTACTTTGTTTGACGATCAACAGTTTGGAATGTGGCCAATTCCGCAGTAATCCCCGTTTTCGAAGATTTTGAGTTAAAGGCCTGAATTGCCTGAGAATACTCATCCGCATCAATCGTACTGTTATTGTTTAAATCGGTCACGTTAAACGAAACAGATTCAAAAGTACTGCTCTTTGATGCTGCTGTTATGCTATATGAGCCTGAAGCCAAGCCCAGGTTAACTTCTGTACGTGCTGTTGCAGTAACACCTGTCCCTGCAGCATTAATTTTATTAGCAATATCCTTGGCCATATCAGTACCTGAGACAGAAATTGTTGTCCCATTGATACTAAAATCACCACTTGCTGACACAGCCGCGCCGTTTGCATTGACAACACCCGATGCACCCGCTGTTACACCATTTGCTGTCGCTCCGGACGTTGAGTTTGTAATGGCCAAATTCCCTGTACCATTACCCACACCCATTTGATAAGTACCATACTGGTTAGTACGCAAATTGGCGGTATTAGCAGAAATAGTTTGGTTGGTATTGGCACCAACTTGGTAAGTCGCGGCGGTAAAGCTACCATCAAATAACTTCTGACCGTTAAACTCAGTTGATGTAGCAAAACGATCAAGCTCTGAAACTAACTGTGTTACTTCAGAGTTAATCGCCAAGCGATCGTTGGTAGTGTTAGTGGCATTGGCAGACTGCACAGCCAATTCACGTACACGTTGTAAGATATCGCCCATTTGGCCTAAAGCGCCCTCACCCGTCTGAGCGAGTGACACGCCATCATTGGCATTGCGCTTGGCTTGATCCATACCGCGAATCTGTGATGTAAAGCGCTCTGAAATTGCCAAACCCGCTGCATCATCCTTCGCGCTATTAATACGCAGACCCGAGGACAAGCGTTGCAGAGAGTTAGTTAAACTCATGGACGACGTACCTAAGTTACGCTGTGCATTGAGTGATGGTACGTTGGTGTTAATGACTTGAGACATGATGCTTACCCCTTGCTTGTCCTAGAATCGGTGCTTTAGTGTTTCAGGCATATAAGTAAGCCCTTGTATGCTGTATCGGTAGTAATCCACCAAACTTTAGGGCTAGATGTAATTTTTTTAAGCCACTGAAAGCTAACTAGGCAGCCAAGCTTCACGCCACCTCTCCAAATTATCCCCCTCAAGCATCCAACTTTTTAATACTTCTGCCTTTAGAGCATCCCCACACTCAGCAGCGGCATCCAGATCCGCCAAATGATCACGAATCGCATCCACCCAATCTTTATGTTTATTCTTCACCCGCGTAACAGGCAAATCACCAAGATACGGGGCAATATCTGTGCAAATCACAGGAAACCCGCAAGCGCCATACTCTAATAAGCGCAAATTACTCTTACATAAATTAAACGTATTGTGCTCAAGCGGCGCCAGAGCCAAATCGAGATTTAAGCTAGCAAGCTTGCTAGGGTAATGCTCGATTGGAACGCCAGAATGAAACTCATGCACAAAAGGCCGTAGCTTATCTGGGCACATTCCAAAAAATACCCACTCCACCTCTGCAGCCAAAGCCTGAACAACACTTGCTATTAACTCTAAATCGCCGGTATGGCTAATTCCCCCAGCCCAACCCACGCGCGGCTTCTCACCGACCCGTCGGGCCGCTGACAAAGTCCCCCAAATAGAAACAGGAAGATAGTTATTAACCACATGGATCTGTGTATGCATGCTTTGGTAAGCATTAGCTAACTCACTCGTCGACACCACAAATCGGTCGACAAAAGTAAGCGCCTTACGCAGGGACTTAACAATATCCTTAGGCATATGCTCGCGATGCGCGCTTTTGAGCGGCAAATTTGGCAAATAGTCATCTAACTCATAAATCTTAAACGCAGGCGAACACAGCTTCGAGCGCCGCAGAAAATCAATCTGCCCCTCGGTAATTTGTCGCTGATAAACAATCACATCAGGTGCTAGCTTGGCCAGCTCAAACACAGGGTAAAGCTCTAGAGCAATGACACCCGATATTTTCAACTCATCTTCTAGAGCAGCAAATGGCTGAAAAATACGGTAGCGACCGCAGCCCATCTGATCTGCCGGATGACAAAGCACAGAGGGCACTGGTCGCCAACTTAAAGGCTGCCATGTCAGTAAAGAGCGTTGCTCTAACTCAAAACCAGCACCACTTAATGTTAAGTTTTTGTTATAAGCAGGATCATTTCCTATCTCAAACAACCACTTGTTATACATCGCCGTTTGCTCACCCTCAAAACGCTTTTGTTTGGCAACGGCAAGATCAGGATCAACTGCATTCTGGCTCACACTTCCTTCGTGCATCACAACCGCATAAGGCGTCCATACCGTGAGGTACCCCAGCTTTCCAACTTTTAGGCATAAATCAACGTCGTTATACGACACTTTAAAGTCAACTTCATCCATACCCCCTGCTTGCTCATAAACCGATTTACGAATCATTAAGCAAGCCGCCGTCACTGCCGAGTAGTTTTGATCCAACTGCAAGCGGTGCATATAGCCAGAGTCTTCTAATGTTGTACCCAGGCAAGGATGATCTGCCGGCCCACGCAAACCGAGTACCACACCTGCATGCTGCACAAGACCTGTGGGGTAGAGTAGCTTTGCCCCAACAACCCCTACTTCTGGGCGTTGAGCATGATGCAACATCGACTGCAACCAATCCCCTTCAACAATCGCAGTATCATTATTTAGCAAGACAAGATACTCACCCTTTGCCTCATTCACCGCCATATTATTCATTGCAGAAAAATTAAAGGCATGAGGATAGGAAATAACGCGAATTTTTTCCTCGCAAATCAATGCAAGGCTACTTAAATAAGCTTTAGCCTGTAAGGTTTCACTTTGGTTATCAATGATGATAATTTCATACGATAAGTACGTTGTTTTTTCTAGCAGGCTTTCAACACACCTTTGCAGCATTCCTAATTGATCCTTGCTAGGAATCAAAATACTCACTAAAGGCTGAGTCTCATGCTGATAAACAATACGTAAACTACCTTCGACACGGGCACCAAGCAGCAACTCAGCATCAACCTGCCAGCGCTGCAAGTGAGCATGCACCGCCTTTGCAAATGCCAGCTGGCGCAACTCACTGCCAAGTGCTCGCGCATCATTAAGCTGAAGATGGCAGACAATCTCCGCGACATGGCCGATACTTTGTGGGCCCGACGTATCTAACACGCGCAAAATTAAATCAACCTGCTCAGCACCGTCCCCCTCTAAATCCTGCCAATTTATCCCATTCATCGCCAAGCGACGAATCACAATAAATCCATCGGCATAGGGCATACTGCGAAGCAAATCAAGATTTAAATCAGGTTTAAACCTTGGATTAGATGGTGACATCTTTTCATTTAAGATATCGTCATCCATATAAATTAAATCCCAATGGAAATTTTCAACAATTTTCTGAACAGCAAGCAATAAACCAGTAACCGTGAATAAATCCCCCCCCTCAAGAAAACCAATATAATCATCATCTAAGCTCGCAGAATATGCCAGTGCCTCTACATACACATTATTCTGACATTTAATCCAATTAATTTCAGATGTGGGCATTGGATTTTGAGTAATGGATACCACACTAAAACTAATATTTTTATATAGCTGCCCTGTAATGCTTTTTATCGTTCTCACTATTGCATCAAGATCACCATATCGATCTAGAATCAATATTTTTAATATTGGATAGTTAAATTGGCTAATGCCGGCTTCACCAAGATAGCCCATAGCCATATCAAAATGCCGTGCTTCACTGGTGCTCAAATAACGATGATCTAAAAACTGCTCATAAGGATCCAGTTGTACCACGGGCAATAACGGAGCCGCACCTTCCTTTGCCGTAGCAACAATGTAAAACTGTAAAGAGCACAGCTCAAGCAGCTCTTCATTATTTACAGCAGAAAGCTTCATGCGACCTAATTCAAGATCCATGATTTGTTTGTTTTTATTGGCTTCGTATACCGACATCAAACGCTGATCAATGGTGTAATTCAATACACGAACGTTATAACCTGTTTCATCTAAAAATCGATTAAATTCTTTTAATGTAAAAAAACGAATATGCGTAATATCAAGCAAGCCCGCTGAATCATATCGCCAAAATCCATCTGCAAGATCCTCCATTAACTTCAGATTTCTCACATTGGGAATACTAATAATGACCTGAGCAGTAGGCGACAAATAAGGCTGCAGCGCAGTCATTACAGACCAAGGGTTGTACATATGTTCAAGTACATCCGCCAATATCACGCCATCCAGCGAGCCTTTAAGTAAGCCCTCTTTCTCAAAATCAAACTCCTCAAACTTTCCAACAAGCACTCGATCCAATCTTTCCGATGCAATTTTAGCCGCTGAGCGACTCGTTTCCACTCCCCAAACTTGGCACTCTGGGTACTGTTTTTTTAACAACTCACCATTTGCACCCGCAGCGCAGCCAATATCTAGAACAATCCTAGGATTATTACTAAACATGCCAATTAATTCTTTACGCGCACTATCATGGTAATAAGAATTAACATCCAATTCCTCAACATCAAGGTATTGTTGCCAAACATATTGCGTAGCATTAACCGGCCCGTTTTTATGTACCATTTCAAGCATGAGTCCGGCCACACGTTCAGCGGCAGTTCCTGCCCCAGAAAAATGATAGTGTGGTAGCCGTAGTTTAGTTTGATTTAAATGTACATCTCTAAATGACTTATTACTCAGCAATTCTTGAATAGCTGACGCCAATTCACCCGCTTCAACTTCAACAACACCAGATTCAACCTCAAAAGCACCACCGTACAATCCACCTGCTGAGCATAGAAGATTAATACACGGCGTTCCACAAATCATGGCCTCCACTGTGTAGTTAGAATCTACAGCAATCAATACATCAGCAACTACAGCCCAACCCTCGCTATCTTCTAAGGTATAAATAAACAAAGACGGATCAATATTCATCGACAAACAAAGATCGTTTAGTTTTTTATTTCCATAGGCCAAGTTTGAAACTCTATCTTTAATTATTGCATTAAAAACAAAGCCCTCTTTATGCAGATCATGGCAAGCATAAATAAAAGAAGTTAGTGTTTCAGAAAATATGTTTTCATTACAAAATGCACTTAAATTTGCTGACCATGTTGTCGCAAAAACAACAATTGGAATATCACCTTTCAAATGATACTTATCAACAAAAGCGCTAAGCAGTTCTTTTTTATTTTTGCACAGTGTTTGATAAACATCCCAAGCAGGATTTCCTGTAATACACATCCGCTCAGAAGGAATACCAAGGTCTAAATAGCCCTCCATTCCCCGCGAACAAAACACCGCCAACTTATCTGCAAGAAGCTTAGAATGAACAGTATATGGATCAGCTAATGAGATCGAATGAGCAAGATGTAATGAGGGTATTGTATGCGCTTTGGCCCACAAGGTGGCAGGACGGCCTACATTAGTTAAATCTTCATTAACCAGCAAAAGACTAACGTTAAAGTTGACTCTAGCCCATTCTAAGGAGTTAAGTAAATTAGTAACAAGTGGTAATTCACTCGCCATACATTCTTCAACAACATCAATGAGTTTAATACGACTATATTTAACATCATCACTATTTATTACAAAATTTATATTTTTTAATTTATCTTCAAACCCAGACATCAAATCAGATAAAAAAGGCTTTACATCTTTCTCATACAATATCTGCTGATCAAGCAAGACAATTGTGCCACCCGCTCGTTCAATCACATCAGCCATTTTTTGATCAATAAAACCACTTAGTGTCAATATTGTGCATGGCCCTTTTTTCTTCAAAAAACACTCTAATACACTTATATTTTTACCCCATATTAGACTGATAATCGCAGGCTGAGTCATGCACGCATTCCTGTAAATTTTTTATAAAATTTCGTCAATAATTCCCCCATTAACGGATATGGCAGGGATGCCGTCATCTCCACGCCACAAACAATGGGCAAATCTTTTTCAGTACATACTTTTTCAACAATACTCACACACTGTTCATCTAAAGTGCGGCATTGCCTCCAACTCAATAGCTCTTTTGATACTGAAGAACCAAGCAACGCTAAAAAATCACACTCTCCAAAACGAGAAAATATTGAATCCATAAACAATAAAAAGAAACGTTTACTTCGTAAAGGTTTTAACAAGCCTAAAAATTTATTTTGATAATACTCTTTCTCATAAGGCAGAAATAACATTAACTCTGACACAAGCCTGTTCTGAATTAGCTTATCAAGCTTAAATAGCTTAGCTCTTAGCACTTCATTCTCACTAATCCCTTTTCGTTTTTCCAGCACTACAAATAAACGCCCAGTTGCTTTCGGCGTGAGATGCGCAATGATGTCATTCTCTATAAATTCACCTAAAGCATTTAAATCAGAATCCACAGCAAACCAAGACAACACTCTTCGCCAGCTATTTTTTCGATCTAAATATGAATACAGTAGCCAGTTGATATTACCTCCGCCTAAGAATGCACCATAGGGCACCAAAGCCTTCACAACAAAGCCCTGCTCATTTGCGAAATCAATAATTTCATCGGCACTCAATCTCGCCATATAGCTCCCAAAATCATTGGGATCATTACTCTTATTTAACGCATCAGGCCATTGTTCAGTACGATCTCCATACGCTGACATAACATGATCTTTAGAGTGGATATCAAAAATAATTCTGCCATTTGGCCGAATCACTCTACCCCACTCCAATAATGCCTCCCGCCAATTTGGAAAATGCACTAAAACATTTAAAGAAACCGCACAATCAAAAGCCGCATCTTTAAATGAAAGCTTCTGAATATCTGCTTTTTTTAGTGTAATTGGCATCCCATCTGCCAACCTCCTTGTTTCATCCAACATAGCTTGTGAGCTATCAACGCCTGTTACAGCATAACCATCACGCACCAGAGGCAATGCAGCTCGCCCGGTTCCTGTTCCAATATCAATAACATCATGCCCAGTGACATATGAGCGAATAATTCCTATTTCTACGGTATTTTTCAGATGATTTGTACTTGAATTTTCCACCATACGGCCTGAATACCAAGCAACCATATCTGGGTTTTGCCATGCATTTGTTTTCCACTGAATCAATTCAGCATTATTAACATCACTCACAATGCACACTCCATTTATTTAAAATGATCCCAAGATAAGGCAGTCCCTTTTTTAAGGGGGCGTGTTACACGTAACCCCAGCACCTTATCCATAAAACATGGAGCAAGCCCTAACCCTGGCCGGATAGCTCTTACATTCAATGCGGACACAACTTCACCCTCTTCAATATCTGTAACAACATATAATGAGCGCCTAAAAGTGAGGCTGTTTTTTTCGGAATGGCTCACACCATAACGGACTACCCCCAGTGCCTGCCACGCCGTCTTTGTTTCCCTAACCAGAGAGGCCATTTCATCAGGTTCCAATGAAAATGCCGCGTCCACGCCTCCTTCCGCCCGATTTAAAGTGAAGTGTTTTTCGATCACCGTTGCCCCAAGCGCAACCGCAGCGACGGCAGCCCCCACGCCCATCGTGTGATCAGACAAACCCACTTCACAGACAAACAACTCCCGCATATGGGGAATGGTGCGGACATGGCTGTTTTCTGGGCTAGCCGGATAGGTACTGGTGCATTTAAGTAAAATTAAATCTTTGCAGCCCGCATCCCGCGCCGCTTTTACTGCTTCATCCAGCTCGGCCACACTGGCCATGCCTGTTGAGATAATCATCGGCTTGCCGGTCGCGGCCACTTTACGAATCAAAGGCAAATCGGTATTTTCAAAGCTGGCAATCTTGTACGCAGGCACATTGAGACTTTCTAAGAAATCAACGGCAGTTTCATCAAAAGGAGTGGAGAATGCCAGCATTCCTAATTCATGTGCACGATCAAAAATAGGCTTATGCCATTCCCATGGCGTATAGGCTTCTTGATAAAGTTTATAGAGTGAGGTACCTGTCCACAAACTAGCTGGGTCTGAAATATGAAACTCACCCTCATCAATATCTAAAGTCATCGTGTCTGCAGTATACGTCTGCAATTTAAGCGCATGTGCGCCCGCCTTGGCGGCAGCTTCTACAATTGCTAAAGCACGATCCAGTGATTGATTATGATTGCCACTCATTTCGGCAATGATAAAAGGGGGAGCAGCGGGGCCGATTTGACGATTACCAATAAAAAAACCACTCACGATAGCATTCCTTTTCGCTTCTTATTTGAAGTCATGTTCAAACTACTGGATATAATGAAGGTAATAGTCTTGCTCCGGCTGATACCCTGCCGCCACAAACATTCTGATTGATACACTATTCTCGTCTTTAATAAACGCTCTAATGCATATGGTATCTGGCCAATTTTTAATCAAATAATTTTCAGCTGCGCGTAATAAAGCACTGCCCCAACCCATTTGATAACGCCCTTGCAATAAATAAATAGAAATTTCAACTTGTTGGTCCATAAATCGATCGAAACGCGCAATACCCACCGGACCATCAATCGCTTCACCAATCAACAACAGGGTATCGGAGCTGCTCAACTTATTCTTCAACCAAGCACAATGCGCCTCCCAGCTCAGCACATCTGATTCCAAAGACCAAATTCTGACTTCAGGCGCATTACGGGCCGTAAATAATAAGGAGGCGTCATCAAAGACAACATTGCGCATCTGCAAAGTAGATTGAAGCAAAGCAGCGGCAACTCTCCCTACCCCCTTGGCATCGACAAGAGCAAATGATTTTTCAGCCCAGCTTAAGCGCTGCGATAAATCACTTAGCGCGGCCACCTGCTGCCGGATATCAGCAGCAGTTACAGAGGCCGAATCACCAAGATAACAATGCATGCCTTTAGCGTGCATCACTTGCGCAATCGACACCTGATTTTCCGCAACCGCAATACAAATAGAAGGCAAACCTAATGCAGCCCGCTCCCAAGTGGAACTTCCTCCTGCGCCAATAAATAAATCGGCTTGGCGCATGAGCTGCGAAAAATCATCCACATAATGATAAAAATGCCAATTAGGCTGACTTAAAATAAGTTGCTGTAATTCATGCCAAGCAAGATTACTCCTGCCCGCCACAAAATCCACATGAATACCCTGCATTTCTTGCAAGGCATCCATCACTTTAAACATTTCTCGACCTGGATCTGCCCCACCAAAATTAACCAAGATGCGTTCAATTTGTGGCTTTATGGTGATGGGCTCACCAATAAACTCAGACCGCAATAAAGCATACTTTGGCCCTAATAATAACTGGCAATGTTTAGGTACCCATTGCTCGTATGCTTCCCTTTCCGCACTCAGATTCTGGTCGAGTAATAAATTTGCATCGTGTGGCCGATTGCAAAGATCATCGATCACGGCTATGTATTTAGTAAAGGGGCGCATTGCGCATTCCCAGTCTTTATCTATTCCATAGTGATCGACAATGATCCAATCAAAATCTGGGGTGATTTTTACTTGCAAAGAATACGCATCAGCCTGCCAATTTAGGGGCAAGGAAGGCGCGGCAAGGGGAATGACCTCAAAAGCTTGAGCACCGATATATGCAATTAAATGCCCGGAAAACTCACTGCATGCAAAAACGATTTCAGCGCCACGAGCACGTAACTCATTTGCCAGAGTAAGACAGCGCATTACATGCCCTACACCAATTAAAGAAGAGGCATCGGCACGTATTAACACTTTCATTATACGATGACCTCATGAGCCAATACCGCTGCAAACATATGCTCTGCCATTAGCCAGTCTTCTGGTGTATCAATATCTTGAACCAAATATCGAGGAAGTCGCACGGGAAGCGAGCACGGCGAAAAAATAGTATCTCCCCGCAGCCAGGCATCACAACGCCCCCAATAAAATTGCCCTGCATCATGCAAAGCTTCGGGTAAGTCTTGCGAGCGCGTATTGCGATACTCTGGGTAGAGTGCCCCCACTCGGCCAGATGCATCCAGGCAAATCGCCCTTTGTACCGGAAAAGCAAAGGTAGTCACAGAAAACGCATAAGAGGCACTAGGGCAATTTATTAAAAACTGCACGCCCTGACTCAGAAAGCTAGCTCGCAAGAAAGGGGCCGTCGCATAGATGCAGCATACAAAATCAAAAAAATGCCCTTGATCTTGCAAGGTTTGGATAGCGTGCTGGATGACATCAATCGTGCTCGTATGATCGCCACTCAAATGAGCCGGACGCATAAAAGGGACCTCTGCGCCCAATTTTTCAGCCAATAATGCAATTTCAGCATCGTCGGTACTTACAATAATCCGATCAAATTCACCTGATGCTTTTGCTGCTGCAATGGAATAAGCCAACAAAGGCTGCCCATGAAATAATTTAATATTTTTACGTGGAATACGCTTACTACCGCCACGCGCAGGGATAATCGCAAGCTTCATTGACAAGCCTTTGTCAGAATGCTCACCACAAAATCTTGCTGCGCCTCACTTAAGTTTGCGTATAAGGGCAAAGTAATTGCACCGGCGTAATAAGCTTCCGCATTTGGAAAATCACCCAATTTAAAGCCAAATTCACGATAATAAGGCTGCAAATGTACCGGAATATAATGCACATTAACGCCAATATCTGCCGCACGTAAGGCAGAGAAAATAGCGGCTCTTTGTGCGGCATCTACCTCAATGACATATAAATGCCAAGCTGAGTGCTCACTTTTTACTGGCAGCTGTATGGGTAAACCCGCTAAAAGCTGATGATAACGATGCGCCAAATCACGGCGGCGCTGAATAAACGCCGCTAGCTCATTGAGTTGACTTCTACCCAGTGCCGCCTGCAAATCACTCAAACGATAATTAAATCCGAGTTCCAGCTGTTGGTAATACCAAGGACCATCACATTGATCCATCGCCCCTGAATCTCGCGTAATGCCATGGCTACGTAAGCGATTAAGCCTTGCAAACAAAGCATCATCCTGACAAAGCAAAGCGCCACCTTCAGCGGTCGTAATAATTTTGACGGGATGGAAACTAAACACAGTCAGCTCAGCGTATTGCCCCCCCCCCACAGTGCTCCCATTTTTATACCGAGCTCCGATCGCATGGGAAGCATCCTCAATCACCTTGATCCCATACTGCTTGGCAAGTGCCGATATTGCGGCCATATCACAAGGTTCACCCGAAAAATGAACGGGAATCAGCACCTTAGGCAGCGCGTTCTTCAGTGCAGCAAGCCGCAGTTTCTCTGCCAGTGCCTGTGCACACATATTGCGTGTTCGCGGGTCAATATCTACAAAATCGACCTCTGCCCCGCAATATCTGGCGCAATTTGCACTGGCAACAAATGTATTGGGGCTAGTCCAAACTCGGTCTCCTTGCCCCACTTCTAGAGCCAAGCAAGCCAAATGCAAAGCGGCTGTTGCACTACTTACGCCCAATGCATGCTTACTCTGGCAAAGATCAGCAAGAGCCCGCTCAAAAAGAGGCCCTGCAGGCCCTTGCGTTAACCAATCTGATTGCAGCACCTCAGTAACGGCAGCAATGTCTGCGGCACTGATCAATTGATGCCCATAAGGAATCATAGCGTTGCCTGATCCATTGATTGCAACTCAGGCACGCTTAAAAAATGCTCATTCTGATCTGAGACATATTTAAACCCCTGCTCTACCAATACACCCTGCTCTGATAAACCATTCATTGAAAAATCACGAGCAGCAACAAATTGAATACTTGGTGTAATCACATAATGATCATGAAACTCTAGGGTATGCAGACTATCATCCCTAGAAATCATCATTTCATGCAATTTTTCACCGGGCCGAATACCAATTATTTTCTGAGATAAATCAGGCGCCATGGCCAGCGCCAAATCGGTAATACGCACCGACGGAATTTTAGGCACAAATAATTCACCACCATACATTCTGGCAAAGCCCTGCATCACAAATTCCACCCCATGTTGCAAGGTAATCCAAAAACGCGTCATACGTGGGTCAGTAATAGGCAAATGATCTGCATTGTTATGAATGAGCTGCTTGAAAAAGGGGACCACAGACCCTCTCGAACCCACCACATTGCCATAACGAACCACAGCAAAACGAGTTGGATGATCACCCACCATATTATTTGCAGCCACAAATAATTTATCTGAAAGTAGCTTTGTTGCACCATATAAATTAATAGGACTAGATGCTTTATCCGTTGAAAGTGCAATAACCTTTTCAATACCATTTTCAATAGCAGCATTAATCACATTTTCTGCGCCATTTACATTTGTTCTGATACATTCAGTAGGGTTATATTCTGCAGCAGGCACTTGCTTTAACGCTGCAGCATGCACAACAAAATGAATCCCTCTCATCGCCTGCTTTAAACGAGCAGCATCGCGCACATCCCCTAAAAAATAGCGCATGCACGGAGCATTAAATTCCTGCTGCATTTCAAACTGCTTCAACTCATCCCTTGAAAAAACCACCACTCGGCTAGGTTGATACTTGGCTAGCAGCGTACGAATAAACTGCTTACCAAATGAGCCTGTTCCACCAGTAATTAGAATTGATTTATGATTAAACACACCCGTCTCCACCCAAAATTATCGCGACAAAACAAAAACAGAATGAATAAAAATTGAATATAAAGTCACACTAGAAAGACAATCACCTTGATTATATAAATTTAAAAAATTTCTATAATCCAATCAGCAATATCAGTAGACTCTTTCAATAAATTCAGAAAAAATCAAAATTAATTAATGCTAATTCATCATAGCGCAAAAAAAAAGGCGACACCAGTGGTGCCGCCTTTTTTGCAAGCCTATTGAAATAGCACTTAAGCTTTTAGACCCTTCACGTAAGCCGAGAATTCTTCTCCTACTTCGCCATGCTTCATGCCATAAGCCATTGTCGCTTTTAAATAGCCTAGCTTAGAGCCACAATCGTAGCGGGTGCCGATGATTTTATGCGCGAGGATATGTTGTTCTTGCATCAGAGCAAAGATGCCATCGGTAAGCTGGATTTCACCGCCCTTACCGGGCTGCACATGCTGCAAGTGATGAAAAATACGCGGCGTTAAGATATAACGGCCAACAACAGCTAGATTGGATGGCGCTTCTTCTGGTTTTGGTTTTTCGACGATATTGGTGATTTTCAAGCGCCCATTGCCATCTTGAATTTCTACAATGCCGTAAGAGCCGGTGTCTTGTTGCGGCACTTGTTCAACCCCCAAGATAGAGCAATGGGTGTCGCTGAATACATCAACCATGCGTTTCATTTCGCTAGTTGAGCCACCATCGATCAAATCGTCCGCCAGAATCACCGCAAATGGCTCATCGCCGACTACAGGTTTAGCGCAGAGCACGGCGTGGCCTAAGCCCAGCGCCTCTGGTTGGCGGATATAAATGCAGCTAACTGATTTTGGAATAATGCCACGCAGAATTTCCAGCAGCGCTTGCTTGTTTTTGGCTTCCAGCTCAACTTCTAATTCATACGCTTTATCAAAGTGATCTTCAATGCTGCGTTTATTACGGCCGGTAATAAAGATCATTTCGGTAATGCCTGCCGCCAGCGCTTCCTCCACCGCATACTGAATCAGCGGTTTATCCACAACGGGCATCATTTCTTTTGGGCTAGCCTTGGTAGCGGGCAGAAAACGTGTGCCCATGCCTGCGACAGGGAATACAGCCTTGCGTACTTTTTGCATTTGGGAATCCTGATATGAAGTAGAGAGTAAACCTAATCTAAGGGCGGCACCCAATACCTGATCCGCCTGGCGCTGAAGCAGCGTGCCTGGCCACTGGGAAACAGCAGAGCGCCCAAGCCCTAGCGCATCGGCCAAGCGGGTTTGGGTACCAAACAATTTGATTGCTTCAGACTTTTGCATGACGTAATGTTTATCCAAATAAACACCACCGTCAAGGTATAAAGTTGGATTCATGAATGTTTAATAAAATAAACATTGCTACGCCAATCCTTAGCTAAAGCAAAATACTTAGGAAAAGGCGTTTTTTGCAGGAGTGGCTTTCTGCAAAGCGCTAGCCAGGCAATCGTAACTAAAACACTCCTGCGGTAGCGCCCCTTAAGAAAGGTAAAAAGACCCTTAGCCCGCCAACATCCTTAGCAATGCCGGCTCATCTAAAATAGACACCCCCAAATCCTGCGCCTTAGTCAGCTTGCTACCTGCATCGCTCCCCGCCACCACGTAGTGGGTTTTTTTCGAAACGCTGCCAGATACTTTACCTCCTGCGGCTTCGATCAGATCCTTGGCCGCATCGCGCGATAAAGTTGGCAGCGTGCCGGTTAGCACCAGCGTTTTATCTTTAAACACCCCGGCGATCGATTCAAGCTGTTCGGGCAACTGGCTTTCTAAATCTGCACACCATTTAGCCAAGCTCTGTAGTGATGCACGCCGCCCCTCTTCATCCAGCCAAGCCAGCAAAGCCTTGGCCACATCGCTAGGCAAAAAGGTGAGCGAAAGCCAATCGGCCTCAGCCAAGGCAGTTAAGCTGATGACTCGCTCAGCCAATTGACCACTACGCACAGTCGATAATTTAGGCACGCCCAGATGGGCGTAAAGCACAGCGGGCTTTATTTTTTCGCGCAGCAAGCCACTTGGAGCATGCTCGTCTTTTGGGGTAATACCCGCAGCCAGCAAGGCATCGAGCGCGAGTTGGTTTTTAGGCTCAGCAAAAAATTCGCTAATCGCCACCGCCACGGTGTCACCAATATCAGGCAGGGATCGCAATAGCGGCGCCGGGGCATGGCGAATCAACTCCAAACGTCCCAGCCAATCAGCCAGCGTTTTGGCGGTTGATTCACCCACATGGCGAATTCCCAGTGCAAATAAGAAACGAGCCAAGAGCGGTGTTTTGCTCGCAGCAATGCCGGTCAGCAAGTTTTCTGCCCATTTGGTTGCAAGGCGGCCCTGCGCAATGCTTTCCTCACTCACTCCTACGGCCCCATCTGCGGCGGCCTTCATATTCTGAAAATCGGCCAGCGTTAAGGCGTATAAATCAGCCAGTGATTTCACATAGCCTAGATCAACCAAGCTCTCCACATAGCGCTCGCCAAGGCCGTCGATATCCATCATGCGGCGGCCTGCAAAGTGACGAATGGCTTCTTTGCGCTGCGCGGAACAGCTCAAGCCGCCTGAGCAACGCGCAATCGCCTCGCCTTCTTCACGCACCACGTGCGAGCCACAGACCGGGCAGGCTTTGGGTAGTGAAAACGCAGGGTAAAGCGGCTCTTGTGCGGGCGAGAATAAATCCACACCCGGCATGTCTTTCATGGGGCGGCGCTCCAGCACCACACTCACTACCTCCGGAATCACATCTCCGGCGCGGCGCACGGCTACGGTATCGCCTACCCGCACATCTTTGCGTCTTGCTTCGTCTTCGTTATGCAGCGTGGCATTGGTTACGGTCACCCCCCCAACAAACACCGGCTGCAAGCGCGCCACAGGGGTGATCGCACCAGTGCGCCCCACCTGCACATCAATCGCCTCCACAATGGTTAAGGCTTCTTGAGCGGGGAATTTATGCGCCACTGCCCAGCGCGGCTCGCGGGTTCTGAAGCCCAGCTCTTTTTGCAGCGCCATGCTGTTGACTTTGTAAACCACGCCGTCGATATCAAAAGGCAAGCTGTCGCGAATCTCGGCAACATGGGCATGAAATTCGGCCAAGCCCGCTCCACCTTGCAGCACCGCCCGCTCCGCACAAACCGGAAAACCCAAACCTGCCAGCGCATCCAGCACGGCCGAATGCAAAGCAGGCTGCGGCCAGCCTTCAAGCACACCTAATCCATAGGCAAAGAAAGACAGCGGCCTTGCAGCGGCAATCGCTGGATCGAGCTGGCGCACTGCACCGGCAGCGGTATTTCTTGGATTTACAAAGGTTTTATCCCCTGCTGCCAATTGGCGCTCGTTCAGGCGATCAAAATCGTCGCGGCGCATATACACCTCGCCACGCACCTCTAAAAGCTGCGGCAGCACCTCACCGTGCAAACGCAGTGGAATCTGCAAAATGGTACGAATATTTTGTGTAACATCCTCGCCGGTCGCGCCATCCCCTCGTGTAGCGGCTTGTACCAGCACGCCGTTTTCATAGCGCAGGCTAATGGCCAAGCCATCGAACTTTAGCTCCGCCGCGTATTCAATCGCAGCGGCACTTAAAGGCAAATCCAGCTCTTTACGCACACTGATATCAAAAGCCAATGCACCCGCTGGCGTAACATCGGTTTCGGTACGAATCGACAACATGGCAATGGTGTGGGTAACCGGCTCAAACTGCGGCAGCGGCTTGCCGCCCACTCGCAGCGTGGGCGAATCGGGCGTCGCCAATTCTGGATGCGCCATTTCCAGCCCTTGCAGCTCACGAAACAGGCGATCGTACTCAGCATCAGGCACGGTGGGTGCGTCGAGTACATAGTATTCATGAGCATATTGGTGGAGTTGTTTGCGCAGAGATTGCGCCTGTTCTGGCAGAGTTGTCATTTTGTGGTCGTAGGCTGATTTTGGAATTAAAACGAGATAAATTTCAGAGGAAAGATCGCAATATCCTGACTATGCAGATAGCCAATCCCGTCAACTTAAACATCATGTTTTTCGTAGGGAGGGTAAAACCCGCGAGCGATGTTGAAAAATGCGCGGGTTGCACCCGCCCTACGATGATTCAATATTGGTCATTGTGCTGCAGCGACATGGCAAATAACTCAGTTAATAAGATTGACTTCTACCACTCCTGCGGCATTGGGGCCGTCCGTGCCACTCCCAACATACGCCATGCTAGCGGGTAAAAATAGAAATCCCCATGCCTTGAAATGGCCCAAGCGGAGTGTTTTCTTGTTCAAACTGCTCGATACTGGGTGTGCCGCTCCAGAGCTTATAAACCAGCACGCCATCCTGAATGATAAAGATCACGTCAAAATGCCAGCCCGAAATAATTGTTTTTCGCTCAAAGTTTAAAAAATCCGCCCAGAAATTACCATAGCGCTTTCTGACCGAGCTTTTTTGCTCAATTTCATAAGCAAAGCACGATGTTTGTGCCGCGATGCATGCCTGAATTTGCGGCGCTAATAAACGCGGCTCACCTGCCCCGCTCAAAGCTAAGCGGCGCATTAAATCTGCGTAGCTCAGTACCACAATATTAGGTGTTTTAAGCGGATCCAGCCCCATTGCGTGCAATTGCTGCAAGCTGGTGGTTTCCAGAGAAATACTTTTAAATGCGTGCTCTGCCGTTTGATAATCGGGCCAAGGCGTACGGCTAATTTGCTCGGAATCGGGCAGAAGGGCAGCACAGGAAGTCAGGACTACACTGGCAATCGCACAGCTTACTTGGGCGCGTTTCATACACCCTCCTGCAGCGTAACAGCGATATACTCATATCGTCACTTTAGCCGAAAAATGCAGCACAATCTGCCTGTATTCACCCCAAAGTAGCAATGCCGCTGACGAGCAGCGGCATTGTTGTAAAACTTATCACCCTGCGCCTCTGCACAACTCAGGCAAATAAGCGTAAAGCCGCTACCGACCCTGGCGCAATGCCTTTGTCGTCCATTTTGGCGTACAAAACACCTAGCTGCTTACGGATATTATCAAGGCTGGCCTCAGTCAGCGGCTTACTATTATCGTCTACCAGCTCACCGGATAAGGCTACAGATAAGTGCTGGGCAAACTCAGCAAAGTAATCGAATACCGAAACACCACCCGCTACCCGGGGCACGTCAAACAGTAGCGTCAGGCCCGTCGATGTATTACCAAAATGGCTATGGTCATGATTGGATAAAGTAAAGAGAGTCTTACCCGAATCACTACGATAATGGAACGCGCCTTCAGGGCTGCGGATCAGGCCGGCATTTTCTGCCAGTAAGCGCACCCGCTCCATGGGGAACGGGCGGCTGGCCGCCATCACATTCAAGCCAATCAGCACATCTACGCCAGCGCAAAATTCGTCCAGATTAGTAGCCGCCACCAGTTTGGCCGAGCGCTGAGGAAAAGTCACCACCGCTTCATGCTCATCGACAAACTGCTGCACAGACATGCAAAAAGCATTGAGCTGCTCCGAGCTTAATGCCCCTTGACGATCTGCTAGCTGCAAACCAATTTTCAATTCTTTATAACGTGAGCGCGCACTGGGCACACAGGCTTCCCAGCGACGATCCTGCGTAAAGCCCATTACCTGCACGCGTTTAGAGCCGCGAAACACGGGCAACTCTGTAGCGGCAATCAGCTCGGTGGCATGGATTTCAGCAATAAAATCAAGAGCAGGATCGAGCAAGCTGCTGGCCAGAGCCTCATGATCATCGCCCACAATCGCTGCAGGCTGAGCAGGCACTTCCACTGCAGTCACTGGCGCGCTGGGTACGGGGGCCGCAAGCGAAGAAGGCACAACAACAGGCTCTACATAAGGCTCACGCACTGGCGGAACTGCAACTTCAGCTTCGAATTCCGGCTCGGCAAACTGAGGCTCAAAACGATCAGCCACCTGTTCAGCGCGCTCTAAAGAGGGCTCCATACGGCTGGCTTCGCCAGTGCGCACCATGTTTTTGGGCACATCAAGTAAGGCATCACTTTCATTACGCGCAAACGCTTTGGAAGCTTGCTTACGATAGCGATATTCCTGCCACCAATTGAAGGCGTAAACGGTGGCGACAATCACGCCACCCACAATCAGCGATCCTAGTTGCAAATCGGTCATTCTTTAGGTCTCTTGGCAAGTCGATCTATCATTGCGAATAGCACCCCAAGCAAAAGCTGATGCAACAAGGGTGAAATATCCGGGCCGATATCGGACCAGTCTATATTCAGTGTTAATTAGATAAGCGGCCTAACCATCTATTCAGCCACAACAGTTTTTCATCGGCACATGCAAAAATATCCATTACAAATAGCCTTGATGAAAAAATCGTGACCCTATTCGGCCATTTTCTTACTTTATATGAGTTTATTTGCCAGCCAAGCCACATTGCCCATTGAGACATTTACGCGGCACTAAACTGCATTCATGTAAAAGGATACCAGACTTAAGCAACTCAGTATTCTTACTAAGCCTTATATTAGCTCAATTTTACTGTACTTTTTACCTAGAGCCAGCGTGGCTAAACATCACAAGACACCGTTTCTACCCAGGTCATTCATGCTATTAATCACATTAGTATGCACTCATTAACAGCAAGGCAAAAACCACGCGCCACACCGAACTCTTTTGCCTGGTGATAAAACTCAACGTCTTCAAATACTTACTCGCAATAAATCAAATAAAAAATAAACTACTTTAGAAAACACTAATACAATTGTCACCATAAAAAAACAATCAAGGGCAAATCAATTGCCCTTGATATTTAAAGCAGTGTCAAACACACCCTAAAACCTAGCTTAAGACTTCACTGCTTTCAAAACCGTTGATAAACCCATCCAAGCCGCGAGTAAAGCAGCTCCGGCCAGTACACCCACCACGGCATCCAGCAAGCTAGGCAAGATCACATGCAATACCGCACCTATGCCACTTAAGCGGCTTGCCGCTTCACTTAAGTGCTCAATCAATTCATGCGCAGGGGCAAAGCCATGGGTTAGGATGCCGCCACCCACCATAAACATGGCGACCGTTCCCACTACGGCAAGCGTTTTCATAAGGTAAGGGGCACCCAACAAGCAGGCCGTGCCAATTTTATGCTGGATTTTTGTCAGCATATCGCTGCCTTGCTTTTTGCAGAGATAAAGCCCCGCGTCATCCAGCTTCACAATCCCCGCCACCAAGCCATAAACGCCCACTGTCATCACAATGGCAATAATAGAAAGCACCGTCAGTTGCGACACAAACGGTGCTGCCGCAACAGTGCCAAGCGAGATCACGATAATTTCGGCAGAAAGCACAAAATCCGTCCGAATCGCGCCTTTAATTTTATCTTTTTCAAATGCCACCAAATCAATCGCCGGATTATCCAGAGCATGAGCCAGTGCTTCTTTTCCAGCCTGATCTTCGCCGCTGTGGTGTAAAAATTTATGCGCGAGCTTTTCAAAGCCTTCAAAACAAAGATAAGCGCCACCCAGCATCAGCAGCGGCGTAATCAGAATGGGAGCAATGGCACTGATCGCCAAGGCAGCAGGCACCAGAATCAGCTTGTTGATAAACGAGCCTTTTGCCACTGCCCACACCACAGGTAGCTCACGCTCGGCACGCACGCCTGAAACTTGCTCGGCATTTAAGGCCAGATCGTCTCCCAAAACGCCTGCGGTTTTTTTTGCTGCGATTTTGGTCATCAGCGCAACATCGTCTAAAACTGCGGCGATATCATCAAGTAATACTAAAAGACTGGTTCCGGCCATGTTTGCTCTCGTTAATTAATTTGTTTTTTTACAGCACATCCAAGGGGATTTTTAAGTAGCGCTGTCCATCTGCTTCAGCCTCTGGAAAGCCCCCGGCACGGATATTGATTTGAATCGCCGGTAAAATCAACTGCGGCATATCCAGTGTTTTGTCCCGCGCTTCACGCATCGCAATAAATGCCGCTTTATTGACCCCCTGATGCAAATGGATATTGGCCTTACGCTGCTCTGCAATGCTGGTTTGCCATTGCACCTGTGAGCGCCCTGCGGGCAAATAATCATGGCAAACAAATACGCGCGTTGTATCAGGCAAAGCCAGGAGCTGCTGAATTGAATCGTAAAGCAATGCAGCATCACCCCCCGGAAAATCGCAACGGGCCGAGCCCACATCCGGCATAAACAGGGTGTCGCCCACAAACAGGGCATCGGCAATTAAATAGGCAATATCAGCCGGAGTATGCCCCGGCACAGACAGCACGGTGGCGTTTAATTGGCCAATTTGAAACACTTCACCCGCCGCAAACAAAACATCAAACTGGCTGCCATCTACGGCAAAACCAGCTTCCAGACCAAACACCGGCTTAAAAATACGCTGCACTTGGTGAATCTGCTGGCCAATCGCTACTTTTCCTCCCAACTTTGCTTTTAAATATGCCGCAGCAGAAAGATGATCGGCATGAGCATGGGTTTCCAGTATCCATTCCACTTTTAAGGTATGGGCTGCCACAAACTCGATCAGGCGATCGGCACTGGCTGTGGAGGTGCGCCCAGATTTGGCATCGTAATCCAGCACCGTATCAATTAAAGCAGCACGACCACCCTGCCGATCAAACACGACGTAGCTAACTGTAGAAGTATTCGGATCAAAAAAGGCTTCAACTTGAGGCAGCAGCATTTTTTCTACTCCAGATTAAATATATTTGAAAATATTATATATAAAACTATAATATATCAAAGATGCTTCCAACGGTACACACAATGACCCCTCAACAAATCCTCGTCATGCGTGAAGCGGCGCATGGCGCAACCCGTATTTTAAAAGTCATGGCAAATGAAGATCGGCTCTTGCTGCTCTGCCAGATGGTAGACAGCGAGAAATGCGTTTCAGACTTTGAAGCCTTGCTCGACATCCGCCAACCCACACTATCCCAGCAACTCACCGTATTGCGCAAAGAAGGGCTGGTCAACACGCGCCGGGAAGGCAAACGCATTTATTACAGCTTAGCCAGTGCCGAAGTACAACAACTGCTTGAAGTGCTCTACGACCTTTACTGCCCAATCGATCTCAAGGAAATCCCCGATGCAAATTGACTGGATTCATTTCACCCCGTGGAGCGCCTTGCTGGGCGGGGCATTACTTGGGCTAGCCAGTGGATTACTTGCGCTGCTAGCCGGGAAAATCGCAGGAATCAGCGGCATTTTAGGCGGTTTACTTAGCTCGCACTCCAGCAAAGAGATGGCATGGCGCAGCTCTTTTTTAATCGGCCTGCTCTTAACACCCTTGCTTTGGCTGGTATTTAACTCCCCTGCAGACATCCAGATTAGCGCCAATATACCCACGCTCATTATTGCTGGGCTGTTGGTTGGCATTGGCACCCGCTATAGCAATGGCTGCACCAGTGGTCATGGCGTTTGCGGCTTATCCCGGCTTTCGATTCGATCACTGGCCGCCGTAGCCAGCTTTATGGGTGCAGGATTTATCACCGTGCTGATTGCACGCCACTTATTCTGAGGCCAAGATGCTTAAATTAATTGCTTTACTCTCAGGGCTATTATTTAGCTTAGGGCTGATTATTTCCGGCATGGTGAACCCCGCCAAGGTGATTGGATTTCTTGATCTGGCAGGCCAGTGGGACCCCAGCCTTGCCCTTGTTATGGCCGGCGCCATTGCTACAGCCACACCCTTTTTTATCTGGTCAAAAAGCCGCAAGCAGACCTTACTGACCCATGAAAAAATGTCCCTGCCCGATAGTAAAATCATCGACCGCACCCTGATTGGCGGCAGCATTTTGTTTGGCATTGGCTGGGGCTTAGCGGGCATTTGCCCGGGGCCGGGCATTGTTGCGCTAGCGATGGGCGAAGCCAAAGCGTTTATTTTTGTCATTGCCATGCTTGTGGGCATGTTTATTTTTACCCTACTGCCTAAGAAGCCATGAGTAAACTCAAGTCGCTAAGCAAGCTGCTGCCTATTTTGCATTGGCTACCGCTTTATCAAAGGAAAACCTTTATCGGGGATTTGGGAGCCAGTTTAATTGTGGCCGTTTTACTTATCCCCCAAAGTCTGGCCTACGCCCTATTGGCAGGATTGCCACCGCAAGCAGGTATTTACGCCAGTATTTTGCCGCTAGTGGTCTATGCCTTTTTTGCCAGCAGCATGGTGCAGTCTGTTGGCCCGATGGCAATTAGCGCAGCCATGACCGCCAGCGCACTCGCCCCCTTAGCGGCCATTGGCTCGCCAGAATACAGCGTGCTGGCAGCCAGCCTTGCTTTACTTTCCGGGCTTTTTTTAGCACTACTGGGCTTGCTGCGGCTTGGTTTTATCACGCAACTTTTATCCCACCCCGTCATCAATGGCTTTACTAGCGGTGCCGCCATTTTGATTATTGTCGGGCAAATCGGCCCCCTACTCGGCATACGACTTGAGGGCGAGCATCTGGGGCAATTACTCTGGCAACTTAGCCATGCCCTGCCCCAAATCCAAGTTTTTGGATTAGTTTGCCTAGTATTACTTTGGCTGGCCGGCCGACCTCTGACTCAATTACTCAGCAAAATAAGCTACGGCGCAGTCCTCGCCAAATTAAGTCCGCTCTTACTGATGCTGATCATAAGCGCTGCCGCGTATTTTTTAAAAATCAACACACCGCTCACAGGCTCTTTTAGCAGCAGTATGCCCCGCTTATTTTGGCCAGTGCTCAATCAAAGCACGTTTAACCAGCTTTGGCTCCCCGCCATCACCATCGGCCTAGCCGGCTTTTTGCAAAGCATTACCATCGCCCAAAGTTTGGCCTTAAAAGCCAAACGTAGCGTCGATAGCAATCAAGAATTAATCGGCCTGGGCGCCGCCAATATTGCCGCAGCGGCCAGCGGGGGGTTTCCGGTAAACGGCGGATTTTCCCGCACTGCCGTCAATGCCGCATCGGGTGCCAACACGCCATTAGCAGGCGTAATGACAGCCCTATGGATTGCCCTTGCCGCATCTTGGCTCAGTGATTACTTAGCGCTTATCCCGCAATCACTGCTTGCGGCAACCATTATTCTGGTCGCCATTCGCCTCATTGATTTTGATTTTTTAATTCGCAGCTGGCGCTACGACTGGCGTGATGGCGCGGCCTTTGCCTGTACCGTACTTGCTGTTTTAGCCTTGGGTGTGATGCAGGGTATTCTGGCAGGGGTTGGATTATCTCTTTTGCTCTTTCTATATCGCAGCAGCCAGCCGCATATTGCGGTAGTTGGCCGAATTGCCGGCACAGAGCATTACCGCAATATCAATCGCTTTAACACGCAAACAAACGATCATATTGTGGCCGTGCGAATTGATGAGAGTCTTTACTTTGGCAACAGCGCCAAAATACAAGCCGAGCTGATGCACATTTTAGAAAAAGCCCCTAAAACCCAGCACCTCGTCTTGATTCTGTCGGCCGTAAATAGCATCGACTACAGCGCCATGCAGGCGATTGGCCTGCTGCAAGAAAATTTACGCGCAAACCAAATTAAAATTCACCTGAGCGACGTCAAAGGGCCGGTCATGGATCACTTATTACGCAGTGAGATGCTGAGCACGCTGGATGGGAAGATCTTTCTAAGCGCCCACTTAGCCATGCAGGCTTTAAGTGGAGAGAACGAGGATTTTTCGATTTAAATAGAAGGCCCCAACCCTAAACCTGTAGACACAGAGATAAGTGAGAACACAGAGCACACAGAGAAAAGCTAAATGCCTTAATCCCTTAAGGTTTTCTCAGTGTGCTGCTTTTTAACTCTATGTTCTCTGTGTCTACAGATCTTTTTGCTTTTAAGTGGGTGAACCCTAGTTTATTTAGGAGCAGGGGAAGCGGGCGCTGGTTTGGCCTCGTTTCCTAGGGGCAGCACGGCGACTTCGTCTTTATTATCGGCCAAGATATTCAGCGTAACGCGGCGATTGCTGGCCCGCCCTTCTGGTGTGTCATTACTGACTTGTGGCCGGAACTCGCCATAACCAATCGCCACCAAACGCTGTGGCGCCACCCCCACATCCACAAACAATCGCACCACGCTAGCGGCACGGGCGGCCGATAGTTCCCAATTAGAAGGAAACTGCCCAGAACGCATCGCTTGGTTGTCGGTATTGCCTTCAATTTGGATTAAGTTATCAGTATTTTTAACCATCTCAGCCACCGCAATCAAGGCAGTGGCCGATTCGGTATGTAAATCTGCTTTTGCTGTATCAAATAGCACAGAATCGCTGATTTCAACGGCAATGCCGCGCTTGGATTGAGTTACCCGTACCTTGCCCTGATCAATCAGCGCGCCGAGCGATTTTTTCAAATCCCCTGCCATGCCCTGCATTTTTTGCGTTTGCTCGGCAAGCTTCGGGCTAGGTGTAGGCGTCGAAACCACATTCAGCACCACCAGCTTATCTGGCACACCCGCCACAGACTGATTCTGTTTGATCACTTCCTTGCTGGTTGGCGTTTGCTTAAAAGCATCAATCATTGAATTAGACAAAACTTTGTACTTGCCTTCATTCACCGAAGAAATAGCGTACATCACCACAAAAAAAGCAAACAACAGGGTAATAAAATCAGCATACGACACTAGCCAGCGCTCGTGGTTTTCATGCTCCTCGGGCCTGCGTTTACGTGCCATGCTGAATTCCTTTTCAAGGTGAAGGTGGGTACGTTTCTATGCCCACGCGTACAAGCAAATAGTCTAGAACGCGTGGGCACAAAAATGTGCCCACCCTACACATTACTTCAACTGCACATTAAACTCAGAGACCAGCTTATTCGCAGCTGATACACCAATCTGACGCGCCAAACGATCTGCATAGCTAGGCCGCGGCGTAAAATCAACGATCTCTTTGGCTTTAACTACATCACGCGCCACGCTATCTACTGAGCCTAAAGCATCGACCAAGCCCATCTTGATGCTGGCAGCACCACTCCATACAAGGCCGGAAAAGAGATCAGGATTATCAGCCAGCTTATTACCACGCCCTGCTTTAACCACGCCAATAAACTGCTGATGAATTTCATCGAGCATCACTTGCGCTTTATCACGCTGGACCTGGCTCATCGGTGAATAAGGATCTAAAAATCCTTTATTCGCACCGGCAGTTAACAGACGGCGCTCAACACCTAGTTTTTCCATCACACCACTAAAACCAAAGCCATCCATCAATACGCCGATCGAGCCCACCATTGAGGCTTTATCTGCATAAATCTTGTCTGCTCCTGCTGCTGCGTAGTAGCAACCTGAAGCGCAGATTTCTTCGATCACCACATAAAAAGGGATCTTCGGATGCAGCTTTTTCAAGCGTGCAATTTCATCGGCCATCATCCCTGCCTGCACAGGGCTGCCACCGGGGCTATTGGCCTGCAAGATTACGGCCTTGGTGTTTTTATCTTCAAATGCCGCGGTTAAGCCTTCGATCAAGGTGGAAGCATCCGCCTCACCTCCCGCAGAAATCGCACCCTCCAGACGAACCACGGCCGTATGCGGGCCAGTCAGCTCATCCCCCGCCTTACCGCCAATCCAGCCCATGCTCACAGCCAAAATCATGATCACAATGCTAAAGGCCAGCAATCTAAAAAAGATATTCCAGCGGCGTGCGCTACGGCGCTCTTTAATACCGGCATGCAGCAAACTTTGTAATTGTTCGCGTTCCCAAGATTCATTCATGCTGTTCCTCGATCAAATAAACTTGATTCGCGTATTCACGAACCGGCAAAGAAATAAGCTTGCGGCCGGAGCAAGGCCCGCCCAAGCAAAGACCTGTATTTGGCGCGTAATATGCGCCATGTGTAGAACAAACCAGCCAGGAGTGAGAATAATCGAAAAAATCCCCCGGGTTAAAATCCAGCTCAATCGGAATATGCGCACACTCGTTAATATAAGCGTAAACACCGCCATCATATCGAAACACAAAGGCACTGCGCTCACGCCCTCCCCATTGCAAGGTAAAACGCTGCGCCAAGCCCCGTTCAAGCAAATCTTGGCTTTGACACAATACCCGCTCAGGCATTGAGCAAAATCCAATCTTTTAAAGCATGGAAATCATCAAAATGCGCCAGCGGCTTACACGTCAGCAACTCAGGCAATTTATGCGCACCATAAGTCAGCGCCACACTTTGCGTTCCCGCATTCTGTGCCAGCTGTAAATCATGCGTGGTATCGCCAATCATCAAGGCACGGCTCGCATCTATATGACACTTATCTAAAATGTAATGCAGCATCGCCGGATGAGGCTTAGAAAACGCTTCATCTGCTGTTCGGGTCACTTTAAAAAAGCCCCCCAAACCGGTGGATGCCAAGACGCGGTCTAACCCCGCTCTGGACTTACCCGTTGCCACCGCCAGCTGAAATCCTGCCTCAATAAAAAGCGGCAAAGATTCCATCACTCCGTCGTACAAAGTCACTTCCTGATCCTGGGCCAGATAATGACGACGATAGATATTCACCACTTCAGTGATTTGTTCAGGCTTTGCATCCGGGGCAAGATATTGCATTGCCTCTTGCATGCCATAGCCAATCACATAGCGAGCCTCTATATCTGTCGGCACCGCAAGGCCCACATCGGCAAACGCCGATTGAATGGCACGGGCAATGGTGCCGGTGGAATCCATCAAGGTGCCATCCCAATCAAACACCAGCAAATCAAACTGCTTAGGCATGCGTTTTCTCAAGTAGGTCAATATAAGATTGTAATTCAGGCGGCAAAGGCGCTTCCAGCTCCAAAGGCTTACCTGTGATCGGGTGATCAACGATTAATCGCCAAGCATGTAAAAACATGCGCCGCAGCCCCTGTCTTGGCAAGATTTTATTTAAGGCAAAGTCACCATACTTTTCATCGCCCAAAATAGGGTGCTCGCTGGCCGCCAGATGCACCCGAATTTGATGCGTTCGGCCGGTTTTAAGCTCACACTCAAGCAAAGAGCAATCTTTCCATACCTTACGACGATTCACCACGGTATGTGAAATTTTTCCTTCAGGTGAAACACGCACACGGCGCTCGCCTTCAGCTGTGTTGTATTTCAGCAAAGAAAACTTAACATGACTGCGCGGATTCTCCCACACACCTTTCACCAAAGCCAAGTATCGCTTATCGATGCGGTGATTATCACGCAAGGCATCTTGCAGCACCGTCAGCGCAGAGCGCTTTTTGGCCACCATTAAAATACCTGAGGTTTCTCTATCCAGCCGATGTACTAATTCCAAAAATTTGGCTTGCGGGCGCTGGGCACGAATCAACTCAATCAAGCCAAAGCTCACACCAGAGCCGCCATGCACAGCCAAACCTGCAGGCTTATTCAGAATAAGAATTGCATCATCTTCAAAGATAATTGGAATATCAATCCGGTGTGAGGCCGCCACCGCAGGCGCTGCGTCTGGCTTTTCTGCCACGCGCACCGGAGGCAAGCGCAAAATATCGCCGGCAACGATGCGATAAGTCACATCACTACGGCCTTTATTTACGCGTACTTCACCACTACGCACAATGCGATAAACATGACTTTTGGGTACGCCCTTGAGGTGTTTTAACAAAAAATTATCCAGCCTTTGGCCGGCATCTTCTTCGTCCACAGTCAGGAACGTGACGGATGCTTTGCTACTGCCCTTCATCTTGACTTATACTCTCCGCACGCCACAACCCAGAAGGTTGTAGCAGGTTGGCCGAAGCGATAAAAACGCAACGGCAACGATTACCGCAAGGGCTTGTTTTGACAAGGGACTTTTAATTACCCGCTTCAAACAAGCACTGCGCAAGGTGGCTAAGGCCACTTTTAGATCCCGCTCTTAAAGCAATACTGCAGGGCGATACAGTCGGCGATTACCTTCCCGCCGTAGAGTAAAAACACTCTACGCCTCCCAACTGGCACAAAAAGCCAGTCTTAGTAAAACAGGGAGCGCAAGCGCGGGGCTCGCCTATCTGCCGTCAGGCTTATGCAACAAGTTCCGGGAAGCGGTTATCTCGCTCACCGCAAAAAGCAGCGATGGTAATTGATTTGTATATATAAAGCACTCATCGGATTCTTATTAGCGTACTGGCCTACTTTTACAAAAAGACAAGTAAAAACGCCGGTATGGTACGTTCGGCAGCTAAGCACCTTGTAATGGCCTTCTAAAAAAAAGGTGAGAGAAGAATAAAAACCAGCAAGAAAAGCTGACTCAAATCCTTGTTAATCTTTATCTAACAAGGATTTTAGGCCGATTTCCGAGGCTAGGTATGAACTTCACCGCCGTTTTGTAGGCCACTGTAAATAATTGCATGGAGTAGCCTCTCCCCCGCGCCACCAATACTTCCTGATTAAGGATACGGGCACACATGATTAAGCCTTTATCTCAATCTTGCCGGATGCGCTGGGCTTGCCAGAACCTAATTCCTGCCGCGTGAGTGCGAGCCGGAGCATTTTTTATGAAACGTATGCTATTTAACGCAACACAAGCCGAAGAGCTGCGCGTTGCGATTGTTGATGGTCAGAAGCTGGTCGACCTCGACATCGAAACCGTTGGCAAAGAACAACGGAAATCCAATATCTACAAGGGTGTGATTACCCGCGTAGAACCTAGCCTTGAAGCCTGCTTCATTGATTATGGCTGCGATCGCCACGGCTTCCTGCCGTTTAAGGAAGTAGCTCGTGCCTATCTCAATGACAGCGGTGACGGTCATGGCCGCCCTCGCATCGGCGATTCGCTCAAAGAAGGTCAGGAGCTGATCGTTCAAGTCGAAAAAGACGAACGCGGCAATAAAGGCGCAGCCCTCACGACCTACATCAGTTTGGCAGGTCGTTATTTGGTGCTGATGCCTAATAACCCACGTGGCGGCGGCGTTTCTCGCCGTATCGAGGGCGAAGAGCGTAATGAGCTTCGCGCTGTACTCGACCAACTCGAAACACCAAACGGCATGAGCCTGATCGCACGCACGGCGGCTATTGGCCGTAATGCTGAAGAATTGCAGTGGGATTTAAACTACCTATTGCAACTTTGGCGTGCGGTTGAAGGTGCTGCCTCTACTCAAACTGGCGCATTCCTGATTTATCAAGAATCAAGCCTAGTGATCCGCGCAATCCGTGATTACTTCCAGCCAGAAATCGGCGAACTTCTGATTGATAAGCTCGATATTTATGAGCAAGCACGCCAGTTTATGAGCCATGTGATGCCGGCTAATGTAAACCGCGTAAAATTTTATCAAGATGATGTGCCGCTATTTTCGCGCTTCCAGATTGAGCATCAAATTGAAACCGCTTTTGCCCGCGAAGTGAATTTGCCTTCCGGCGGCGCAATTGTGATCGACAAGACCGAAGCGCTGTACTCCATCGACGTGAACTCGGCCCGCTCTACCAAGGGTGCAGATATCGAAGAAACCGCGCTGCGTACCAATATGGAAGCCGCTGACGAAATCGCCCGTCAGATGCGCCTGCGTGACGTGGGTGGTTTGATCGTGATCGATTTTATCGACATGGAAAACCCAAAGAATCAGCGTGAAGTCGAAAACCGCCTGCGGGACGCCCTGCACCACGACCGTGCTCGCGTTCAGACTGGCAAAATCAGCCGCTTTGGCCTGATGGAATTATCCCGTCAACGCTTACAGCCTTCCTTAGAAGAAACTAGCCATATCGCCTGCCCGCGCTGCCACGGTACTGGCTTTACACGCGGCATTGAATCTTCTGCGCTCAATATCCTGCGTATTATTCAAGAAGAATCAATGAAAGAAAACACCGGCGCAATCCATGCACAAGTGCCGGTTGATGTTGCAACCTTCTTGCTCAATGAAAAACGCGCCGAGATTTTTGCACTTGAAGCACGCCTGAAAGTAAGCGTGATTTTGATTCCAAATACCCATTTGGAAACGCCAAACTACAATCTGTCACGTCTGCGCCACGAAGATATCGGCAATATTGAAGATGTAGTGCCCTCTTATAAAATGGTCGATTTGCCAAGCGAAACAGGCTATCAGCCAGGTAAAGTAAAAGAAGAGCAAACCAAGCGCCAAGAAGCCATGGTCAAAGGCATTACGCCAGATCAGCCAGCGCCGATTTCCGCTCGTGACCGTATTGCCGCGCCAAGCGATGATGTCGTTGTTCCATCTCTCTGGAAAAAACTCGTTACTTGGTTCCAAGGCGAGCCTGCTGCTGCGCCAGTAGAAGCACCTAAACCGGTTGCTGCTGCCCGCCCGCAAAATAACTCACGCAATCGCAATGATCGTGGCCAGCGCCCTCCTCGTGAACCACGTGAAGGCCAAGCTCCTCGTGCAGAGCGCCCGGCCCGTAACGAAGAAGCGCCTGCCCAGCCGCGCCGCAGCAGTGGCAAGCCACGTATCGAAGAAGACTTGCAAAAGAGCCGCGAAACCCGTGAAGCGCGTGAAAACCGCGAACCACGTGAACGCACTCCAAGCAATGATCGCACCGAACGCAACGAAACCCCGGCGGTAGAACAGCGCCCTCGCAACGAGCGTCCTCCGCGCCAGGAACGTCAGCCACGCAAAGAAGCTGCTGTTGCCCAGACCGAAGCCTTGCTGACTACGCCCGCTGTAGAAAACAACACGGATGACGCCAGCGAGCAACAACGTAGCCGTCGTCGTCGCAGCCGTCGTGGTGAGCGCCGTGGTGAGCGTGTTGAATCAGCATCGGGTACAGAAGCGGCATTCACTGCAATTGATGCACCCGCACCTGGTTTTGTAGCCACAGCCCCAACACATACTGCGCCTGTAGCAGCAAGTGCAGCAGCGCCCGTTACTACTGCACCGGTTGTGGTTGTGGCTGCACCTGCACCAGTACATGTACCTGTTGCACCCGTCGCAGAAGTGCCTGCTCCAGTACATGTGCCTGCTGTACCAGTTGTGGCAGCGCCTGCTCCGGTAGTGGCTCCAGAAGTTATGATTCCTGTAGCAGCATCCGTACCCGCTCCTGTTGCCGAGCCTGCACCTGCTCCAGTAGCTGCGCCAGCGCCAGTTCCGGCGCCTGTGGTTATCGCTGCACCGGTAGCTCCCGTGCCCGCCCCTGTACTCGCTCCCGCTCCGGTAGCGATCCCTGCGGCACCCGCACTTGTTATTGGTACGCCGGAAGCGGCAGGATTGGTTATGGTTGCAACGCGTGCTTTAGCAGCAGAAAGCGATCCTGTGGCAGCCGCTCCGGTACGCCGTCGCCGCCGTGATACGCAAGCAAGCAACACCATAGCCAGCAGCGAAGCACCTATGTTGCAGCAAGTGGAAACACAAGCCGCCAGCAATGCAGCAGTTGCATCACAAGCAGCCAATGATGCGCCGATACGCGTTCGACGCGAGACGGCCGCAGCGCCGGTGGATACATCCGCCGAACCACTTGTACAAGTTCAAACCAAGCAGTTTTAATCTCGTTTGAATAAAAAAAAGCCACCGAAAATAACTCGGTGGCTTTTTTTATGCTTTTAGCAATGCCTTTCAAGCTCAGTACGCTCTACACACGGCAACGCAAGGTTTTTACACGCCGCTTATCCTATTTATGCCGCGCTACATGACAAGCGCTTAAGGCATTCTATTTACCCGCATTCCCCTTTATCCAAAAAACAATAACCCTCCCAGCAAGCCCCTGTATAAGCCCCTATATTTCTACTCACATTTAAAATCATTGTTTCACAATCAATCCCCCCCCTACACCTTATCTGCTTGTTTAAAAAAGAATAAACATTTCAAAATAATGAATATTAGAATTATTTCAGGCTAGTATCTAAATGGAATCCATTACTTAATTAATGGCAATCTTTTTGTTTAAAACAGCCTGGTTCAAGATTGCCAGTTGGGGAAATTCACAAGTATCCGCAGGTATTATTCAAGGTTAATTTTCGCACTCAGACCAAACTGTAATGGTCTTATTCAATCGCATCTGCACTCCTCACTTGGGCTAAACAACGTGGATATTTTTCTCCAGCAAATTTTTAATGGCTTGGTTGTCGGTAGCATTTATGCGCTGATTGCCCTTGGCTATACCATGGTGTACGGCATCATGCAGCTGATCAATTTTGCCCATGGCGAAATCGTAATGATCGGCGCAATGGTAACCATTACATGTATCAATCTTTTGCTAGGGCAAAATGTTTCGCTGCCCGGCCCGATGTTATTGCTCGTCGGGTTTATGATGGCCGTGCCGGTATCGATTCTTTTAGGCTACGCCATCGAAAAAATCGCTTACCGCCCGCTGCGTAAAGCACCAAGACTAGCGCCTTTGATTACCGCGATTGGCGTATCGATTGTATTGCAACAAGTGGCCATGCTGATCTGGGGCCGTAACTACCGTCCTTTTCCAGCCATTATGCCTACCACAATCCACGAAATTGGCGGCGCGACCATTACCAGCTTGCAGATCTCCATTATTGGCTTGGCGCTGGCTTTGATGGCAGGCTTGTTCTTCCTGATTGAACGTACCAAATTAGGCCGTGCTATGCGTGCCACAGCTCAAAACCCGGAAGTCGCCGGCCTGATGGGCGTCAATATCAATTCCATTATTTCTATGGTGTTTATGATTGGCTCAGCGCTGGGCGCTGTAGCAGGCGTCATGGTTGCCGCAAATTACGATCAGGCACACGCCTATATGGGCTTCTTAATTGGGCTGAAAGCCTTTACAGCGGCAGTACTGGGCGGGATTGGCAATTTAGGTGGCGCGGTGTTGGGCGGACTATTGCTTGGCCTCATCGAAAGCCTAGGCTCTGGCTATCTGGGCGATTTAACCGGCGGTGCATTTGGTAGTAACTACAAAGACATCTTCGCCTTTATCGTGCTGATTATCGTACTGGTGTTCCGTCCGTCCGGATTACTGGGCGAACGTGTAGCAGACCGCGCTTAAGCCCAAGGGAAAAATCATGTTATTAAAACTAGAAAATCCCCGTGCCCGGCTGATCGGCATGGCCGTGCTAGCGGTGATCATGCTTATCCTGCCCTTTGTATTAACGGGTAGCTTTGAAAGCGGTAAATCGTGGATTCGCACCATCGATTTTGCCCTGCTCTATATCATGCTGGCACTCGGACTCAATATTGTTGTGGGCTATGCCGGGCTATTAGATTTAGGCTATATCGCCTTTTATGCGGTGGGCGCTTATTTATACGCCATTCTTAATTCACCCCATCTGGCAGCCGTATTACCCGCTTGGCTCATTTACCCCTCTTTCCCGGTCATGATTGCTATGGCAGGGCTGGTTGCGGGCATCTTCGGGGTTTTGCTG
The DNA here is from genome assembly GCF_042664895.1 of Iodobacter arcticus. NCBI lineage: Bacteria > Pseudomonadati > Pseudomonadota > Betaproteobacteria > Neisseriales > Chitinibacteraceae > Iodobacter > Iodobacter arcticus. The sequence continues at coordinate 201,472 of NZ_JBHTBQ010000011.1, forward strand.
GGATCCCCCACCTTAAAACTACGCGGAGATTATCTGGCGATTGTAACGCTGGGATTCGGTGAAATTATCCGCATCTTTATGAACAACCTTGATCGCCCGATCAATATCACCAATGGCCCGCAAGGGATTAACAATATCAAGACCGTGCAGATTGCAGGTTACGATTTTGGTCGCCCGATTGAGTTTTTAGGCCTGTCTTTTGAAAAAGTGCATCTTTACTACTACTTGATTTTAGCCTTCTGCCTCTTGATTATCTTTGTCTCAGTACGCTTGCAAAACTCCCGTATTGGCCGTGCATGGGTTGCGATTCGCGAAGATGAAATTGCTGCCAACGCCATGGGTATCAATACCCGCAATATCAAGTTGCTCGCTTTTGCGATGGGCGCGAGCTTTGGCGGTGTATCAGGCGCTCTATTTGCCAGCTTTCAGGGTTTTGTTTCACCAGAATCATTTGTGCTGATGGAATCCATCATGGTGCTATGTATGGTGGTATTGGGCGGCATGGGGCATATTCCTGGCGTAATTTTAGGTGCAATTATTGTATCGATCACACCAGAGATTTTGCGCGATGTAATCAACCCGCTACAACACGCCCTTGTTGGCCGCAAAGTGGTCGATCCGGAAAACTTACGCATGCTGATTTTTGGTCTTTCCATGATTGTGATTATGCTGCTGCGCCCTGAAGGCCTCTGGCCCTCCCAGCGCCGTAAAGCAGAGTTTCATGAAAAAGATGAAGAGGCAAAAGCATGAGCGAATTACTTCTAAAAATTGACGGCATTACCAAGCGCTTTGGCGGTCTGCACGCCCTATCCGGTGTAGGCCTAACCATCAATAAGGGTGAGATTTACGGCCTGATCGGCCCCAATGGCGCAGGCAAAACCACGCTATTTAATGTACTAACCGGCCTTTATCAGCCTGACGAAGGTAGCTTTAGTTTTAATGGCCTGGATTTATTCCGCCAAAAGCCAAACGTAGTCGTTGAATCTGGCATTGCCCGTACCTTTCAGAATATTCGCTTATTTGCCAATATGACCGCACTAGAAAACGTAATGGTTGGCCAGCATGTGCGAACTCGCTCTGGCATTTTGGGCGCAATTTTCCACAGCCCTAAGGCAGTCAAAGAAGAAAATGATATCCATAACAAAGCCACTGAATTACTGGCTTATGTGGGCATCAGCAAGCATGGCAAAGAGCTAGCGCGTAATTTGTCTTATGGGGATCAGCGCCGCCTAGAGATTGCCCGTGCATTGGCAACCCGCCCTACGCTGCTGGCGCTGGACGAGCCTGCGGCAGGGATGAACCCAAAAGAAACAGACGATCTTAAAAAACTGATGGAAAAGATCAGAAACGATGGCGTCACCATTTTGCTGATTGAACACGATGTAAAGCTGATGATGGACCTGTGTGATCGCATCGCGGTGTTGGATTACGGCAAGAAAATCGCTGAGGGTGTGCCCAACATGGTAAAAAACGATCCACGCGTGATCGAGGCCTATCTAGGGGTTGCTCCAGAATGAACAAGCAATTACTGCAAATCAATACAAGCCAAATCAATAAGCTGCAAGTGGCGTTTCAAGGAGTTGCAAGAGCATGAGTGGCCCATTACTACAAGTAAAAGACCTGAAAGTGGCCTACGGCGGGATCCACGCAGTAAAAGGCATTGATTTAGAAATTAACCAAGGTGAGCTGGTTGCGCTGATTGGTGCCAATGGCGCGGGTAAAACCACCACGCTTAAAACACTGATCGGCATGTGCAACCCCAGCTCTGGCGAAATCTTATTTGACGGCAAATCGACGGCAAAAAAGCCAATTTACGATTACGTTAAGCAGGGGCTGATTATGGTGCCTGAAGGACGAGGTATTTTTAGCCGCCTGACCGTTGAAGAAAACCTTTTAATGGGGGCTTATACGCGCAACGATAAAGCAGGTATTGAGCATGATCTGGAGCGTGTTTACTACCTCTTTCCCCGCCTGAAAGAACGTATGAAACAGCTGGCAGGTACGCTGTCCGGTGGTGAGCAGCAGATGGTTGCAATTGGCCGCGCTATTTTAGGCAGGCCTAAGCTCTTGCTACTGGATGAGCCATCGATGGGCCTGGCACCCATTATTGTGCAAAAGATTTTTGAAATTATCAAAATGATCGCCGCCGAAGGCGTCACCATGCTGCTGGTTGAGCAAAACGCCAAACTGGCACTACAAACCGCCAACCGCGGCTATGTGATGGAATCAGGCAAGATTACGCTGGCCGACACCGCAGCAAACCTCTTGGCCAACCCAAAGATTCAGCAAGCGTATCTGGGCGAGTAAGCCCCGCATTTTAAGCCGCACACAACGAGCCGCACACTGCGGCTCGTTTTTTTATGCCAAGCATCTCAAAATCAATCCTCTCCATTTAAACCATTCTTGGCTAAAGCCGCTCCTATGGTATTTGTACTTAAATTGGCAAGGTTTGGCTTCAAAACGTACCTAGTGCTAGCCTTCAAGCATCGTAGAGACATACAGAGTGGATATTATTTAAGCCACACAGAGCAACAAGGGAAGATCGCTTTCTAACTTCCCTTATATAATCCTGCCTGCTTCATCTCTACTCCTCTGGAAACTCATGCATTCTGCCGTACTTGCTAAAAATGCCATTGCAGCCTGGCTCTTACCGCCCGGCCTTTTTTTACTCTTGATTGCCATTGGCCTGCTCCTCATTACCCGCAAGCCTCGCCTGGCCCGCAGCCTTATTGCAAGCAGTCTGCTATTGCTCACAACACTCTCCATGCCGCTGGTGGCCAATGCACTCCTGCTGATGGTTGAGCCACCAGCACTCAAGCTTATTCCAGACGATGCCATCGCGATTGTCAGCTTAGGCGGCGGAAAACGTTTTACGGCTTACGACCAAATTGAAGGCGAGACGATCAACAATGCCACCTTAATGCGCCTGCGTTATACCGCCCAGCTGGCAAAAAAAAGTAAATTGCCTGTCTTAGTCAGCGGTGGAAAACCATTGGGTGGCATCAGCGAGGCCACACTGATGGCCGATATTTTGCAAAAAGAATTCAATACCCCCGTACGCTGGGTAGAAAGTGAATCAGTGGATACCCAAGAAAATGCCAGCTTAAGTGCTCAGCTTTTGCCTAAAAACGCAAAAATCATCCTTGTGACTCAGGCTGTCCATATGCCACGCGCGCAAAGTGCATTTACCAAGCAAGGATTTAACGTTATTCCAGCGGCAACTGATTATGCAAATCAGGAGACATTATCTATCTTGTCATTTATGCCAAAAGCACAGGCAATGAGCGACAGCAGCTTCGCCCTGCATGAGCTTTTAGGCATGCTCTGGTACAAGCTACGGCCTTGATGGCCTTCTTTTTTACTGAATATAATATTTCTCGCATAAATAAAAACCACTGACCTACGACTCCCCAAGCCTTATAAAACAAGGCTTGGCGCATAAAAAAACCAACATTGTCCTTAATAGCAAAGGCATGTTGGTTTTTTTACGCCATTAATACCAACAAACATAAAAGTAAATTTTGCAACAAATAAACAAAATTGCAACAATTCACAAAAAATGCGCTAAACACTCAACAACCAGAACAAAATTTAACAAACAAAATATAAATTAGAACATCATGCTAATAATAAATTATTTACATGAAAAATTATTTATTGATGCGGGTCAAAAAACGTACTAAATCCAACATAAAGGACAGGATATCGGGAGTAAAATCCACATCAACTTATCAAGACAAGAATTTTTTATCATGAAGATCTCGATAGACCTCGACACGCTTTCAAGCTTTCTCTCTCAAGTACTAGGCACACATGCAGAGATTGCGGTGCACGATATGACCCAGCTGGAAAACTCCCTGCGCATCATTAAAAACCCAATTTCCGGCCGTGAGCCAGGTGCCCCCGCTACAGACTTTGCCCTGCGTCTGCTGCGCGAATGCCAAGACAGTAGCAAAGCACCTTTTCGCACCAATTATCCCGGCAAGACGCTCGATGGCCATCGTCTGCGCAGCTCCAGCATGCTACTTAAAGACGAAACCGGCACCTCAGTTGCCATGCTTTGCATTAATCGCAACGATCATCAACTACAACACGCCAGCGAATTGCTCCATCAGTTTTTTCAGCACGAAGAAAATAGCCCGAGCGAAGAGTTACTCAGCCATTCGGTAGAGCAATTAGGCGACGATATTATTCAGCAGGCCTTAGCCAGCTACCCTATCGACGCCAAGCACTTAAGCAGTGCCGATAAAAAAGACATTGTGCAAAAACTAGAACAAAACGGTGTTTTCCTTGTGAAAGGATTTATCGCCAAAACGGCTTCATTACTGGCTATTTCAGAGCCCACGCTTTATCGCTACTTAAAAAACAACAACTAAATCACTATTTTTTAATCGAGAAAACATCATGTCTGATACCACACTCAATGATCTAGCGCTGCCACACAGCGCAGCAACATGGACCAAACAAGATACGGTCTGGATGCTTGGCCTCTATGGCACCGCGGTTGGCGCGGGGACTTTATTCTTGCCGATTAATGCGGGGATTGGTGGCTTATGGCCATTGATTATGATGGCGCTACTGGCCTTGCCAATGACCTTTTTTGCACACCGAGGGCTGAGCCGATTTGTGCTTTCTGGATCAACTAAAGATGGCGATATCACCGAGGTAGTAGAAGAGCACTTTGGCAAGGGCGCAGGCAAACTCATTACTCTGCTTTATTTCTTTGCCATCTACCCCATTCTCTTGGTTTACAGCGTGGCGATTACCAACACGGTATTGTCTTTCCTCACCCATCAAATGCATATTGCCGTAGGCACTGATCTCGTCACACGCGGTATTTTTGCGCTGTGTTTGATTTTGGGGCTGATGTCGATTGTGCGATTAGGTGGTGATTTTATTGTTAAAGCCATGAGCGTACTGGTCTACCCCTTTGTGATTGCGCTGATGGTTTTAGCGGTTTATCTAATCCCAAACTGGAATAGCTCCGTGCTTGATCATGCAGGCAGCCTAGGCGATGCACTGAGCAGCGGCTCTTTCTACAAAACGCTGTGGCTAGCGATCCCGGTGATGGTGTTCTCGTTTAACCACTCACCTATCATTTCTTCTTTTGCTGTGAGCCAAAAAAAGCTGCATCCAGGCAAAGAAGACCAAGTGGCTTCTAAAATCTTGTTACACAGCCATATCATGATGGTGTTGTCGGTGATGTTCTTTGTATTTAGCTGTGTATTTAGCTTGGCTCCTACCGATTTGATTGCCGCTAAAGCGCAAAATATTTCAATATTGTCCTACCTTGCTAACCACTTTGATAACCCGGTGATTGCATGGCTTGCTCCGATTATTGCCTTTATCGCCATTACTAAATCCTACCTTGGTCACTACCTTGGCGCAAAAGAAGGCCTGCATGGCTTGGTAATCAAACAATTGCGTGAAAAAGGTAAAACCATTTCAACACCTAAGCTTGAACGTTACACCTCGATCTTTATGCTGATTACCACTTGGCTAGTCGCCACCATCAACCCAAATATCTTGGGAATGATTGAAACACTAGGCGGCCCAGTGATTGCGGTACTGCTGTTCCTGATGCCGATGTACGCCATCCGTAAAGTGCCTGCCATGCGTAAGTATTCCGGCGCAGCCAGCAATGTGTTCGTTGTGCTGATTGGTGTGATTGCCATCTCTGCCATCTTCTTTAGCCTCATGTCCTAGCCGCCTATCGGACATAAGACTGTCCTACTACGAAAACGCCGGACTTGGCCAGATTTCGATGCTTTTCTCATTAAACAGCCAGATCAAAATCTGTCTCAAACCGGAAGTTCTCTCGCTACGAACGCTTATGTCCGACAGGCCGCCCAATATATACAGCCTGCACTCATGCAGAGCAGGCTGTATTCACAAGGAAGTAGCCATGTTTAGCACTTTAGATATCTACAAAATTGGCATTGGCCCGTCAAGCTCGCACACCATTGGCCCCATGAAAGCTGGGCATCAGTTTTTAGGCACACTTAAAGAAACAGGGCAGTTTAATGCGGTCACCAAAATCGCAGTGGATTGCTACGGCTCGCTCTCCCTTACAGGAAAAGGCCATTGCACCGATCACGCCATCATGCTGGGCCTAGCAGGCAATTTGCCCGACACGATTGATTTAGACAATATGGCTAGCATCGTGCACGAAGTAGAGCAAAATGGCACGATCAGCCTAGGCCGCACTCAGCAACGCGTAGGCTTTAGCTTGGTGTTTCAAGACAGCTACCTACCCCTACACGAAAACGGCATGATGATCCGCGCCTTTGTCGGCGATGTTTGTTGCCTGAGCAAGACTTACTACTCAATTGGTGGCGGCTTTATTGTTGATGAAGAGCACTTCAATCAAGGCAGTTGCAACGATATTCCCGTGCCGCATCACTTTTTAAGCGCGGATGATTTGCTCAATATGTGCGAAGACAGCGGCCTATCTATTTCTGCCCTTGTTCTCGAAAACGAAAAAGCATTTCACGACTTAAGCGAGATCAAAGCCCACTTCGTCCGCGTTTGGAGTGTCATGCAAAGCAGTATCGAGCGCGGCATGAAAACCGAAGGCAATCTGCCAGGCCCAATGCGCATTCCCCGACGCGCTCCTGCGCTACATCACCTCTTGACTAGCTCGCTTGATGTCGCCAATGACCCACTCAATGTGATGGACTGGGTGAATATGTACGCGATGGCGATGTCAGAAGAAAACGCCGCAGGTGGCCGCGTGATTACCGCTCCCACCAATGGCGCTTGCGGCATCGTTCCTGGCGTGATGTCCTACTACAATCACTTTATTCAGCCACTGGATGAAGAAAGCGCACTGCGTTTCTTCTTAGCCTCTGGCGCAATTGGCTGCTTGTATAAGCTCAACGCATCCATCTCTGGCGCTGAAGTAGGTTGCCAAGGTGAAGTCGGCGTCGCCTGCTCTATGGCCGCTGCTGGCCTTGCTGAATTGATGGGAGGCAGCCCTGCCCAAGTCTGTATGGCGGCCGAAATCGCCATGGAACACAATCTGGGCCTCACTTGCGATCCAGTCGGCGGACAAGTGCAAATTCCATGTATCGAGCGCAACGCGATTGGCGCAGTTAAAGCCATCAACGCCGCCCGCATGGCCATGCACCGCAGCAGCAGCCCCAAAGTGTCTTTAGACAAAGTGATTGCAGCGATGTACGCCACGGGCAAAGACATGGACGCAAAATACCGCGAAACATCTTGCGGCGGACTCGCCCTGCAAATTACCGCCCCTGCACTAAAAACTATTACTTTTGTTGATAAAGCAACTTGCGAGCATTGCGGTTAAAAATTGCCCGCCCTTATTTAATAAGGGCGGAGTAACTTTTTAGAGCCAGGGTAATCCTCCCACAAAACCAGCTCATTTTTAAGTAGAATTTTCTCGCAGTCTTTGAGGAGCTCTACATGAAAGCAGCACGTTATTCCGACAGCCAGATTATGGCGATT
>NZ_JBHTBQ010000012.1:0-242482 GCF_042664895.1 Iodobacter arcticus
GAATCAAGTTGAAGTTAAAAGGGCTGAGTCCTGTGCAATACAGAACCCAGCCCTTGAGCGCCTAGTTTTTATACTGTCCAACTAATTGGGGTCAGTTCAGCATGGGGCTGTTTTTTTATGCAGGTAAAACATAAAGCCACCCGTACAAAACCAAAAAAATTAAGAATGAGTATATTGCTTTTCCAGAAGTATAAAAGTTCGAACTTAATCTGATCTCCCTTAATAAAAATACCCCCTCTGCAACAACCTTTCAGCAAAGCCTGCTATCAAATCAAATCTAAACGTCTACAAATAAGAGTTGGCCCTACTTTTAATGCGCATCTGCCTCCCGCTCCGCCCCATTACCGACCATTCTCTCATCGAAGTTAATCCCTCTTTGTGATTCCGATGAAAATGATCTGCAAATAGACTGATTTTCCTTTTTGTATCATGGAGTAGCAATTTACCCTGCATAGCGCTAAAAATGGACGTAAACATAAATCAAAACACCATGCCATATTGGCACAAAGAAAAAAATACCTGCAATAGCCAAATATGATGACAATGAATTTGATAGTAATATTGACGACCAAAAATTCAGCAACTATTAAAAAAATTTACTAATAAAAAACAAAAACATTAATCAACAAAACAAGAAAAAACGTTAATAATTAAACTAAGTTTTTCTTTGTTAAATTTTAAAAAACACAACATTAAAAAACAACCTGATTATGCCTCTTACGCAATGTCGCCTGCATAATGGATTCTTGAGCGCTGCACTCCGTTTTTGAACTTGTAGGCGGGTGAAACCGCAATACTAAATAAATACGTGGGTTTTGCCCTTCCTACGACATTTTTAAGGAGTTTAAACAAGAGGCATAATCATAAAAAATGATTTGATAAGTAACAAAAAAATGACACTCAGCCAGCCGTAGAATAATAAATCAAAGACACTAAAAAGATAACCACAAATCAATGTAAGTTAACAGTCATCAACAATAAAGAAAACAAAAAAAGGAGAAAGAAAAAATCCAAGCGTATTCAACTTAATTTATACATTAACCATTCAAACCAGAAAATAAAAAACCATGATAAAAAAGTTGAAATTCAGAACAAATAAACATAGAACACATAGGTAGGGCCATTTATTTTTGCACTTATATTCTTCATAACACAGTAATGAGGAAGGCATCATGCTATCCAATTTAAAATACTCAGTAAAACTGGGCATCATCTTAGCGCTAGCCATTATCAGCATGAGCATCATCAGCTGGCGCGGCGTGGCGGCAACAGATCAGGTCAACCAAATGCTAAATAGCATGTACGACAATAATCTAGTGCCGATCCAAGATGTTGCCAACGCAAATATGCAAGCGATTTACCATAATCGCAGCCTATATGCTTACGTGATTGAATCAGAACAAAAAAAAATGGATCTCATTACTAAAAACATGGAAGAAAACGAGCAAAAAATGAAAGAGCTGCTCGATAAATACCGTAAAACCTCTCTTACCCAGCCAGAAATGGATGCACTTAAAAAGCTTGATGAGAATTGGCCAGGCTATCTGGCCCTATCAAAGCGGGTGCAAGCAGCAAGCTATGCAAATGATAATAAGCTGGCGATGGAGGTTTTTACCCAAGAAGCAATCAAGGCATTTCAGATTTGCGATGATCTGCTCACCGAGATTGTAAATATCAATCAAGCTCTAGGCAAAAAAGCCTATGACGATAGTGATGCAATCGTTGCACAGATTAGCAAAGTATTAATGGGCATCACCCTTGGTATTTCCATCATATTCTTGCTGCTAGGGCTAGGATTCAGTAAGGTTTTATCTTCTGGCCTGGGGCGAGCCAATACCGCTTTAGAGCAAATGTCTAAGGGCAATTTAATTAGCGAAATTAAAGTAAATGGCACGGATGAAATTGAAAGCATGCTTAGTAATATGCAAATCATGCAGAAAAATATGGTAAGTACGGTTAAACAAATTATTAGCAATGCCGATCAGGTGGCCTTAGCAGCGGCAGAATTAGCGCAAGCATCAAGCGAAGTATCTGCCAGCGTAATTCAGCAGGTAGAAGCCACATCTGGCGCGGCTTCATCTGTAGAACAACTGAGCGTGAGTATTGATCAAGTTTCGCATAATGCTGCAGATGTACAGGACAGCGCAAAATCGGCAAACGATAACGTTCGCAGCAGCACAAAAATCGTTGCGGACTCTATGGAAATGGTTAATGCCGTGTGCAGTGCCGTTGCCAGCAGCGCCAGCCAGATTGATGCACTTTCTGCACGTATCCAGCAAATCGATACCATCACCAATGTGATTAAAGATGTGGCTGACCAAACTAATTTATTAGCATTGAATGCGGCCATTGAAGCCGCCAGAGCCGGTGAGCAAGGCCGTGGTTTTGCTGTTGTAGCCGATGAAGTACGCAAACTCGCTGAACGCACGGCTAATTCAGCGCGTGAAATCAGCAATATGGTAAATGCAATCCGGGCGGATGCCAGCTTAGCCGTGGGCAGTATGCATAGCAGTAATGACACGGTAGACAGCGTAGTGCGTACATCCAGTAACGCAATGACATCCATGTCTGAAATCAATACCGGCGTGAATCAGATTCTGACTGCCGTTTCGCATATCGCTACATCCTTGGGCGAGCAACGCCATGCAGGGGCCGATGTGGCTCAGCGGATAGAGCGAATTGCTCAAATGTCGGAAGAAAGCAGCTCTGCTATGGAAGAGATAAATACTTCAGCAGAAATGCTCGCCGATGTTGCCCGCCAGATGCTAGGCAACACGGCTAAGTTTCAGGTGTAATTGGCCTGACTTCTGCATCATTCCGGCGCTTGTCATCTCTTAAGCCAGACGCCGGAAACCATCCCCCAAAGCAAAAACCCCAGAAGCCTAAGCATTTCTGGGGTATTTGAGGATAACTAAGTGCATTTAAAGCTCTGTGCTTGGTATCCCCGACAGGAATCGAACCTGTATCTAGCGCTTAGGAGGCACTTGTACTATCCGTTGTACTACGAGGACGACGCCAATCACAGCGGCGGGCGTATTATACCTGTCATCCGCTAAGAGTAAACGCTTTACATCCTAATGCTCAGCTTATCTAGCATGGGTTTCAAATCCTCAGGAAATTTAATGCTTTCGCCCGGCGTTGATACCACTTCTAATTTGCCGGCACTGATTAGCCCTACTTCTAGTTTTCTGTTTTCAATATCAATCAATAAATAAGCTTGGCCTTCGCTCTCATCAAGGGCACTGCCTCTGACATAAAGCACACTGTCTTCTAGAATAGGGCTGGTTTTCGCCATATTTTGCTTAAAAATATCCAGCTGAGGGCCAAGTAATAAGCGCAGCGCATGCTTAAGCGGTGCCCTTTCCCATAAATTGATGTCCTGCGGATTTTGCCCGATAAACTGCTGCAAGGTATTCCACTCTGCCTGGTTTTTCTTAAAGAATAAATCAGGTGTGCTGGCTTCCGTCTTTGCGGCAGCCTTTGCGGGTGGCGTGCTACTTTCCTGGCAGGCGGTCAGAGCAAAAGCCATCATCAAGGTGGCGAAACGGAGCAGCATAAATAATCCTTGGCAATCAATCCTTGTTAGGAAAGCTCAGAGCGCCAAAGTTCATTTAATCTGGAGTGTAAATGCTACGCCTTTATCTGGCCGCTTTTGCTAAGCGCTTGTTTAGCCCCTTCCAACGCAGTGCCTCACTGCCATAGTTTTTTCCAGCCATCCAGCCCTATTGCCCTTAAGGTGGCAATATTGCGATCCACAATCACGTCAGCCTCAGGAAACACTTCTACCGCCTTGGCAATGCTATCTTCACGTAATAAATGCAAAGTGGGGTAAGGGCTACGATTGGTATAATTATCAATATCGTCCATATCGCTGCCTTCAAACTGATACTGAGGATGAAAGCTGGCGATTTGCAAAATGCCATCAAGCTTCAACTCTTCTAAAACGGCATCTGCAATCTCAAGAAAATCGTTGTAGGCCATAAAATCCCCCAAAACACAGGGATGGATCAGCAGCGTGGTTTCCAGCTTGGCTGGATCAGCTTCGGCTAGGGTTTCTAATTCTATAATTAATGTCTCAATCAGCACATCAATATTGCGCGCCTCGCTCACTACATAGCGCACTTGTTTTTTAATATGTACTGCTTTAGCAAATGGGCAGAGGTTTAGGCCAATCACGGCTTTTTCTAGCCAGCGCTCGGTATCCAGAATAATTTGGTCGTTAGATGGATTCATATTTTTTATAGGGGAGGATATTTAACAGCATTTAAAACCATTTTTGCCCGAATGGCCGTTTCTAAATCAACATTTAATACATCAGCCAACCTAATCATATAAAGCATCACATCGGCCATTTCTTGCTCAACGGCTACGCGCTTTGCCGCATCTAATTGCTGAGATTCCTCTGGCGTGTCCCATTGGAAATGCTCAACTAACTCAGCCATTTCTACCGACATCGCCATGCATAGATTCTTAGGCGTGTGATAACGCTCCCAATCGCGATCTTTGGCAAATTGGCGAACGTCGAGTATGAGTTGGTTTAAATCCATGAATCTATGGCTCTCTATTGCATTGAGCATGGGCTTAAATGTAGCCCACCCTACATTATTTAAATGGCTTTAAAACGGTAAAATGCGCTTCAATCGATTGGCTATTATCTGCCAGCCAAACTTGGCCATCTTGAATCGTGCATTGCAATTGCATATTGCGATTAGCTAAAGCGGCTAATGTGTGTGTCATTTCTACCGGCACATTAATCACTTGCAGATTATCTAAACGCTCTAATTTACTGGCAATGCCTTTCCACCAAACATCGGCGCTATTACCGCTATAGGTGAATACCGATACTTTTTGCGCTTTACCGCAGGCTTGGCGAATACGCTTTTCATCGGGCTGGCCTAATTCAATCCATAATTCAATTGCGCCAGTTAAATCTTTTTGCCAAATATCTGGCTCCTCGGTATCACTCAAGCCCTTGGTAAAGGCGAGCGATTCGCTGGCATGCAGAGCAAATGCCAATAGGCGCACCATCATGCGTTCGTCATTTTCAGAAGGGTGCCGGGCAATCACCAAAGAATGGGTGGCGTAATAATGACGATCCATATCGGCGATTTGCAGATCAGATTTAAAAATAGTTGCCTTCAGGGCCATAGCGGATCACGGAAAAATAAAATAAGCCGCATCTTACCCTGCAAAGACTTTGGGCGGGAATGTTAACCCGATTTGAGCTGCTTTGCCCCACAGCCATCCTGATGATGTGCCAGATGCTGCATTTTATGATGCGCATCGGTCAGGCTTTCTAAACAGGCGCTGCGTAATAGCTCTTGCTCGCCATGATGAGTGATGCGAAACAAACCGTATTCCATGGCTTCAGGTTCGCTCACCGGCCAGATAGGGTGAATTACAAAAGTGCTCATGATAAACATCCTGATCATCAAGTGTTATCAAAAGACAGAGCAAGCATCGTGCCAAAACTTTGAAAGCTTGCAAGCCGCATAGCCCAATCATCGGCACTCTATAAGAAGACTTTAATGGTGCTGCGTGCAGCCTGTCGGATTTAAGCGATCGTAACGAGGGAAAGACCGGTTTGAGACAGCAACACGGATTTTTGAGGCGAATAACTGGCTATTCAACAAAAAAATGCGTGAAATGTGGCCAAATCCGGACTTCCCGTAGTAGATCAGTCTTAAGTCCGGCAGGCTGCAATACGGCATTCTTTGCCGCCCGGCAAGTTAAAGCTAGTTATTCCACGCCTAATTCTGCGCAAATTCTTGCCATTTTTTCTTTTAATTCCATCAGCTCGGCTTCCAGTTGATCCACTCGCGCTTGCAAGCCGGAATCAGCCACTTCTTTTGCCTGTGGCGCAGCTTCATTGATCACCGGCTCGCCCGATAATAAATGCGCCCAGCGGCTCTCTCTGGCCCCTGCTTGACGAGGCAGTTTTACCACCAAGGCTCCGGCGCTACGGGAAGCCAGCTCTTCTAAAAAAGCCTCTACTGCTGAAATATCAGAAAACTTATGTAGGCGCTCAGAAGCCAAACGCAGCTCCCCCGCCGTTTGCGGGCCGCGCAACATCAGTACCGTTAAGATAGCAACCGATTGCGATGGCACTTGAAACACCGCAGCAAAGCGCTGTGAATAACGCGCAATTCGCCCGCCTAAATGCGAGGACTCAACCAGCTTGAGCTCTTTTAAATGCACCAGCGCTTCATCAGCCTCGGTGTCATTAATCGCCATGACAGGATCACGGCTGGATTTCTGATTGCAACCTGAAACAAGGGAATTTAAAGAAAGAGGATAAGTATCAGGAACCGTAATTTGCTTTTCGATTAAAACACCCAGAATACGGGTTTCGAGCAGGGAAAGAAGGAAAGTCATAGATCACCAGCAGATCAAGCAGATGGGTTTATTATGCACTTAAATGATGTGAAGCTTACTAAATTCAATTATGTAGGGTAGGCACGCTTTTGTGCCCACGCATCAGATGCAGTCTTGCCGATAACGCGTGGGCACGGTAAGGCACTGTGCCCACCCTAATACCGTTCACTTAAGGTATTGGTTTTGCTTCCCCCTTAGAAAAAGGGGGATTGAGGGGGATTTGCCTTGAGTTTCTTGCTTATTTTAAGCCCAACATCAACTGCAAATCCCCCCTAGCCCCCCTTTACAAAGGGGGGAACTCAAACAAAATCGCTTAAGTGAACGGCATTACTGTGCCCACCCTACGTTTTTGCACTACAAACAACCCTTAACTAATGCTCATCAAACTGGCATTACCGCCTGCGGCTGCGGTGTTTACGCTGATAGAGCGCTCGGCTAATAGGCGGGCCAGATCAAAGTCTTCTCCGGCAACAAGGGCAGCGCTGGATAAGCCTTGCACTTGCAAGATGGGCCCAGCGATTTCTGCAACTTGGCGGTTGATCTCACCCAGTGCATCGCTATCGCCTTCAAACAAGACCGCCCCAATTACACCGGCCTCAGCAATAGATGCCTTTACTATTGCACGGACAGACAAGGCTTTTGGCAAGGCATCAACCATGGCTTTTACTGCCGGATGCGCAATAAATACCGCCTGATTACCACTGGCTAAGGCGGCAGCAAATTGCGCTTTTGCACCCAGCTCAGTTGCAGCAACACAAAGCACCGGGCCACGCGGATGCAGCAGGTAGCGGTTGCGCTCGCCAGTTGGGCCGGGCAAATCGATATTTGCACCTAGGCCAGATCCCGCCAGATAGCGGCTACAACGTGCTGCTGCATCGCCTTCTTTAAGGGATTGCAAATGATCGTGATAGGCCAGCAGCGGAGCGAGGGCCGCCTGATCACCCGGCAAGGTTTGCGCGGGGCGGCGGGATAAGAGACGTGGCAAGTACAGCGGGCCACCGGCCTTAGGGCCTGTGCCCGATAAGCCTTCTCCACCAAAAGGTTGCACGCCAACCACGGCACCAATCACATTGCGGTTTACATAGATATTACCTGCCTGCACTTTTTCAACCACGTGAGCGATGGTTTCATCGATACGGGTATGCACACCAAAAGTCAGACCAAAACCCGTGGCGTTGATATCATCGATGAGCTGATCCAAAGCCTCGCGGCGATAGCGAATCACGTGCAATACAGGGCCGAATACTTCTTGTTTTAGCTCAGACAGGCGATTGATTTCGATCAGCGTAGGCGCAATAAAGGTGCCCTGCTGACATACCGCAGGCAGTGGCAACTCTAATACCTCAGCACCACGCTCCTTAAATGCGGCGATATGGCTGGCAATATTTTGCTGCGCCTCAAGATCAATCACGGGGCCTACATCCACAGCCAGCGAATCAGGGTTACCAATATGCAGCTCCTGCATCGCGCCTTTCAGCATATGCAGAATATGGTCTGCCGCCTCGCTTTGCAGGCAGAGCACGCGCAGTGCAGAGCAGCGCTGGCCAGCCGAATCAAACGCCGACATCAGCACATCGCCCACCACCTGCTCGGCCAGAGCCGATGAATCGACAATCATGCAGTTCTGGCCACCGGTTTCGGCAATCAGCGGAATGGTGCGGCCATCTTTATCAAGGCGTTTCGCCAGATTGCTGGCAATTAAACGTGCCACTTGGGTAGAGCCGGTAAACATCACACCACTGCAACGCGCGTCAGAAATTAAGGCGCTACCCACGGTTTCACCACGGCCCGGCAAGAGTTGCACCGCACCAGCAGGCACACCGGCTGCACGCAAGATACGCACGGCTTCGGCTGCGATCAGCGGGGTTTGCTCGGCAGGCTTAGCCAGCACAGGATTGCCTGCTGCCAAGGCTGCGGCAACCTGGCCAATAAAGATTGCCAATGGGAAATTCCATGGACTGATACAGACCACGGGGCCAAGCGGGCGATGCGTGTCATTGGCAAAATCTTGCTCGATTTGCCCCGCGTAATAGCGCAAGAAATCGACCGCTTCACGCACTTCGGCAATCGCATTTGGCAGAGATTTACCCGCTTCACGCACGATCAGGCCTAAGAGCGGCTGCATACCGGATTCGAGCAATTGCGCTGCGCGATTCAGGCAGGCTGCGCGCTCGGCAACCGATGTAGCTTGCCAAATTGGGCCAATATTTGCGGCGTGCATAAAGGCAGTCGCCACATCATCCACATCGGCTTCAATTACATAGCCCACCACATCCTGATGATCGGCCGGGTTTTTAACAGCCTGCTTACGAGCCATATCCAGCTCGGCCACCACACCCAATAAGGGCGCGGCCAGCCATTCGGTATTTGCCCCCGCCAAAAGTGCGGCAGACAAGGACCCCAAGCGATGCTCATTAGATAAATCCAGGCCGCTAGAATTCAGACGATTTGCGCCAAACAAGAGTCGTGGCAGCGGGATTTTATCGTGCGGGGCAAAAGCAGGAATCACCGCCAAGGCTTGCACAATCGGATCGATAATCAATTCTTCAATAGCCACATTTTCATCGGCAATGCGGTTTACAAACGAGCTATTTGCGCCGTTTTCCAGCAAGCGGCGCACCAGATAAGCCAGCAGCGTTTCATGGCTGCCCACCGGCGCATACACGCGGCAAGGACGACCCAGCTTTTCACGTGCGGTGACTTCTTCGTATAAAGGCTCACCCATGCCGTGCAGACACTGGAACTCGTACTGGCCGGGGTAATAATTTTGCCCGGCAAGGTGGTAAATCGCCGAAAGCGTTTGCGCATTATGTGTTGCAAACTGTGGGTAAACCGCATCTGGCGTCGCCAGCAATTTTTTAGCGCAGGCAAGGTAAGCCACATCGGTATAAACCTTACGCGTGTACACCGGATAATCTTCTAAGCCATCCACTTGCGCACGCTTGATTTCGCTATCCCAATACGCGCCTTTCACCAGACGAATCATCAGGCGGTGGCCGCTACGGCGGGCCAGATCGATCACATAATCAATCACATGCGGCGCACGTTTTTGGTAGGCCTGAATCACAAAGCCAATACCGTTCCAGCCGGCCAGCTCAGTATCGAAACACATCGCTTCCAGCAAATCGAGCGATATTTCTAAGCGGTCCGCTTCTTCGGCATCAATATTTAAACCAATATCATAGCGACGAGCCAAACGGGCGAGCGCAAGCACGCTAGGCAATAATTCTGCCGTAACGCGGTCTTGTTGCGCGCGCGAATAACGTGGGTGCAGCGCGGAAAGCTTAATCGAAATCCCCGGGCCTTCGTAAATACCGCGCCCGGCCGATGCCTTACCAATAGCATGAATCGCCTGCTCGTAGGCTGCGTAATAACGCTTGGCGTCTTCGGCTGTCGTCGCGGCTTCACCCAACATATCGTAAGAATATCTAAAGCCACGGGCTTCAAATTTGCGGCTATTGGCGAGTGCTTCGGCAATGGTTTCGCCGGTTACAAACTGCTCGCCCATCAAGCGCATCGCCATATCGACGCCCTTGCGAATCAAAGGCTCGCCACCACGGCCTATCAGGCGGGTTAAGGCAGAAGACAGCCCCGCTTCGCTATTGGTGGCAACCAGCTTACCGGTCAGCATCAGCCCCCAGCTGGCGGCATTCACAAATAAGGAAGGCGATTGCCCAAGGTGAGCATGCCAATCACCCTTGCTGACTTTATCTCTGATCAATACATCACGCGTAGCGCGATCGGGAATACGCAGCAAAGCTTCAGCCAGGCACATCAGCGCCACGCCTTCTTGACTGGATAAAGAAAACTCGTGGATCAGGCCTTCAACACCGCCACCGGTACGCTTGGCGCGTAATGCAGCCACCAATTTATGCGCCAAGGCCTGTGTTTGCTCGGCCATATGCGCCGTCGGCATTTTGGCTTGCTCAATCAGCACCGGCAGACATTCGGCTTCTGGGCGGCGATAAGCCGAAGTAATGGCAGAGCGCAAAACACTTTGCACCGCAATGCTTTGGGCCAGCTCTAGAAAAGGAAGATTACTTTCAACGCCGTCAGCATCGTCCAGCAGCGGCAACGCTTCGCCATCTTGGGCCAGCTCCAGCGGGCGAGCGCCCTGCTCTACCTGCTGCAAATAGGCAAAAATTGATTGCTTAATCAGCCAATGCGGCGTTCTATCTAATTGCTGGGCTGCAGTTTTAATCCGCGCCCGCAAATCGTCGTCAACTTTAATTCCTAGCGTTGTGCTGGCCATTTTTGTGTTCTGTTTAATCAAGATGGCATAGTATAAATCGAGTTGCACCTTGCAATGTAGGGACTATCCCTAGGGTTGCACCTTTTTGGTTGCACCTTATAAAAATAATGACCGCCTGTCCCATCCCCCCTCAGATTCTTTAACCTGTTTAATTCATTTGTAATAACATCCGCCACATTAGAAAATCATAATAAACCCGATTGACAGAGGTATTGCAGATGCTTTACACACTCAAAGGCAAAATTCAGGCCGTCATGATTTTATTAACGACGCTCACCGTTGCTCTATTTACGTACTTTAGCTATCAGCAAGCACGCAGCCATGCTCTGCAAGCCATTGACAGCCAGCTTACCGCCGCAGCCACAGGCTACCGCTATGTATTAGGCGAAGGCTTTCATGCCGAGCTAAAACCACGCGAGCAAGCCGATCTGCCGCAAATGCGTCAGCTATCAGAGCGCCTTACCCGCTATAGCAAAGAGCTGGGCCTGCCCTTTATTTATGGCTATATCCAGCGCGAAGGTAAAACCTATTACGTGCTCTCTTCCCTCTCCCCAGAAGAAGAAAACAAACCCGATGCCGAGGTTTACCTCACCGCATCGGATTCCACCAGCAAGCAATTACAAATTGCAATGAGCACCAAGCAGCGTACTTTTGACGAATACGACAGCAAATTTGGCAGTTTTCGCACCATCTTTTTGCCCTTTACTAATAATAAAGGCGAAACAATTGTGGCTGCGGCTGATGCGAATTTGTCATCCGTAAAAGACACTTTAAATAGTATTCTGATGAAATCTGTCATCTTGGGCGCACTGGCTATTTTGCTATCGACCATTGCATCGCTCTGGCTAGCCAATCTGGTCACCCGCCCGCTTAATCGCTTAAGAATTGCCATGCAAAACTTAAATGGCGGCCACGCCGATTTAACCGTGCGCTTAGATAGCAGCAGCCGTGATGAAACATCGCATATTGCAATCGCATTTAATCAATTTATGGGCGACTTGCACAAAATGATTAATCTGGTGCGCGATCAGGCTGGCAAACTCAGTGGTGGCGTAGCCGATATCGAACAAATGGCGCAAAAGCTATCGCAAGAATCACATAAGCAAGCCGATATGGCCGCCGCATCTGCCGCCAATATTGAAGAAGTTACCGTCAGCATTGCGCACATTGCCGACAGCACCCAGCAAGTTGAAAGCACCGTTAAAGAAGCCGATTTGGGCGCTCAAGCCAGTGCCGATGCAGTGAACACCATGCGGGACGACACCAATAAAATGGCGGGCACGGTTGGCGAGCTGAGCAACACCATGCAAGAGCTATCTGAGCAATCGCAGAAAATCAGCTTAATCACCGTCACCATTAAAGACATCGCGGGCCAGACTAATTTGCTGGCGCTCAACGCCGCGATTGAAGCCGCAAGAGCAGGCGAAACAGGCCGTGGCTTTGCGGTAGTGGCCGATGAAGTCAGAAAGCTGGCCGAACGCACCGCCCGCGCCACCGAAGAAATCGAGCAAATGCTTGGCTCAATCAGCAATAAAACTGATCACGCCGTTAGCAAAATGCAAGCCACTAAAGAAATGGTGAGCGGTAATCAAGCACTAGCCCAAGTGATTGCCGAGCGCATTGGCGGTATGCAGGCTGAAATGCAATCGGTAGCCGGAAAAATCATCGAAATATCCAGCGCCACCCGTGAGCAATCCATGGCCACCGAGCAAATCGCCCAAGTGGCTGAAAAGATCAACCACCAAGTAACCGAAACCGATATCGCACTCAAAAACACCCGATCAACGCTGACAGATTTATCTGAATTGGCGGCGAATTTACAAGGGGTTGTGGGGCGGTTTAAGTTGTAAGAGCAATGCGATTTAAGCGATAACCTCAATCACATACCCACAAAGGGCCAGCTAATCGCTGGCCCCCTCCTAGCCTCTCAGTACCTTGCAGGCATAACAACCCCATAAGCCCATACTTTGCACTTGCAACAGCGGCTGTAAACGCAAAACCAACTGCGCCTGAGTGGATTAAACAGCGGGGCCAAACATGGCTAAATCGCCACTCAATCAATACTCGATCCTTGCACTCTTCCCCCTCTCTGTTTTAAAGCAGCCAACTGTCTTTGTTGTTTTTATGTAAATATTTACAAGCATTCTAAAAACTGTAATACCGCGCTGCTATCCTGCCCGCTATACGACTTAGGGGAGTGATCCATGGGTATTTCTACTACGCTGCTTGATCACATTTATATCAAAACGCCCCTGGGGCTAAAAGAAATTGCAGAGCGCAGCAGCGGCCTGCTGGCAAAGCAGCGCCGCTTACTGATTTTAATTGACGGCATAAAATCCAGTAGCGATTTAGCCGCGCTATTGGCTGAGTTTGAGCTTTCAGCCAAGCTTGATGAGTTGGTGGAACTCGGGTTTATTCAATTAAAAGATACGGCGCTCAGTGTTGAGCCCAATGTTGAAATCAGCAATAACGCCATTAAAGAGCTGCCCACAGCACCGGCTACTGAAATCATCATCAATCCGATCATTGACCCGATTTTCCTAGAGCAAGCTAAAAATCTAATGATAGAAAGCGCCCAGCATTGCTTGGGTATTATGGCTAGATCAATAATTGAAGAAATACAGCAGTGTAATCAAAGCAATTACAAAGTAGTGATTGCCCGCTGGAATATGGCTCTGCGCCAATCCAATAAAGCACGCACCCATGCTGACCAATATGTGGATGCGGTAAAGACTTTGATTGGGATTGATTGATCTAAGAGCATATTGGGTTACGCTGATTTTCACCGCTAAAAACAGTGATGCAAATCAGCTAAACCAAACTACTGAAATATTGTTTTTTATCTAAATGCAAGGGCAGATCTAAAACGAAGAAAAGGGGTTAGGTCTTGTGTTTTGCATGCAATACGCAAAACACAAGACCTAACCCCAACTTCCATCTTTGCCTTCCCGATTAAATAGCTGCTTAACTATCTGGCACTAAGCGCACTTCTAATCTGCAGCCAACAGCCAAGGCATATTTTCTTAGCGTTTCAATCGAAGGAGAATGTTTGCCACCGCCTTCCAATCTGGCAATTGCTGGCGCTTTGGTATGCATTTTCTCTGCAACTTCGGCCTGAGTTAAGCCCGCTACTGTGCGGGCATGAAGCAACTCGCGTGCCAATCCATACTCATCAGCCAATGTATCGTAAGCGTCCTTTACCTCTGGCTTAGCAAGGGCCCGTTGTTTTAATTCAGCGTGAGTTAGCATTTCTTACCTCCTGCATTCTAGAAATCGCCAGCTGTAATTCACGACGTGGCGTTTCTTGGGTTTTCTTCACAAAACTATGAAGCACCACAATTTTTTTACCGACTAAAAAACAATAAAAAACGCGACCAATTCCCTCTCTGCCTTTGGGGCGAAGCTCAAACAAACCATCACTCATTGCCCGTGAGTGATGCATTCTTAAGACAGGGCCAAACTCTTCAAGCAAATCTGAAAAACGAAAATAATCAGCCAAAATTCCTGCTGGCAAAGCAAGGACATCTTGTTGTAGCGCCTCAGAGTAGTAGTCGATGGTGTACATCATTGATAAATATTAACGTATTTGTTATATTTAAAGTAATAGTGCTGATGTACAAAAGCTTTATTAAAATGACAATGACAATCAAATAGCAACGCCTTCTTTCTAGAATTAAAGGGCTCCCCCCAGCCATCCCCCAAAGAAATCCAATTCCTCAGCGCTTGGCTTTATACTGCTCATCCAAACATAAAAATTGCCGGAGACTTGGATGCTTGCTCGATTTCGCCCTCTGATTATTGCCGTCACCGTCGCCTCAACCCTGCTCGCCCCTCTCGTCAGCGCCGCCGTCAGTAAGGCGGTTTCAGCAAGCAATAAAGTAGAAAACGCCAATAGCTTGCTGTGGAAAATTGAGAAAAAAGGCATGCCACCTTCTTGGCTGTATGGCACGGCGCATGTGGGCGACCCGCGGGTGACTCAGCTCAGCCCTAAGACCGAAGCCGCTTTTGCTGATTCTAAGAAAGTGGTCACCGAAATTCGCCTCGATTTTGGCATGATGATGGAAATGGGTAAGCGCATGCTGACTGCTGAGCCATCGTTAGAGCAAATCATCGACAAAGAGCATTACCAAAAACTATTGCCCGCCCTAGCCGCCCGTGGCTATCCGGAAGTAGCCACCGCCAAGCTTAAGCCTTGGGGAGCAGCCATGCTGCTGATGACGCCGGTACGCCAGCCGGGGCAAATGCCGCTTGATCTGTTGTTTGCCAAAATGGCCATCGAAGGGCAAAAAGACTATTCCGGCTTAGAAACGCTGGATGAGCAATTGGGTCTTTTTGAAACGATTCCAGAAGCAAAGCAAATTGAGCTGCTCTATGCCGTGCTCGATCAACAGGCGGAAATGGAAACAAGCTATCAGAAAGTGCTCGATCTTTATCTGAAACAAGATATCAATGCGCTGGCTGAATACGCCGAGCAAGATGATTTTAAAATGCCCGATCAAGCTTGGTTCCGCCAATGGCGCGCTCAACTGCTGGACGCCCGTAACCCACGCATGGCCGAACGCCTGGCTGACAAATTAAAGGAAGGCAATGCCTTTATTGCCGTTGGTGCGCTGCATCTGCCCGGCAAAACCGGCCTGATCCAAAGCCTGCGTCAGCAAGGCTACCGCGTAAGCCCTGTGAAATAATTTAACATTAAGCACTCATTTGCACGCTTTGAGTCATCGTAGGCGGGTTTCACCCCAATCCTGTCCACTTAGGATCAAAGCAAAGTATGGTTTTGCGTAGGGTGTGCAAGTCGGTTTTCTTGCGCACCGTTTTGTCGTAGCAACGACTGCGTCGTTGTACACCCTACGAATGCCGACCGTAGAGCGCACTACTCTAAGCTTTGCGTGTGACGGCCTTTAGTCACACCCCAAGCACAGTGCGCCGCGCAACAAATATCTAGAACAGAGACACGCCCCATGAAATATCACCTTCTGCCCAAAACCGATTTAAATATCTCCACCCTCTGCCTTGGCACCATGACCTTTGGCGAGCAAAACAGCGAAGCCGATGCGCACGAGCAACTTGATTACGCGATTACAGCAGGTATCAACTTTATTGATACTGCCGAAATGTACCCCGTGCCTGGCAAAGCCGAGACTCAGGGCTTAACCGAAAGCTATGTGGGTAGCTGGTTGGTGAAGCAAAGCCGCGACAAGATTATTCTGGCGAGCAAGATTTCTGGCCCTAATCGCGGCATGGATTGGATACGTGGTGGGCCAAAATTAAATCGAGAACAAATTCATGCTGCATGTGATGCCAGCTTAAAGCGCCTGCAAACCGACTATATCGATCTTTATCAATTGCACTGGCCCGCCCGCCATGTGCCGATGTTTGGCCAAAGCTATTACGACCCTAGCCAAGAGCCTGCCCATACCCCAGATTTTGCCGAGCAACTTTCTGCGCTAAATGAGCTCGTTCAGGCCGGTAAAGTGCGCCATATCGGGCTATCTAATGAAACGCCCTGGGGCGTGATGGAAGCCAGCCGCGTGGCGCAAGCAGAATCTCTACCACGCATTGCTACCATTCAAAATGTATTTAATTTAATTAACCGTCAGTTTGAAAATGGCTTGGTTGAAACCTGCCATCGTCAGGATGTGGGCCTCTTAGCGTATAGCCCGCTGGCTTTTGGATTGTTGTCTGGCAAGTATTTGGATAACCCGCAAGCAGCGGGGCGAATGACTCGCTTTAGCAATTTTGGCGCGCGTTATTTAAAACCAGCAGTACCAGGTGCGATTGAAGCCTATGTAAAACTCGCCAGAGAACACGGCTTATCCCCTGCGCAAATGGCGCTGGCATGGGTGAGTAGCCGCTGGTATGTGGCCAGCAATATTATTGGTGCCACCACCATGGCTCAACTTAAAGAAAATATCGGCAGCCTAGATGTAATCATCACGCCAGAATTAGACGCCGCAATTGAAGCGATTCATAAGCAAAGCCCTAATCCTGCAAATTAAATGATTAGCAGCTCAATACATTCAAACATTTAGTTTATTGAGCCATTACCCAAAAAACTGATTATTCTTTAATGCATTGTCAGTGTTTAGTCAAAAAATGGCTTTATCGCAAATTTTATTCTGCAATAGGGCCATTTCTATTTAAAAACCACAATAAACCTGGCTACAAAAAATCTCTTTAAACATTAGCAATTGATTTTAAGCAGAGTCATTCTATAAAGATGACAGATGTTTTGCTCTCAACCTGCTATTGCTTGCCAGGGGATCACCTTATGTTTGGCTTTACTCAAAAAACAGAAACAAAAAACACTGCAGATGCTCAGCTCGATACGATGAAAGCAGTGCTGGATCATGTGGATAATATGATTTTGCTCTGCGACACCAGCCATGAAAACAATGTGTTTTATGTAAACCAAACGGCTAAAAGCGTTTTTGAGCAATATCGCAATGAGATGACTCAAGTTTTACGCGGGGCAGATCCCACACAGGCACAGGGCGGCTCTATTCATCGCTTTCATCAAGACCCGGAACGGGTGCGCCGCATTTTACAACAACTAGGTAGTGGCGCCAGAAATGCCACTCACGTTGCTGATATTCCCATGGGCAGCATCACCTTGCGCACCAAGGCCTACCCTATTTGGGATACCGCAGACCCCAGCAAAATAAAGTGCTATCTAGCCTGTTGGGAAGACATTACCAGCAAGCTAAAACACGAAGATTTACAACACGATGTAGCCAATAAAGCCAGCGCACTGCACGAACAAGTCTCGTACATTGCCTCTACCATGGAAGAAGTCAGCACCAGTATTGATGAAGTTGCACATACCACTGCCGAAGCCAGCAACCGGGGCAACAGCGCTTTTGAAAGCGCCAATGAAGGGCAAGTAGTGGTTGAAGGCGCTGTGCGCGGCATGCGCGATGTAGCCACATTGGTTCGCACCACGGCAGGCGTGATCGGCCAGCTCAATACCCAATCCGATAAAATTGGTGTGATTGTGGGGGTGATTAAAGATATTGCCGACCAAACCAATTTACTGGCGCTTAACGCGGCCATTGAAGCAGCGCGCGCAGGCGACACGGGCCGGGGTTTTGCGGTTGTCGCCGATGAAGTGCGTAAATTATCCGAGCGCACTGCTAAAGCCACGGCAGAAATTGGCGAGCTAATTTCTTCTATTCAAATTGAAATCGAGCGCGCAGTGGGCACGATGAATTCGGGAGAAAAAGACGTCAGCGCAGGAGAAGAAAAAGCCGTGAGTGCAGAAAAAGCCTTAGTGCGTATCGTGCAAGATGTGGGGGCGATGCGTAATCTCATTAGCGAAATATCCAATGCATCTGAGCAGCAAGCCAGCTCAGTGCGAGATGTAGCTCAGCGCTTAGAAGTGATTACCTCTAAAAAATAAAAAGCCGTAAAAAATCCCCCGCTGACGCGAGCCAGCGGGGGATTTTTTTAAATTAAATAGCTAACGCTTTTTAATGATTACAGATCTTTAGCATTTTTAGCCAGGTAATCAGCAACACCAGCAGCATCTGCCTTCATCCCTGTTTTACCTTTGCTCCAACCTGCCGGGCAAACTTCACCGTGCTCTTCAGTGAATTGCAGTGCGTCTACTACACGCAGCATTTCGCTGATATCGCGGCCTAGTGGCAAGTTGTTAACCACTTGGTGCTGAACAACACCCGATTTGTCGATCAGGAAAGAGCCGCGCAATGCAACGCCTTCTTCTACCAATTCAACATCATAAGCTTGGCAAATTAAGTGCTTAATATCGGCAACTAAGGTGTAGCCAACTTGGCCAATACCGCCTTTTTCTACCGGAGTGTTGCGCCATGCAGCGTGAGTAAACTGGCTGTCGATCGACACGCCGATTACTTCTACATTGCGGGCTTTGAATTCTTCCAGACGGTGATCAAAAGCGATCAGCTCGGATGGGCAAACAAAAGTGAAATCTAGAGGATAGAAGAACACCACGGCGTATTTACCGGCGGTGGCTGCCTTAAAGTTGTAGCTATCTACGATCTTGCCATCTCCAAGAACGGCGGCGGCGGTGAAATCTGGTGCGCTTTTACCAACGAGTACGGCCATGCGGATGCTCCTTTATGTGCAACTAAAAATAAACCCAGCATATCATGGGCAAATTGTCTGACTCTGTCCAATCAACAAAGTTCATCCTAATGATAGCTTCTATCAATGAAGGATTGATGATGGCTGTCGCTATTATTTTAACAAGCTGTCAAAAACAAAAGATGACGCTTTCACCCCATTCCGGGCTTGCCCTTGCAGCTAGCCCTCTGAAACACGCCGTTTAAATTTTAAACCGGTCTACGGCTTTTTGTAAATCTAATGAAAGCTCACCCAAGCTTTTAGTAGCATCACGCACCTGCTGCAAAGCCGCATCGTTGTCGTGCACCATGGTATTAATTTTATCTACATGCTGCGAAATATCTTCGGTGGCCTGCGATTGTTGTGCCGTGGTTTTGGCAATGTAATGCACGCTATCTGACATTTGATGCGTGCCGGTGGTGATTTCTGCAATTTGATCTGCTGCTGCTCTGGATAGCTGCACGCCTTCTTCTACTTGCTGCAATGCCAGCTCCATGCCTTGGGCCGCTTGCTGGGTTTCATCCTGAATCAGCGCAATCATTTTGCCAATATCTAAAGTAGCGCTGCTGGTGTTCTCCGCGAGTTTTCTGACTTCATCGGCTACCACGGCAAAACCCCGCCCCTGCTCGCCAGCCCTAGCGGCTTCAATAGCGGCATTTAAAGCCAGTAAATTAGTTTGCTCGGCCACGCCACGAATCACATTCACCACATTAGAAATCTCGGTAGAGCGCGCCCTTAAACCATTCATCAAGCCCGATTGGGTTTTGATCACTTCTTCAATTTTAGCGATTTCACCCGATGTAGCCCGCACGCCCAGCTCGGCTTGCCTGGCATTTTTTTCTGCGACATGGCTCATATTTTCCGCAGCAAGGGCATTCTCAGCGATCGAGTTAATGCCATGCGATACGTTTTCAATGGCACCCGCGGTTTGCTCGGCGGCCCGAGCCTGCTGGGCAGAGCCTTGCGCCACGGTATTGGCATGCCCTGCCAACTGGGTTATTTGTAAATTAAGCTCTTTTACCTGTAGTTTTACCTTAGCGATCATTTCGGCCAGCGAGGCAACAAATAAATTAAAAGCTAAAGAAGTGCGGCCAATTTCATCGCTGCTGCTTACTTCCAGTCTGTGGCTTAAATCTGCATCGCCTGCCGATAATTGAGTCATGGCTGCATTCAATTGCATAATGGGCTTAGTTAATAAACTAAGCGTGGCCGATAAAATAATGGATAACAGTAATAAACCCAGCCCGCCAATCAGGAAAGAAAGTTGTAGCAAGCGATTAGATCTCGCATAAAGCTCAGCTTGGGGCACATTAATCACCAAGCTCCAGACTGTGCCACTTTTTCCCATACTAATTGGCATAAAAAACCGGGTAAATCCGCCGCTCTCTATATGCAAAGCTTTACCCGTTTTAATATCAGCCAATACCGCAGCAGGCACTTCCGCTTCATCAACTGGCTTGGCTAATCGTGCCGAATCCGGATGGCTGCCATAAATACCGCCCGCACTAATTAAGCTAATAAAACCACTATCAAAAACTTTGGCCTGACTCAGCATTTTTTGCAGCCCATCCATTGGAATATCACTTCCTGCCACACCAATAAATTTGCCCTGATACTGTAAAGGCACAGCAAACGACATCATTAATACCTTGGTATCACTATCTACATAGGGCTCGATCACCGATTGCTTACCCGTACTTTTGGGCATGGTGTAATACGCTCCGCCGTAATATGTTTCTTCCCATTTACGAACTGCCGCTTCATCCATCCCTTTATCGCCATCGTGCACATATTCAATCAGCTCAATTTTATCGCCCTTGCGCAGCATCCAAGGCGCATACGCGCCTGATGGGTAACCCGTTTTATCCTTGGTAAATTCAGCATCCTTGCCATCAAACTGGCCGTGCTCATAAATCAGCCACAGATCGTAAAGCTCTGCGTTATCTTTCAGAATTTGCTGCAAAAGATGATTAGTCTGGCTGCGCTGCACTAGCCCATTTTGCTTGGCGCTATCTAGGCTACTTGCCAATGTTTGCAGAGGGCTAAGGGATTTTTCCAGCTCATTTTGCACAAATTGCGCATAGTGCCTGGCCATATTTTCTGCGCTGCCAAAAGCCTCTGCGCTCATTTCTTTACGCGTATTCCAAGCTAAAACTGACAGCATCAAGCCTAAAATAAGAAATAAAGAGCCCAATACAGTCATCATTATTTTGGCGCGAAAACCAAGCTGTTTCATGAGCATGACCCTTAAAAAAGGCAGGATTGCCCAGTAAGAATAGTAGCAATCAAGCCAATCTGTATAAGTATTTCTGCATCAAGATTTTCACAAAAAAACTAACCCAATAAAAATAAATTAATTAAAAACATGCACGTTTATATTTTAATTACTTACAAAATCAATAAATACACCGCATAAAGCCCGCTAATCATGTCCCTAATACCCTTTTGCCAGGAAAACATCCCAAACGATACACTCGAGTGTTAGCATCAAACACCTTTTACCTCTTTGTACTCTGCTCCGCCAAATACTAATCATTCTTGCAAAGCCCTTCTGAGGAAGCGTTGCGTCGGTTCGAAAAGCATCTAACGCCGCACCTACACAAGGCTTTCATGCCCTATAGCACGCCCCTTGGCTACCAAGTTAAAACTCAAGATATCGCCGTGGCTGGCGGTCTGGATTTAAATATCCGCTCGCTGCTCGATATTCAACAATATTTTGATCCTCTAGGCGAAGCAGAAAACGCGGGGATTTCGCCTGCTTGCTGGCCGCTATTTGGACAAATCTGGCCATCGGCACAAAAGCTGGCTGATTTAATGCAAGTTTATGTTTTAGGTGAGCGGCGAATTTTAGAAATTGGCTGTGGCTTGGCGCTGGCAAGCATGGTGGTGCATCGCAGAAATGGCGATATCACTGCCAGCGATTGCCACCCATTGACCGAAACTTTTCTGAAAGCCAACTTGCAACTCAATACCCTGCCCGCGCTGAAATACAGCACTGGCAATTGGGATCGCATCAATCCTGAGCTAGGCCAATTCGACGTTATCATCGGCAGCGATGTGCTGTACGAGCGCAACCAGCCCGCTGCGCTCTCTGCCTTTATCGACCGCCATGCCGCCCCCCATGCCGAAGTGCTGATTATCGATCCCAACCGAGGTAATCGAAGTGCCTTTAACCGGCAGATGGCTGCAAATGGCTTTAGCCTGAGCGAAACACTAATCAACAAGCCCCTGCATGATGGCCGTGCTTATAAGGGAAGATTGTTGAAGTATGAGCGAGAGCTTGCTAAACACAGTTAAATAGATCTTTTTAGTGCCTTCGGCACGTTGATTTTGGTGCGTAGTCCACGCGGGGACTCACTTTCTTGCTTCGCCAAGAAAGTAAGCAAAGAAGGCGACCCCACGAAACACGAAGGCCCCTTCGCTGCGGACAATCGAGTCGGCGGCGGGCGGGATTGGCTCGTTCCTCGCTCCCTTGCCGAAACCCCGCCCCGCTTGTTCCTCACTACGGCGTGTTTCAAGGGGATTTTTAAGCCCTATGCAGAGAGCGTGGTATCTATGTTTTTTGCCGTTCGCTAATAAAAAACAATTTTCTCAGCGCACACATCCCTACCCCCGCAACTTTAAAAACACCATCGCAGCCAACAGCGCATCGTTCAGCGGATCATGGCGAGGCAAATCGGGTAGGTTTAATGTTTGCAGAATATGGCTGAGGCTTAGATCTACATCGGGACGATGTGCCGTGACCATATGGTCATAAAATAAGCTGGACACTTCGATACGGGCATTAGGCAAAGCCACGCCCAGCGTCGGTTTAAGCAGGCGGCCCAGCACTGCCAAGTCGAATTCCAGATAATAGCCAATCAAAGGCCGCGGCCCGATAAAGTGCAGCAAGGCGGCCAAAGCATCCTCAATCGCCATGCCCTCTTGTACATCCTGATGGCGCAAACCATGCACGGCAATACTGGCCGGATCAATCTGACCTGCGGGTTTCACTAATAGTTTTAGATGCTCAGAAAGAAGAATCCGCGAGCCTTTCATCCTGATCGCGGCAATGCTTAAAATCTCTGCCTGCCTTGGATCGAGGCAGCTCATTTCGCAATCTAGGCTGATGTATTCGTCAGCGGGAGGCGCATCCCATAGATAGGCAAACTGAGGGTTCGCCAAAGCCAAGCTGCGTGATCTGCGCCAGCGCTGCCAATAATCTATCAAGCCGCTCATCACATGCCCTATACGCATCATTTAGGTTTTTATCATCAATCGGCCACACACCACGCACATCAAATCATCGTAGGGCGGGTGAAACCCGCGTATTTTTCAGCATGGCTCGCGGGTTTCACCCGCCCTACAAAAGGGGCAATACATGTCATTGGCTTAATGCCCATAGAAGCCACTCATAACATCCCCAGCTTGAAATGATGGCTAACCAGTTGGCGAAATTGCTTCACCACCGACAGCGTGTCTTTTAATAGCTCACGCTCTAGCGTGGTTAAAGTAGCAGGGTCGATCAGATGATCAACTGGCTTATCCATCGCCTGATTGAGCAGCCCTGCTTTAAGCTGCAAGCCCTGTAAAAATGCCAGCGACTCGGCTAAATCACGGCCAAAGCTCTCACTTAAATGGCCGATATCACTTAAGCGCTGAATACGCTGATAACTATTACACTCGTCTATCCCATATTGCAGCGCAAGGCTGCGCAGGCCGTGTACCACGGGAAAAATGCCGCCTTTTTTAATATCGAGCGCGTGTTTATCTGGCCCAGCCGTGGCAATCAGCCTAGAAAACAAATTAATCGGCGGGGAGAATTGCTCCACCGGAAAAGCAAAGCGCGATAAAAACGCCGCATTGTCGCCTAAATCCTGCTGCAAATATTGGCGCAGGCCCTCAAATAAAGCCACCTGCCCGCAGACTGGCCGCGCATCTAGCCAAATCGCCATATGCATGACGTTTTCACTGCTGGCGCTGCTGGTCCAAGTATTTATCTGCCGCTTATACCCTGCCACGCTTTGCCGCCACTGTGGGTTAGACACCATCACTAGGCCGGGACAAGGCGGATAGCCAAAGGTAATCAGCTGCTCGTTAAATTCACGACAAACACGCTCTAAATCCGGATGCTGATAGCCGTCTTCAATAATCAGCGCATTATCCTGATCAGTATTTAATATCTGCTCGCCACGCCCTTCCGAGCCTAAAACCAGCAGGCACACATGCGGCAACATTTCTGGCGGGGCAAGCAGCGTAAACAAGCGGCTAAATAAACGCTGGCGAATTTCCCCCACCAGCTCGGCCAGCAGGGTGATTTTCATGCCATTGCCGTGCAGAGAGCGGATTAATTGCTGAGTGCTTTTAACCGCCGCCATCAGCGCATCGGGATGATTGGCACGGCCAATTTGTGCGGTAATGCCGCGTGGATTATGCGAGTTATTAAAAAAAGCCGACATCAGCTCGATCTGCTCCAGCACGCCGCAAACCTCGTCGCCCTCCAGCACCACCAGCCTTTGCACCGAGTGCCGCATCATCAACAACATGGCGTGGTGCAGATCGTCCTCGGCTTTTACACAAATCAGCGGGCGCTTAAGGTGGCGATAAATCGCTTCATGATTGGCATCCAGCCCATCCACCACCACATTGCGTAAATCGCTCTGGGTAAAAATCCCCACGCCCGAAGCTTCCTTCACCAATACGGCGCGGCTATGCACGCGCTTCATCAGCCGTGCCGCGTCCATCACCGTGGCGCTTTCTGCCAGCCAGCAAGGTGAATGCAGTACCGCATCGGCTACCCTTGGCTGTAACTCTTGCACGGAGTGGCTCAACGCCGCCAATTTACGCGCCACATCAGCATAAAAAAACGCCGCAAACTGGCTATTAACATCGCTTATTTTCATCGCCACATCACGGCGAATATGCCAAAGCAACGTATCTTCATGCGCATGCAAAGTGCAGCAAGCCTTGCCACTAAGCAGTGATTTGCTATCAAGCACATCAAAACAACCGTAAAAGCTAGCCTCGCCGCCCTCCCTGACTAGCCCCTTCATCACCACCAGCAAGGCATCCACCCCCTCGCCCTGCTGCTGAATCACCGATCCAGCCGCGTAATAAGCCACATCCAAGGCCGCGGCGATACGATCCTGCTCGGCAGAATTCAGGCTATTAAACGGCGCACGATTAAAATCAAAGGATGTAGTCATAAAATCCCCCTATGACTAATTTTAGATTTAATAGCGAGGAAAGGCGGGGAGATCTGGCTGTTTATTGATGTGGATCTGAGGTTGCGGGGTAAAGCCCAAATCTTGAGACACAGAGGACGCTGAGTTTCACGGAGGAAAACAGATTTTGAGTCATTGCGTAGCTATGAGCTAATGGACGACGGCTAGATACTACCCTTGAGACGAAAAAAAACCCTTGATCAACAAGGGCTATTTTCTTATGCAGCTTACTTACTATCTAAGACTAAACTCAGCCAGTGCAGCTGCACTTGGCGGAGAGCAAGGGATTCGAACCCTCGATACAGGTTTTGCCCGTATGCTCCCTTAGCAGGGGAGTGCCTTCGACCACTCGGCCAACTCTCCATCAAGACGGCGAATCATACCTAATCACTTACAATTTAGTCAATAAAACTGTCAAAATTCCACAAAATAATATATTTCAATATTGCTCTGCACGCTTTTTAGCCTTACAAATCAGCAGGAATTTGCGGTGCGCCACTCCCCACCACCATGCCATAAGCCATCCATAGCATCAGCAGGCCATACATGATTCTTGGGAACCACTCGGCGACTTTGCTTTGAAAATCAGCGATGTTTTCGCTTTCCATATTTACATGCCGCAGCAGCATTTCAGGCAAAGTGCCGCTGGCCTCCCCCGTTTGCACAAAGCCAATCACCCGTTCTTCCCCTAAAAAAGACTGATGATCAAGCGCTTTAACAAAACTATCCCCGCGCTGCATTTTGGGCAGAATGCGGCTGTATTCACTGCGGATCAGCTGATTATGAATCGCCCGATTCGCCTTGGGCAGGGCATCAAACATCGGTAGGCCCGCTTCCAGCATCAGCGCCAGGCTTTCAAAAAAATCCCGCGCATTGCGCCGTACATTCATTGCTCCAAAGAGCGGCATTCTGATCAGTAGCGTTTCAATCTGCCGCCGTAACCGCGACGGCCCCGAAACTTCCAGCCAATCAGAAATCCCTTCAAACAAGCCATAGAGGCAGATAAAAAACAGCATCGGCCGCAGGCAGCGCCATAAATAAGCAGCTGGGCTAAGCGCGCCCAACACCAAATCGGGCAGCGGCTGCACCAGCAAAGCCAGCACAAACACCACGATAGGCAGCATCATTTTGGAGCGCATCTGGCGGCTTAATCTGGCTTTCAACGCATAGCGCTCTGCAAGGCGAAAGTAAGTACGCGCCGGGCTGCCCGCGCTGATCGCCGCATGCAGCAAATCCGCTTCCAGATCGCTAAACAAGCCCGACATCCGCCCCGCAGCCGCCACATCCTTGCCCCGCCCCAGCCACTTGCGCGCCTCATCCACCCGAGGCTGAGCGGATTTTGCCAGCCGCAGTGATAAAAACGCCTGCGCCACCGGCAGGCCCGCTTTCTCCATCGTTGCCAGATGGGTAAACAAATCGGCACGGATGGCGTCAGTTAATGGGGGGAGTTTGGGTTTAGGCATGAGGTTTAGTTTAGAAGGAAAATCGTGCATAAAAATATTTAATCTCTCGTAAATATAATTCCTCATAATGCTAAACAGCTAAAGAATAACGGCATATATTAATTACAAGCACCATAAAAAACAGAGCCAATCCAAGAGGAGTAGTCGAGTATTAACCAGCACAATCTGGCTGCGTATAGGGCTTGTATGGCATGATGTAGTGTGTTGTAGACAAGCATTCGCATGACGATTATTGATTAATATATGATTTGATCCATCAATACGGTTCAAATAGAGGCAAGATAAAATGAGCACCCAGAACACAAATCAATTGGCCAAAGCATTCTTTAATGCCTTTCCTATGTCCGCCTCAGGTGGTGCAGATGAAAGTAGCTATTACGTCAATCGAAGCGACGATGATGCTCACGATCCTGTCATGAATATTCAACAAGCTATCGAATGGGAAGAGCAAGCAGGAAGCTATCTCTTTACTGGCCTGCGAGGTGTTGGAAAAACAACAGAACTTAACCGTCTAATTACTGAATTAGAAAACGCAGGTATTGCTGCATTTTATTGTGATGCCAGTAGCTATCTTGATTTAACCGACCCTAACCTCAGCCAAGCAGAGCTTGTTTTAACGGCACTGGCAGGTTTATCCGATGCAATCAGAAAAAAGCACGGCCATGATATTTTAAAAGAAACGATTTGGGACAGAACAAGGCAATTATTAGGCTCGGATGTCACACTCAAACCTAAATTAAAAACTTCTATTGCAGGTGTTGAAGCCGAAGTTGAATTTGCCTTACAAGACAACCCAGATTTCAAAAAACACCTTGTCAAATTTGTGCGTGATTCTGGTGAGTTTTTCCTGCAAGCTCAGCAATTTGCGCTCGAGCTTGCAAAGGCTATTCGTAATAAAACAAATGCTACAAAAATTGTCTTAGTGGTTGATTCACTAGAACGGCTATCTGCCCCTAGCGGGTTTGAGCAAGACCTATTTAACTCTTTACGCGAAATATTTTATAACGATCCTTCACGCCTGCAACTGGGTGAGATTTCAGTTATTTACACCGCACCACCCTATTTACATGCTGTATTACCCAATGTAGATAGCGGATTTTCTAATAGCTTTTGTTTACCTAACTTCAAAGTAATGGACAAACCAAGGGAAGATAATATTTGCAATAGAAATGCAGATGGAATCTGCCGTATGGTGAATATTGTTCAACGCCGTTTCACTGATTGGCAATTGCTTATTAGCCAGCCTGTATTAGAAAACCTAATCTGGATGTCTGGCGGGAATGTGCGCCGCCTATTTTCACTACTGCGCCATACAGCGAGTAAAGCTGCATTAAATCGCGTGGTATTACCTCTCACTGAGATTGATGCCCCAGCGGTTAAACAAGCCTTGGCAGAAGAAAGCAAACCCTTGCAATGGCTAAATGCTGATGATAGGAAATGGCTGAAAATTTGCCGCGAAAAAAGCGGTAATCTGGCACAACATATTTCAATTCTTGAGCAAGATTTACCGCCTATTATCAGATTATTTGATCACTCACTTATTCTTGATTACCAAAATGGCTCGATCTGGTATCAAGTATCCCCAATTGTGCGCGACCATGTCTAATCGTCAATCAGATTTTGAAACTACTTGGGCCGAACTAAAGCAATTACTTGAATGGCAAAATGGCTTTGGGTTTTATTTAATTTTTGCAGACAATGCACACACCTCAGCAAAGCTAAGAGAACGAGTGCAAGACTTTGTACGCACTCGAACTGGCACAATAGACTGGATCAAACCCGAAGATTCAAATACTGCGCTTGAGCAAGTGCTTAGCCGTATCTTTGAATCACCCACGCCCAGCAATGCCCCAATCTGGTTGGAGCTATCCATAGCCCCCTATGATTTAATATGGCAAGAAACTCGGCGCGAGATCATCTCGGCACTCAATAAACGCCGCAGTCAATTAGAAAATACAGTCAAGCGGCCATTATTCCTACAATTGCCTATGCAATTTGCCCCTGAGCTAGTCACTTGGGCGCCTGATTTATGGAGCATTAGGCAGTTTATTATTGAGTTTCCTGCCTTAACAGAAGTAGATAGCAACACCATGGAATTGCAGCAGTGGCAATCTAGTAAAAGCTACGAAGAAGCCAGAGAAAAGGGCGAATTACATAGCCAGCTTATTCATGCCCAACAAGCCGTTGAGTTAGCACGTCAGGATTTGGCTAAACATAATAATCGACCACAGAAAGTACAAAATCTACTTCATGCATTACTTGATCTTAGTGATTCAAAATTAGATGCAGGGGACATCAATACAGCACGAGCGGCTGCAAATGAAAGCCTGCAATTAAGCTACCAACAGCAAAAAGAACTAGGCGACATTCCAATGGCATTGCGGGATTTGTCAACTTCACTAGAAAGATTAGGAGAAATAGAACATATAAGCGGACATCTGGACTTTGCTAGGAACATGTTTAATCAAAGTATAAACATTAAACGCCAATTGAGAGCAGAATTTAATAATCACCCAAACACATTACAAGATCTATCAGCGTTACTAGCTCAATTAGGAGAGCTTGAAAGCGATAGCGGTAATTTAGTCTCCGCTCGGCAAGCAATAAATGAAAGCCTATTACTGTGCCGACAGCTTAGAAACGATATTGGAGATACTCCATCTACATTAAATAATTTAACCATTGCACTCGCCCAGCTAGGTGATATTGAACACAACAGCCATAATCAAGCAGCTGCCCTAGCATTATATCAAGAAGCTTTAGGATTAAGTCGCTGGCAAAGAACAATCCAAGGCAGTACACCTGCAGTATTACGAGTGCTAACAAAAATCCTCTTACAGCTAGGAAATACTGAAATAAGCCTCCAGCAGCGAGACTCAGCAAATAATTCTTATCAAGAGGGGTTGAAACTATGCAGAGAAATAAGAGCATCTCAGGGAGATACCCCTAACAATCTAAGCATTCTAGCTTCTTTTTTAGAAAGTATAAGTTCACTTGAATTATTAAATAATAACATTTACGCAGCGCGCTTAGTCCTTAACGAAAGTCTACAGCTCCGTAGCCAGCTTAGGCAAAGTTTAGGTGATACACCCAATATATTAGGTAATTTGGCCATTTCATTTGTGAAACTTGCTGATATTGAGTTAAACAATAAGAACATAGCTGCCGCGATAGAGGCTTATACAAAAAGCCAGCAATTATTTTTGCAAATGAGTAATATTACTGGGAATGTACCTTCTATTTTAAGTAATTTATCATCCGTTCAAAAAAGATTATCCAAATTAGAAAAAAACAAATAAAAACACACTTCTGTACCTATATACCAATACTTCTTTACACGACCCCAAGGCCCCCGTGCTGCATCTATTCCAATCCAACCGTATCGACGTTCTGCTGGCGGCGCTGGCGCATCAGTTAGAGACTTCTCCTTTGGTATCCCCCTTCGAGCAGGAAAAGATTGTGGTGCAGTCTAAGGGGATGGGGCGGTGGTTGAATTTTCGTTTGGCGGAAAAGCAAGGCATGACGGCGCAGATGGGCTATCCGCTGCTGGCTTCTTTTTTCTGGGATTTAATGCAGCGCACGCTGGGCGGCAATTTGCCGAAAAAATCGCCGTTTTCGCGGGAGATTATGGGCTGGCGGGTGCTGGCTTGGCTGGATTCGCAGCCCAATGCGCCGGTGCTGCTTAATTATCTGCGTGAAGGAGGCGATTTTAGGCGTTTTGAATTAGCCACGCGGATTGCCGATGTGTTCGATCAGTATCTGGTTTACCGCGCCGATTGGCTGCTGGCTTGGGAAAAAAATCAGAGCTTGGGACTAGGAGATGATGAGGCTTGGCAGGCGGCGCTGTGGCGCTATCTATCCAAAGACGAGCTGGATATCCGTATCGATGGCGGCCATCGTGGCGCGCTGCTGGCGGCCACCCATGCGCGGCTACTCGACCCGCGCCCGCTAGATTTACCTAGCCGTGTTTCGCTATTTGGCATATCCAGCCTGCCACCGGTGTATATGGAGATTTTGCGTGCGCTATCCAAGCGCTGCGAGGTGTTTATTCATGCGCTCAACCCTTGCGGCGAGCCTTGGGGCGAGATTCGGGATGCGGCGGAAATCGCCCGGCTTTCTGATGGTTTTGATCCTGAAGACTTGTATCTGGAAGTCGGTAATCCGCTGCTGGCGGTGTGGGGCAAACAGGGGCGGGAGTTTTTTAATCAGCTGATTGCCGAGCCAGAAATCCTTGAATACTTCACGCCTTTTCCTGGCAACCACGACACGATGTTGCAAACGCTGAAAAGCGATGTGCTGGAGCTAGTCGCCCGCAGCCCGGAAACCGCCCAGCGAGTGGCGGCAGACGATCAATCCTTGCAAGTGCATATCTGCCATTCGGCCATGCGCGAAATTGAAGTGCTGCACGATCAGCTCTTGGCGCTGTTCGAGAGCGATACCACGCTCACCCCCGCCGAGATTGTGGTGTTGATGCCCGATATCGAACATTACATTCCCTATATTGAGGCGGTGTTTGGCCGCCATTTAAGCGCTGGCGCAAGCGAGCTCGCCGCACCCAATGTGCCCTTTGCCATTGCTGACCGCAGCCTAAAAGACGCCGCACCGCTGGCGCAAGCCCTGCTAGAGCTGCTCACCTTGCCGCAATGCCGCTTTGCCAGCGATTGGATGATGGCGCTGCTGGATATCCCCGCCATTGCCCGCCGCTTTGAAATTGCCGCATCCGACTTGCCCACCATCCACCGCTGGATCAGCGAATTAGGTATTCATTGGGGGAGAGATGGCGAGCATAAGGCCGAGCTGGGTTTACCCAATACCTTTGAGCACACTTGGCGGTTTGGGCTAGATAGATTACTGCTGAGCATCGCCCTGCCCGCTGGTGTGGCGGGCGCTGCTGCACCACTCTTTGCTGGCACATTGCCCGGCAGCGGCGTGGCTGGGAATCAGGCCCAGCTGGCGGCGGGCCTCGCGGCTTTTGCCGAGACGCTGTTTGAGCAAGCTGCATCGCTATCGGGGGAACACACGCCCGAGCTGTGGCACAGCAAATTGATAGACATGATAGAGGCGCTATTTGCGCCGGATGACGATGAAGCACTGATCCTGGCAGAGCTGCGCGAGCAGGTCATTGAATTTGCCGAACAAAGCCGCGCCGCTCAGTACGATGCGCCGGTGGATTTATCCGTGCCGCGCAGCTGGCTCAATGGCGCGCTGTCCGGCAAGATTCCAAGTGGTGGATTTTTAACCGGCGCGGTAACGTTTTGCGCCATGGTGCCGATGCGCTGCCTGCCCTTTAGAGTGATTGCCCTGCTGGGCTTTAATGACGGCGCTTTCCCGCGTGAATCACGCCCGCCGGGCTT
The DNA here is from genome assembly GCF_042664895.1 of Iodobacter arcticus. Lineage (NCBI taxonomy): Bacteria > Pseudomonadati > Pseudomonadota > Betaproteobacteria > Neisseriales > Chitinibacteraceae > Iodobacter > Iodobacter arcticus. The sequence goes on from NZ_JBHTBQ010000012.1 coordinate 31,748, forward strand.
TGATTTGATGGCGCACAATCCGCAATATGGCGATCGATCCCGCCGTGCTGATGATCGCTATTTATTCCTTGAAACCCTGCTTTCGGCCAGCGATGTGCTGTATCTGAGCTATGTAGGCCGTGGTATCCAAGATAATGGCGTGATCCCGCCATCGGTGGTGGTATCTGATTTGCTCGACGCGGCAGGCCGCAGCTTTGTGCTGGACGATGCCCCACCTCAGCCCGCCCTTGGCAACGAAGCACTAAAATGGCGACGTATCGAGCGCGAGCGGCTGCTCAAGCATTTGATTACCGAGCACCCGCTGCAGCCCTTTAGTCCTCGCTATTTTAAGGAAGAACGACTGCCTGCCTATTCACCGCTCTGGTTTGCCGCTGCCACCGCCATTGGCCAGCCACAGCGCCTGCCGCTCTCTGTGTTAGCAGAAAGCTTGCCGCTGCCTGATGCAGAGTTCAAAAACGTCGCGTTTAACGATTTGCTGGCCTTTTGGCGCAACCCCACCCGCTATTTACTCAGAAACCGCATCGGTATCCGGCTGGCCGATGAGGCGGTGGAATTTGAAAGTAACGAGCCATTTAGCCTGTCTTTTTCCGCCAAAAGCGAGCTAAACCAAGTGATCTGGCAATCCCTGGAGCAAGGCTGGAGCAGTGATTCCATCGCCACTGGCCGCGCTGCAGGCCTGCTGCCGCACGGTGGTTTTGGCGATATGAGCGCCGCCAAGCAATCTGCCACGCTGCGTAAACTCTATAACGCCGCCGAGCCGCTGCTCAGCGATGCAACGCTGGCACCGCATAGTTTCCTATTTAAATTTGCGGACGATATGCAGCTTAATGGCGCACTGCACCAGCTGCGCCCCAACGGGCAGGTAGCGGTTTGGACAGACCATAGCTCGCCCATCGAGCTGATCGCCTGCTGGCTAAAACACCTCGCCTTCTGCCACGCCGCGCCCGATGGCGTGCAACAGGAAACACGCATCGTCAGTCAAAAAGGCCATTGGCGCTTTGGGCCAGTGGAAAACGCAGGCCTCGAGCTAGAAAAATGGCTGCATTACTACTGGCAAGGCCTATCTAATCGCCTGCCGTTTGCCACCCGCAGCAGCGCCAAATATGCCGAAGCGCTCAGTAGCGACGATGGCTCGGCAGATGTCGCTGAAAAGGCCGCAAGAGAAAGCTGGCACGGCAACAGCCTGCGCGGCTTTGCCGGAGAAGAATCAGAAATCTGGTATGAAATGGCCTGGCGAGGGCAAAGCTTGCTGAACGATGAGGGATTTGCCGAGATGGCGAATGAGCTGTTGCTGACGATGTATCAGCAGCGGGAAGAAATATAAATAAGCAGCCCAATACAAGCCTGCTTAGCAGTAGCGCAAGAGCGGTGCGCAAGAAAAGCTCTTGCACACCCTATAAAACCAAGCTACACCCCCTCATAGGGTGCAAAACGCCATAGGCCTTACGCACCGAGGCAAAGCAAAAACGGTGCGAAAAGATAGGTTTTAAATTAAAGAAGCCTCCTTATTTAAAAAAGAGGCTTTTTTCAATTCAAAAATAAAACGCTAAATCTAAACCTATCCATCCACCAAACTTATTTGTGGTGTTGCGGTGCCACAGAATGCAAAAGCTTGTCGGTATAAGCCAGAGCAGCAGCAGAAACAAGGAAGGACAAATGAATAATCACCTGCCATTTCATGGTTGTTTCATTCATTTTGTCGGCGTTGATAAAGGTCTGAAGCAGATGAATCGAGGAAATACTAATAATCGCCATCGATAATTTAACTTTAAGCACCGTGGCATTCACATGATCCAGCCATTCCGGCTGATCAGGGTGAGTATTAATCCGCAAGCGCGATACAAATGTTTCATAGCCACCCACGGTCACCATCAGCAGTAAATTGGCAATCATCACCACATCAATCAAACCCAGCACAGAAAGCATGATTTGGGTTTCTGTCAGCGTGGTTAGACTCATCATCATCGTGAAGAGCGCGGCCAGAAACTTATATGCGTAAACCCCTTGTACGATGATCAAACCAAGGTAAATGGGCAATTGCAGCCAGCGACTGCCAAAGATAATTTTGCCTAAAATATTGGTTTTATAGTGATTCAGATTGGAGGCTTGCATATAGTTCTTATTGGGTTGTAATAAGCCCGAATTGTCTATGTTGTTTAGCCTGCTTGGCAAGCCCCTTTCTCAATCACTTATGACGATTTTTGCTGACTCGATAGATGATCGAATGTCAGCTATAGCAGCCACATTTCTCAATCGATACAAATACAAAATCCCTGCGCACCAATGATGATGGGCAAGGATTGTATGATTTGATTCTATATCTCAGGCAGAGCCCTAATTAAAACCGCTCATCCATCCGCAAATAGCGCCACTGACCAACAGGTAGATCAGATAAGGAGATACGGCCAATGCGCAGTCGACGGATTGCGATCACTCTGAGGCCGACTAATTCGCACATGCGGCGAATTTGGCGCGGGCGGTTTTCACGCAATACAAAACGCAATGAGTCTTCACTCTGCCAACTGACTTTAGTTGGCTTTAAGCGCTCATCATCAAGGCTCAGGCCATTATTAAGCTGCTTTAAACCTTCTGTGCTCAACATTCCTTCGACCTGAACGGCATATTCGCGCTCTACATCCACATCCGACATCAGCTTTTTAGCGATGCGGCCATCTTGCGTTAGCACCAGTAAACCTGATGTATCTACATCTAAGCGGCCCGCTGGGGCGAGGTTGTGCATGTGTTTTTTGAGGAAGTTGATGCCGGTTCGGTCGCCAATAAAGCGCGTTTCTGCTTTGATCAAGGTCCAAGCTGGGCGGTCCCCCGGCTCGGCAGGGCCAGATACATAGCCCACTGGCTTGTGCATAAGAATAGTGACACGCTCAGCTTGAAATACCGTGGCCTGGCGCTCTAGGGTGATTTTTTGCTCAGGCACAACACGGCTACCGAGGGTATTGACCACAACGCCATCGACTTTTACCCAGCCCTGTTCAATAAATTCGTCGGCCTCGCGGCGTGAGCACATGCCCAGCTCGGTCATGCGTTTGGATAAGCGGATGGATTCAGTCATGGTCGTAATACTTTTCATAAGAGCAATCTGCCATTGTACCCGCTACAGGCAAAAAAAACGCCACCGAGTCGGTGGCGTAAATACATACAGAGGAGAGAGATGAAACAACATCGAAATCAATTCAATGTACACATTACGTTTCAGCAGTCATTATTCTAATTTTTTAAAACAATGACGTCGTTGCATAAATTACATTATAAGCAGCGAATATTACCCAACGAAGACATAGCAAAACTGCCATTCCGCGCATTTAATCTAAAAATTGAATATCTTCTGTGGCAAGCGCGACTTATGCTTAAGCTAAATCCACCTAAAGGTGCCCTCATGAACTACGACAGCTTACTTACCCCGAAAATTCACGATATCAATACTTTCCAAGATTTTCGGGAGAGCCTTGCAGATCATGCGCCAAGGATCGAGCAAATTATCGCCGAGCTAAAACGTGATCCGGGCAGAATGATGCTTATCTCTGATTTATTTCGCGCTTTTCATAATATTAAAGGCGATGCAGGGCTATGCCGCGTTGAATTTGTGATTCCCCTCGTCCACGGAATTGAAACGCTTCTTTCCAGAATGCGCGCCGGCGAGCTGCAACTTACCGAAGTCTTATCCGAAGTATTGTTGCTGACTTTAGATAGACTAGAGCAAGCCGTTGAATCGCTCAGCAATAATGCATCGGCCGGCAGCTTGCATCTGCCCACACTGGCCCGCGGGCTTGATGGCCTGTCTACTTTGCAAGCGGAAGAGCTTGATCCTGCTTGTGCCCGGCTGATCGAAGCCGTCACCGGTTTTAAACATGCCGCCGTCGCTCTGCCAGACCGTACCCGTGCCGAAGCAGAACGCTCTAACGAAGAGCGCAGCCAAGATTTACGTTTTTTTCGCAATATGGCACTTCAATTAGAAATGCGCTCGCCGCTGTTTCGTGGCCGCACCGCACGCAATCTACAATTAGCCCTCGCCACCAATAAGGCAGCAGGCGGCGTGGTTTCCAGCACCCAGCTCGAAGCCGCCGTGTATATGCATGATGTAGGCATGATGTTTTTACCTGAATCGCTCTGGCTAAAAGTAGAAAGAATGACCGATGCCGAGCGGGCGCAACTTGTCGATCACCCCGCTTGGGCCGCTGGCCTTTTAGCCAGAATGGATGGCTGGCAGGATGCATCAACCATGTGTTTGCAGCACCACGAAAATATCGAAGGCACAGGCTACCCCAATAAACTCAGTGGCAACGATATTGTGCCGGGTGCAAAAATTCTGGCACTGGTCGATGCCTTTGAAGCCGTGATGCTTAAACACAGCCATCGCGGCCAGAATAAATCCGTGCTGCGGGCCATTGCCGAAGTCAACGCCTCTGATCAGCAATTTGACCCTGATTGGATCGAGCCATTTAATCGAGTGATACGCACCATGATGGAAAACGGCGGCTTATAAAGCTTCAAGCAAGGATTTTGCAGGGCAGCCACAAGCTGCCCTGCTCCTCTTTATAAAAAAAGAGCAAGCTTGGTCTATTCTTAAAAGTAACAGAGTCAATGCTGACTAGATTATTTTTATAAACTATGAATAGAACAAAAATCATGAAAGCAATCGCCCTACTGGCTCTCTCTATTTTGCTTTCCACCACCTATGCTGAGACCCTTCACGCGGTTACTGAAACCACGCTTTATAGCTATCTCAAAGAAGGCCAAGTGGCTGGGCCTGCAACTGAGCTACTTAAGCTAAACCTGCAAAGAGCGGGCTTAACTGATTACAGTATTCATCTTTACCCCTGGGCCAGATCCTATGAAATGGCACTAAACCGGGCAAATATTCTTATTTATCCCATTGTTCGTACCCCCAGCAGAGAAAAGCAGTTTAAATGGGTAGGGGAATTGATCAAAACCCAATATCACTTTTATAAACTCAAAGTACATAAAGAAATTATTGTAAACAATCTATCTGATGCTAAACGCTATACGATAGGCGTTATCCGTAATGATGTACGCCAAGACTATCTACACCAACAAAAATTTACCCGGCTCACTATTTCCGCACAGCGCGAAGACAATTTTAAACAATTAATCAATAAACAAGTAGATATCATTCCCCTGCTTGATAAAGATGCTGAAGCACTCTGCCAGCAGTTGGCCTTTGATTGCACAAAATTAGAAAGGATTTACACACTCAATGGGATATCTAATGGCCTATATATCGCTTTGAGTAAATCAACCCCCGACCCTCTTGTAGAAAAAATACGCAGTGCTTTTGAGCAATTAAAAGCCGAGGGGCTAGTCAAAAAAACAATCGAAAAAAACCAATAACAATACGATTCCCTAGAAGGAGAGAGTCTTGCGGTGGCTAAAGAAATGTTTACTTTTTATGGCGCTCAATCTGACGCTACACACGGCCGCTGCCGAAGTCATCAAGATTGTGACTGAAGAACTCGCCCCTTATAATTTCACCGAAAAGGGTGTTTTAACAGGCTTTAGCACCGAGGTCATTCAAGCCATTTTGAAAGAGATGAAAATTCAAGGCGATTTTCAATCTATGCCTTGGGCCAGGGCTTACGACACGGCACTCAATCATAAAAACATACTGATTTATTCAATTGGCCGTACTGCGCAAAGAGAAAAACTTTTTAAATGGATAGGCCCTATCGCTCCTGCAAACAATTATTTATTTTCCCTAGCCAACCACAATATCAAAATCAATCACTTAGAAGAGGCAAAGAAATACCAAATTGGCAGCGTGAATACAGATATCGGCGAGCAGTTTTTGGAATCCCAAGGCTTTATTAAAGGCACAAATCTGCAATCAAGCGTGAAATATCTGCTTAATTACGAAAAGCTCAAACGCGGGCGAGTTGATTTATGGGTGATGAATGAAATGGCAGCCTATCATCTAGTGCGGAAATTCGGCGATGATCCCAATAAGGTACTCAGCAAAGCCTACCGGCTTGATCTAATTGGAGATGGATATTTTATGGCCTTTAGCCATAAAACATCAGATGAAATGGTCGAGCGCTTCCGGCAAGGCTTAGATACGATTAAAAAAAATGGCACATTTGATTTAATCAAAAAGAAATGGCTTTAATTCCTCTTTTTTTTAAAGGCGCGCAATGCCACGTATCGGTCAATCTGGTCTATCACTAGGCAGCCGCATCGTACTCGCTACGCTGGCTTTTTGTCTGGTGTTTACACTAGCGGCCGTGGCGATTAAAACATGGTCAGCATGGCAAATAAACCTAGCCGCCATGCGTGCAGAGCTTAGCCTTATTGAGCAGGTTTATCAGCACCCCCTCAGTAAAGCGATTTGGGAAATGGATAGAGAAACACTCAGAACCCATTTAGCCAGCGCATCCAAAGTATCGTCCTTAGGGCAAATTGTGATTACGATCACGCCAGAACAACGGGCTGCAGAAACCTTTGTATTTACCCAGCCCGGCTGGCAAGCATCAAGCATCGCCCCTTCCCGCCAGCTGATACTGAGCTACCATCCTTTTTCCGGAGCGGCAGGTCAGCAGGTTGGCAAGCTCGTGCTTTCTGGGGATGAACGAGTACTGTGGGCGCGCTTACGTAGCGAGGTTGCTGCAATTATTTGGACGCAAGGCATTCAGTCGCTACTCCTAGCCGGTTTTATCATGCTGATTTTTAACCGATCGGTCACCGTGCATGTGCAGCGAATTGCTCGGCACCTAGCCCAGCTGAATCCGGATAACTTAAACCAAGCGCTGCTTATGCCACGGGACTCATCCCGTCAGGATGAGTTAAGCATGCTGGTTTCTGGCGTCAACAATTTACAGAGTAATTTATCCGGCTACTTGCAACAAAAGCAGCAGTATGAAGAAGAGCTAGCCAAACATCGCGATCATCTGGCCGATCGGGTTTGGGAGCGTACCGCAGAGTTATTTGAAGCCAATAAAGCCTTAGCCAGCTCGGCAGATACATTACGCCAGCTGGGCGATATTGGTAGAGAGCTCACAACCAGCCTAAACCCCCATGCGATTTGTTTAACGCTTTATCAGCATCTACGCGCCCTCTTGCCCCTCGATGCCTTTACCGTAGCGCTACTCGCATCTGAGGGCGACAGGCTGAATCTGATTTACTACATCGAAGATGGCCTGGTAGCCGATCCTGCCATCCTGATGCTCGATCACCCTAGCTCGCTTTCAGTTAGGGCATTTAGGGAAGAACAAGAGCTGATTATCGCCGACGAGGCCCTGATAGAAAAAGCACCTTCCCCCGAAAGCATTAAGCCCAGCGCACCCATGCGCTCTGTAGTGCTACGCCCTTTAATTGTAAACAGCCAGCGTATTGGTGTTGTTTCCATTCAAAGCCACACCGCCAATGCATTTCAGGAAAGAGAATTAGAAATCCTGCGCTCTATCGCCGTCTATGCCGCCATTGCACTTGCCAATGCAACCGCTTATGCCGCTGCAGAAGCCTCTAGGGAACAAACAGCCAATGCGCTCGAAAACTTGCGCCAGGCACAGAGCCAGCTGATTCAATCTGAAAAAATGGCGGCTCTTGGGCAGCTTATTGCAGGCGTCGCACACGAAATCAATACGCCGATTGGCGCAGTAAAATCCAGTGGCAAAAATATCGCTGATTCATTAAGCCACGCCCTAGAAAACTTACCAAGGCTCTTTCAAAGGCTGACTGAAATCGACCAGCAACGCTTTATCCAATTAATCAGTTACAAACCTGAACACGTGCTAAGCCGCCGTGAAGAAAGAAGTAAGGTGCGCATATTAAACCAAGAACTTGAAGCCGAAAATATCGAAGATGCCCACTACAAAGCGGGGATTTTGGTGCAATTACACGCGGAAAGCAGCTTGGCTGAATACTTACCGCTACTCCAGCATCCAGATCATGGCTTAATCCTTGATACGGCTTACAGCATTTCAAGCATCGTAAGCAATACCGACAATATTAATTTTGCGGTAGAGCAAGTCAGTAAAATTATCTTTGCCCTGAAATCTTTTTCCCGCTTTGATCACGAAGGCGTCAGCACCGAAGCCCATTTAAAAGACGGCTTGGAAACGGTGCTCACCATTTATCAAAACCAAATTAAACAAAATATCGAATTAATACGCCACTACGAAGATATTGCCCCAATTGTCTGCTTCCCTGACGAGCTGAATCAGGTCTGGACCAATCTCATCCATAACGCATTGCAAGCCATGCAATACAAAGGCGTACTCAAGATAGAAATTAGCCGAACAGCGAATGAAGCAAGAGTGGCGATTTCAGATAGTGGCTGCGGTATTGCAGAACATATCCGCCCAAAAATATTTGATGCTTTTTTTACCACCAAGCCCATAGGAGAGGGCAGCGGGCTTGGCCTAGACATTGTTAAAAGAATTATTCACAAGCACCAAGGCCGTATTGAAGTACAGAGCGAAGTTGGCTTGGGCACAACGTTCTTAATCTATTTGCCCTACTTACGCCCAAACTAGCCCCCCATAAAAACCTGCACAGCCCTTCTTTTTGAACTACAAAGCAAAGAACAGGTAAGAATTAATTGGTAAATTTGTCAGCAAAAACAAGCAATTATCATAGATGATAGATAAGGCACCGAGCACTAAATTGTCTGTAGAGACTCCGCCATGGCAACCATTTTATGTGTCGACGACGATAGCAGCGTACTCAATGCCCTGCGCTCTCTCCTAGGGCAGCGCCTGAGGCATGATCAATCGGTTGAGCTTGCTGAAAATGGCGCTGAAGCGCTGGAAATTATTGCCGAGCTAGCGCAAGAAGGCCGCGAACTCAGCGTTATCATTGCGGATTACATTATGCCCGGCATGAAAGGCGATGAGCTTTTAGTACAGGTGCATCAGCAGCTCCCCAAAACCATGAAAATCATGCTCACCGGACAAAGTGATCTAAATGGCGTAAAACGCACCATTAATGAAGCCAATTTATTTCGCTTTCTTGAAAAACCTTGGCAAAACGAAGATGTCGTCCTCACCGTGCAGGCCGCCATCCGCGCTTATGAATTGGACGACAAGCTGCAGCAAACAAACCAAGAATTACTGCGAATCAATGAAGAGCTAGAAAATAGAGTTAACGAGCGTACACAACAGTTGCAAGAAAAAAACCGCGAGCTAGAGCAACTGGCTATCACAGATCGCTTAACAGGTATCTATAACCGCTTATTTCTTGATCAGGTTTTAGAACGAGAATTCACCTCGGCAGGCCGCCACAACACCACTTTTTCTCTGATCTTGCTCGACATTGATCATTTCAAAAAGGTCAACGATAGCTACGGCCATCATATGGGTGATGAAGTGCTTAAAAGCATCAGCCTAATCCTGAAAGAAACGATCAGAGACAGTGATCTGCTTGGACGCTGGGGCGGCGAAGAGTTTCTGATCCTCTGCCCCAAGACACAACTCAAAGACGCCGCTAAAGTAGCCGAAAAACTACGCCTTGCGATCGAGCAATACGACTTTGCTTCGATAGGCTGTAGAACCGCCAGTTTTGGTGTGGCCAGCTACAAAAGTGGCGACACCATTGCCATGGTCGAAGCCCGCGCCGATAAAGCGCTTTATCTGGCAAAAGATCAAGGCCGAAACCGCGTGGTATCGAGCGGGTAACGCCCTAGCCCCACTTTGAGCAACGTTTGCAAAGCGAACAAGCGCTATATCTAAAGCTTCGACAGTGGCAAGCAGAGGGCAAAATCATCGCTGCCGATTGCACCTCGGTCGCCTATCTGACGAGCAATCTGGGGGCGAATTCCTTGATGATAAACTCGACAAAAGCAGTGGCTTTAGCGGGTAGCCAATCACGAGCGGGGTAGACCGCATACACCGGTAAGCCCGCTGCTAGCTGATAATCGGGCAGCAGCGCTAGCAATTGGCCGCTGGCAAGCGGTGAGGCTAATAAAGCACAATCAATCAATAATATGCCTTGGCCATTAATGGCCGCATCCACCAAAGCGCAGGCATCATTCATCGCTAAAGGGCCGCTTACCCGCGCTTGCTCCTCCCCTAGTGGCCCGGTAAACGTCCATAGATTCATGGCGCGCAGGCCATTTTGGTAAAAGAGACAAGCATGCTGCGCCAGATCGCTCGGTGTTTGCGGTAAGCCGTGCTGTGCTAGGTAGCTTGGGCTGGCAACCAGCTGCAATTGTAATTCACCCAGCTTACGCGCCACTAAAGATGAATCTGGCAGATGGCCCACCCGAATAGCGATATCGACTTGCTCGGTCGTTAAATCCACAAAGCGATCTTCCAGTTGCAAGAGCAAATCGACTTCCGGATAACGCTGGGAAAATAAGGGCAGTATGGGGATTAAATGCACCCTAGCTAGAGACGACGAGCAGCTTACTTTCAGCCGACCACGCACATTCTGCCGATAATCATCGGTAATCGCGTCGATATTCTCCAGCGCCACAGCAATGGTTTGCGCCTCCTGCCATACCCGCTCGCCCAATTCGGTTAGTGCCAGCTTGCGTGTTGTTCTTTGCAATAACTTTGCACCAAGCTGAGCTTCAAACCGTGCCAGTTGCTTACTTACTGACGAGCGATGCAAGCCCAGCTCCTGAGCGGCCCCCGTCAAACTGCCGTGGCGTACCACGCAGGAAAACAATGCCAAACCTGGCAAAGTATCTAGAGAAAGAGACATCCGAGCTTCCTTTGGGGTTGCGGGCTGATTGATTCCACTGAGGCAACAATGTAATGCTTTTGTCAGCACTAATCAATCCAGCAATTCATCGCTAAACTAGCCCCTATTCACTTACCCACTGGAATAAGAAAAATGACAACAAGTATGCAAGCCATTCGCCAACACAGCTACGGTCAACGCGATGTATTACAGCTGGAAAACGTTCCCACACCGCAGATTAGCGCAGATGATGTGCTGATTCGTGTCCACGCAGCTGGGGTTAATCCGGTGGATTGGAAAATCCGTGAAGGCTATTTGCAATCCATGATGCCTCATGAAATGCCGCTCACTTTGGGCTGGGATGTGGCGGGTGAAATTGTTGCCCTAGGCGAGCAAGTTACAGGCTGGCAAATCGGCGATGCCGTATATTCCCGCCCAGATATTGGCCGCAATGGCGCTTATGCCGAGTTTGTTGCCGTTAGAGCCAGTGAAATTGCCAAAAAACCACAAAGCCTAGACTGGCAACAAGCCGCCGCCGTACCTTTAGCCGCGCTAACTGCATGGCAAGCACTATTTGAAATAGCCCAATTGCAAGCAGGCGAAAAAGTACTCATCCATGCCGGTGCAGGTGGTGTGGGCCTGTTTGCGATTCAGCTCGCCAAGTGGCGCGGTGCCGAGGTGTATACCACCACCTCCGGTAAAAACGCCGAATTGGTCACCACACACGGTGCCGACCATGTGATTGATTACACGCAAGCCAACTTCGCAGATTTACGCGATCTGGATGTGGTGTTTGATACCATGGGCGGTGAAATCCTAGCCCAAAGCTGGCAAACACTGAAGGCGGGAGGCCGACTGGTCTCGATTTGCGACGAGCCAGATATTGCTACCGCACAAAAACACCAAGTGAGAGCGCAATTTTGCTTTGTGCAACCCAGTGCAGCTCAATTAAGCGAGATTGCTGCATTGTTGGATGCCGGCGACATCAAAGTGGTCATCGACAGCGTGTTCCCATTAGCCCAAGCCGCCCTTGCCCATGAGCGCAGCGAAAGCGGCCGCGCCCGTGGCAAGATTGTGCTGCAAGTTGCTTAAAGCATTTAAAAGTGTGGCCTATCCAGTGCGATAGGCAATAAAAAGCCCTGCCTTTAATCAAGACAGGGCTTTTTGCTTGATGCGATTTACATCATGCTAAACGCAGCCATACCAACCAAAGCACCCGTAGTACCCAAGATGGTTTCCATCACCGTCCACGTTTTCAGGGTTTGCAGTTCATTAGCCCCTGTAAACTTACCGAATAGCCAAAAGCCAGAGTCATTTACATGGCTCAGCACGATCGAACCACCAGCGATACATACCGATAATGCCGCCAACTGCGCACCCGAATAGCCAGCCAGTTCAATCACCGGCAGCACCAAACCTACCGTAGTTAAGCATGCTACGGTGGCCGAGCCTTGAATCACCCGCACCATCGCGGCCAATACAAAACACGCCACAGCAATTGGCAAACCAGCCCCGATCAAGGCATTACCCAAGGCGGGGCCTACACCCGAATCCACCAGCACTTGCTTAAACACACCACCCGCACCGGTCACCAGCAGGATAATCCCGGCGGGCTGCAAGGCGGCGCTACATACTTCCATTACCTTGTCTTTGCTCATGCCACGGCGCAGTGCGAGGCCGTAAATCGCCAGCAAGCAGGCCGCTAAAATAGCAATAAAGGGGTGACCAATCAGTTGCAACCATTGATAAGCCGTGCCACTTGGATCAACAAAACGCGCCACGATGGTTTTTAAACCCACCAAGATCAGCGGAAACAGCACCAGCGCCAAGCTAAAACCAAACGAAGGCATTTGACCCTTACCCAAGCTCGGCTCGCTCACATCATCAGGCAACGGTAAATGCACATGTTTGCTAATGAAATTACCGTAAACAGGGCCAGCCAGCAGCATGCCAGGAATGGCAGCAGCCAAGCCCAACACAATCATCCAGCCAAAATCAGCTTTCATTTGCGAGGCCAACAACATGGCAGTTGGGCCCGGCAAAAGGAAAGCCGCGGCCGCGGCGACACCAGCAAACAGCGGAATCGCCAGCTTTACCACATTGCCACCGGTGCGGCGGGCCACGGCAAACACCACACCAATCAACAGCACCACAGCCACATCAAAGAACAAAGGTAGGGTACAAATCAGCCCGGCAATCCCCAGCGCATAATTAGCGCGACTTTGGCCAAACAGATCCAGTAACTTCACCGCAATCTGATCCAGCGCACCGGTTTCATGCAAGATCTTGCCAAACATCGCACCGAGCGCCACCACCACGGCTAAAAAGCCCAAGGTGCCGCCCATGCCTTTTTGCATGGTGTCGGCAATTTTATCCAGCGGCATGCCCGAGCCGATACCCGCAGCAATCGACACCAGCATCAATGCAACAAAAGCATGCAAACGCGCCTTCATCACCAAGAACAACAACATCAGCACCGAGCCAATCGCGGTGACCAGTAGGGTTAATGTATCCATTGCTGCTTACTCCTGAGCGGTTTTTGCGCGGATGTGTTGCACGGCAGCGGCAACTACATTCTCTAGGCTTTGATCGATATCGATATGTGCAACATCGGGCTCATCACGGCCTGGCACTTCGAGTGTGGCAAATTGCGAAACCAGCATTTTTGGCTTTTGAAAGTGACCGACACGCGCTTTTAAGCGAGATTCGATCAGCTCGAATGTGCCGCCCAGATAGATAAAGGAGAGATTAGGGTTCCCCTCGCGCAAAATATCGCGGTAGGCTTTTTTTAAGGAAGAACACACAATCACCGATACGGTTTGGGTGCGTTGCATGGCGTAGGCTGCAGTGCTTAAAGCTGCAAGCCAAGGCGCACGATCGTGATCATCTAAAGGCTGGCCCGAAGCCATCTTGTCGATATTGGCGCGGGGATGCAAAAAATCGCCATCCAGAAAACCACAGTCCAGCACGCGAGATACCGCGCTACCCACTGCAGACTTACCACTTCCTGAAACACCCATTACAACAAAGACTTGGTGTGGTATTGCTTGATCGATCTGACTCATTGAATCGACTCCTGATTGGTTTTCATCTGGTTTTTCGTTATTAATGTTACTGGTAACATTTTGTAGCCACAGTATCTCTCGCAATAAAAAAACTGCCAAGCAATAAATTTGTTGCAGATCAAATGGAAAGGTAAAAGGAGAAGTAAGGTAAGGCGCACTCGAAGCGCAACGGACGATGCTCCGCATCGTTAAGTGAAGCGCAGTGCGCCTTGCGGTGTGGGCTTAATGTGCGGCTTGATTTTGCGGGAGAGGTGTTGGCGCACTGCGCTTATCGCTGAGCGACAAAAAACTGTCGCACGCAGAGCTTCGAGTCCGCCCTACAATCTTCGCTTCAAGTGCGTCTTACGATGCATCTATCCAATATTTAACATCGAATGCCCACAAAACCATCACAAACTCTGCCCCAAGAAAATCTCATAAGACAGATCCAATACCCTATCCGGATATACCTTCCCTTCCATTCTGCCGATTAAACGCTCGGCGGCGACGCGGCCAATGGCTTCACGTGGGGTAATCACGCTGGCGAGTTGAGGCGCTAGGGCATGACCGATATCTAGCGCATTAAAACCTGCCACGCTAATTTGCTCTGGCACGCTAAGCCCCATTGTCTGACAGGCAAGCAATGCACCAGCGGCGATATCATCATTGGTGCAAAACACACCGTCCAGATCAGGCGCGGCTTGCAAGGCATTACGTAATAGCTGGCCACCTAGAGTAAAACTAGAAGGCTGATCGGTGTGAATCAAGACTGGCGTCAGCTCTGCCTCGGCCAGTGCAGCTAAATAACCCGCTTCACGCTGACGAGTACGATGATCTAAACGCGCGGCTAAATAGGCAATGCGCTGACGCCCCTTAGCAATCATCAAGCCCACCATTTCTTTGGCCGCCGCAGCGTGATTCAGCCCTACCGCCAGATCAATCGGATGCTCCGGCAGCTCCATCACTTCCAGCACGGGGATTGCTGCGGTTTCCAGCATCCGCAAAGTGCGATCGGTATGCTGGGTTTCAGACAAAATTAACCCATCCACATGAAAAGACAACAATTGCGCGATCTGCTGCTCTTCCCGCTCCATGCTATAGCCATAGTGACCATAAAGCGCATGCAAACCCGCAGGGCCGCTGACCGATTCAATACCGCGCACTACACTTGAAAAAACCTGATTCGACATCGAAGGCAGCAACACACCAATCGCACGACTTTTGGCATTCGCCAGCATATCCGGCACGCGGTTGTGGATATAACCCAGCTCTTCCATCGCAATCGCAATTTTTTTAGCCGTGGCCTCTGCCACCTGCTGCGGCTCGCGCAAATAACGGCTCACCGTCATTTTGGAAGCCCCCACTTTATCCGCCACATCCTGCAAAGTGGGACGGCGTGCTTTGTGATTCATTCGATTCCTTGTGTCTTCAAAATGCGGGGATCGCCCACGGCGGCTATGTTACTAGCTGATGTTACGCAACGGAAACCTAAATCTTGAACCACGGAGGCCACAGAGAACACAGAGTTTCACGGAGAAAAGCATTTTAAACTGAGGGTTTTGAGTCGTATCAACTTCAGCAAAATAGATTTATATCGCGACGCCTAGTACGGGGCTTAAATTTCCCCTTGAAACACGCCGGAGCGAGGAACAAGCGGGGCGGGGTTTCGGCAAGGGAGCGAGGCAGCGAGGCAGCGAGCCAATCCCGCCCGCCGCCGACTCGATTGTCCGCAGCGCAGGGGCCTTCGTGTTTCGTGGGGCGGCCTTCTTTGGCTTCGTTTCTTGGCCGTTCAAGAAAGGAAGGCCCCTGCGGTGGCTAACCGCTCCAAAATCAACGTGCCGAAGGCACTAATAAAAACAATGCCCTCAGAACATGCAACATCTGTCATCAACCTGAAAGATTCCCCCCGTAGCGTTCATGGGCTGAAACCGTTGCTCGTGATGACTGGCCCTAAAGCGCTTCCCCTGTTAGACTACTGCCCCTTTTGGCCAGCGAGTTAAGTCATTGTGAACACTACATCTTTTGCCAATCTACCTCTCTCGCCGGCCATGCTGCAAAACTTGGATAGCTTGGGTTACGTCGAGATGACGGAAATTCAGGCGCAAAGCCTGCCGCTGATTCTGGCGCGCCGCGATTTAATTGCACAGGCTAAAACCGGCAGCGGCAAGACCGCAGCTTTCGGGATTGGCATGCTGCATAAGCTCAACCCTAGCTATTTTGCGATTCAAGGCTTGGTGATTTGCCCAACGCGCGAGCTAGCCGATCAAGTGGCTAAAGAGCTGCGCCGTTTGGCCCGCTTTACTGAAAATATCAAAATTTTAACGCTCTGCGGTGGTACACCGATGGGGCCGCAAATCGCCTCTCTGGTACACGGGGCGCACATTATTGTGGGCACACCGGGCCGCTTGCGCGATCACCTTGGCCGCGCTTCGATTGATTTATCCACAGTACAAACGCTGGTGTTAGACGAAGCCGACCGCATGGTTGATATGGGCTTTTACGACGAGATCGCCGGCATTGTGAGCGCTTGCCCAACGCGCCGCCAAACCCTGCTGTTTTCTGCCACCTATCCCGACAATATTCGCAAAGACAGCGCAAAGTTTTTGAAGTTGCCTGCCGAAGTGAAAGTAGAGGCGCAACATGCTGACAGCCAAATCGAACAACGTTTTTATTCCGTTGAGCACGAAGAACGCAACGCCGCCGTGGCGCAGCTACTCAATCACTACAAGCCCGTTCAAACACTGGCCTTCTGCAATACTAAGATCCACTGCCGCGAGCTTGCAGCCGAGCTGCGAGATCAAGGTTTTAGTGCCCTGGCGCTCTACGGCGAATTAGAACAACGCGAGCGCGACGAGATCCTCGTACAATTCTCTAATCAAAGCTGCTCGATCCTCGTCGCCACCGATGTGGCCGCGCGTGGTTTGGATATTCAAAGCTTGGGGGCGGTGATTAACGTCGACGTATCCAAAGACACCGAAGTGCATATCCACCGCATCGGCCGCACTGGTCGTGGCCACGATAAAGGCTTGGCACTGAGCCTGGCCGCGCCCAATGAAAAGAAATGGGTGACGCTGATCGAAGAATATCAAGGCGGGCCAGTACGCTGGTTTGACTTGGAAACACTAGAGCCAGAAGCCAGCGGCCCTTTGCGCCCGCCGATGGTCACGCTGTGCATTATGGGCGGCAAAAAAGACAAGCTGCGCCCGGGTGATTTACTCGGCGCACTGACCGGTGACGCGGGCCTGACTAAAGAGCAGGTCGGCAAAATCAATGTATTTGAATTTTTAACTTACGTCGCCATCGACAGACGCGTAGCCAGCAAAGCTTTTAATAGCCTGAGCCAGGGCAATATCAAAGGCCGCAGCTTTAAGATGCGTTTTCTAGGCGAGTAGCCAATGTAATCAGGGCTGGGGCATTGCCCCAGCTAAACGTATCGTAGGGCGGGTGAAACCCGCCAGATTGATGCCCCAAAAGCGAATAAACGGCGGGTTTCACCCGCCCTACGCGATTTCCCTCCAACATGTCATCAATTACTTGATGCCTATTCGGCATCGCAATACCCCCCAGCCCCGCCGACTAACGGCGGTATTGCGCACTAATTCATGATTGCTTCACACAGCACAGCAAGTACACAGGTATAATGCCGCCGGTGAGTGCGTTACCCAGTCTCCGCGCTACACCATCCAAATACGCCATCAAGCACATTATGCTCAAACTGTTAAAGCTCATTCCTAGCCTATCTCGGCAGAATGCGGCTGAGTGATCTATCTTGATATCCTATTTGGCTAAGGTTGGCCTAGGTATTTCATAAAGGTAAATTCATGAAATATCTGGGCTAAACACCTACCCCATCTGCCTTTGACTGGCGCCATTCTTGGCGACAGGCCGATACTCTCCTCTGGAGTTTGAATGAGTTTTTCCGCCCTAGGGCTTGCGGACGATATCGTCCGCGCCGTTACTGAACTTGGCTACACCACACCAACCCCTATTCAGCAGCAGGCTATTCCTGCCGTGCTATCTGGCGGAGATTTACTCGCTGGCGCACAAACCGGCACCGGTAAAACCGCTGGCTTTACCCTGCCACTGCTGCACATTCTGAGTACGACACCTGCTACTAGCAAAAAAATTCGTGCCCTGATTCTGACCCCGACGCGTGAATTGGCCGCTCAGGTTGAAGAAAGCGTGCGCGATTATGGTAAATACTTACCGCTAAAATCCATGATGATGTTTGGCGGCGTGAGTATTAATCCGCAAATTAAACAGCTGCGCGGCCATGTCGATATTCTGGTGGCCACTCCTGGCCGCCTACTCGACCATATCTCACAAAAAACCGTTGATTTAAGCGGTATTGAAGTGCTGATTTTGGACGAAGCCGATCGCATGCTGGATATGGGCTTTATTCGTGACATCAAAAAAGTGCTGGCTCTACTGCCGGCTAAGCGCCAGAACTTACTGTTCTCCGCTACCTTTTCTGACGAAATCAAAACCCTGGCCGATGGTCTCTTAGATAACCCAGCGCTGATCGAAGTGGCTCGCCGTAACGCGACTGCCGAAATGATTACGCAAAAGGTTTACTTTGTTGATCGTGAGCGTAAACGTGAGCTGCTCACCCAGCTGATCAAAGAAAAAAATTGGTTCCAGGTGCTGGTGTTTACTCGCACCAAGCACGGCGCTAATCGCTTAGCCGAGCAGTTGAGTAAAGATGGCATTAACTCGCTGGCGATCCACGGTAATAAGAGCCAAGCCGCTCGTACCCGCGCGCTAGCTGAATTTAAATCTGGCACGTTGCAAGTGCTGTGCGCTACCGATATTGCTGCGCGTGGGATTGATATCGAAGAATTGCCACATGTGGTGAACTTCGAGCTACCTAACGTTGCCGAAGATTATGTGCACCGCATTGGCCGTACTGGCCGTGCTGGCTCAGAAGGCGAAGCGATTTCATTGGTTTGTGTAGATGAGCACAAGCTGCTAAATGATATCGAACGCCTGATCAAACGCGATATCACCCGTGAAAGCGTAGAAGGTTTTGCGGTTGATCCAAGCATCAAAGCCGAGCCTATCTTAAATGGTCGCAATGGTGCTCAGCGCAAGCATGATCCGCGCAATCCAAATAGCGGCCGTCCGCCACGTGGGCATAATCGTACTGACCGTGCTCCGGCAGCAGGTGATGCATCACGCCCGGCACGTAGTCAAGAAGAGCGTGCTCCACGTAGCAATGAAGAACGCGCACCTCGCCCAGCAGCTCGCTTCAACCCCGATGCTCGCCCTGCTACGGAAGGTCGTTATAACAACAATCCACGCGGTGAAACACGCTCTGCCGCAGCCCCACGTCCAGCGGGCGAAGGCCGTTTTAATAACCCACGTGGTGAAGCTCGCTCTACTCCTGCTGCACCTCGTCCAGAAGGCCGCACAGATTCACGTGCGCCTCAAGGCCGTGCTCCGCAAGATCGTAGTTTTTCAGATCGCGCACCGCGTAGCGATGCTCGCAGCAGCGCGCCACGTCCAGCTGGCAAGCCACGCGGCGATCAACAACCGACCAGCAATGAAAACACCCCAGTTGCAGCACTATTTGCACCGATCAAACGCTCTGGTGGTCGTCATCACTAAGCGGTTTTAATCGCTTAATCCAAAACGGCGCGGTATGCGCCGTTTTTTTATGCCTGTATAAAATAAACCTGCCATTAGTGGCTTATTCCATTTGTGAATATGTCGTACGCAAATCTTGGCCCAGCTCAAAATGCCCATTTCTGAATACTTTAAGCTCAAAGCATTATTCAGGAAGCCCTGCCATGACAAAAAATCATCCCAAACTGCCTGAGAACCCTTATTACGAAGGTGTTCCTGACTATATGACCGAGGTGTATGACTGGGCTTACGTCAACCCACGGCGTGTTAATCAGCTCGACCACAATCTGGTGGTAAAAGTGCTGCTATTTGGTAATGATCAGCGACTGATGCGTGCTTATTTAAATGAAATTCAGCCAGGAATGAAAGTCTGGCAAGTGGCGCATGTCTATGGTGATTTAGTGCGTAAAGTGGCGCAAAAAGTGGGGCCAGATGGCAGCTTTCACCTCACTGATATTACTCCAGCGCAAATCGAACATGGCCAAGCCAAATTAGCCATCTACCCTTGGTCTAAAGTCGTCCGTGCAGATGCGGCCAATTACCAATGCGATAAGTCATTTGATCTGATTTGCAGCTTCTTTTTACTGCATGAAGTGCCAGACGATAAAAAACATGAAATTGTCAATCATATGCTGAGCCAAATGCCTGAGGGCGGCAAAGTACTCTTTGTTGATTACCACCGCCCCTCGCTCTGGCAGCCCATACGCTGGATATTAAAATGGGTAAATGCCAAATTAGAGCCCTTTGCCGAGGCACTATGGCAAAATGAAATCAGCCATTACGCTAAGCACGCAGATCAATATAATTGGCAAAAACGCACCCTATTTGGTGGGGTTTATCAGATTGTGGCGGTTACTCGCACAGCGCCAGCGGCCCAAAACTGATACAAAAGGACAACAGCTCATTGGGCTGTTGCCTATCCCAATACCTAGCAGCCCCTTGTGCCGTAAAGCGCAAACTAAAGCTTATAGAAAGCCTGTAAATAAAATCATCAACATACGCTATATCCAGAATTATAAACGCTGTAAACACAAGCAGCTCCAGCCGTTCCAATCAAAAACAAACACCAAACTTACAACAAACATAAACGATTGTTTTGACAAGAGCAAGGAACAGGACAGAAAATAATCGGATTCAGTTATTTTCTATCTACAGGAAAAGTTCATGCTGCAAACAAAATTGTTGATCTCTTGCGCTATTTTTGCTTTAAGCTCTTTTGCAAATGCCACCGTTATCGATTTCAATCATTTAGCGCACAACGATACTTCTCAAGCCTTTAGTACAATCAGCTCTAATGGCTTTGTCATTAAAAATGACAGCCAAGGAAGTGATCGTCTAGGTGTTTGGGGCAGAAATGATGAGTTTCAGGCCGATACAGGCCATGCTGCCGTTTTTGTAAACTACAGCGGTAGTAAAACCAGTATTGAACGCGCTAATAAATCATTCTTTAATTTTAAATCCATCGACCTTGCTGATGTTTTTAATAATGGCGATTCAGCCACTATTAAATTCAGTTTTTTTAATGGTCAAAGTACAACATTTGAAACCGTTATTCTTGATCAGCTAAAAGGTCTGCAAACAATTGTTTTTAATAAAAACAATCTCACCAAAGTATCTTGGGTAGGCTCTAACAGCCAATTTGATAATATTAATGTAAGCGCTCCAGTACCAGAGCCAGAAACTTATGCTCTGCTCGGCATGGGGTTAATGAGTTTATGGATTGCACGTCGTCGTAAACACGCCTAATTTAATAAAGCCTTGCGCCATATAAGAACCATGCCATGATCATGGTGGTTTTTATATGGCACTCCTGCTAATTAAATACCTAAATAGCAATATCTATTTATCCGCCAATCTCAGCGCCCAGCTCTGCACTTACCGTGCTCAGTGCTATCATTTTAAAAAATACTGTATCAGTTGAACTTTTTATTGCCCTGTTGCTCTAATTAGCGCACAGTCGTTCGCACTAACCCCCTATATATGTATATGGCATTACCCCTGCAATACACTTCTCGATATGAGCAATAGCGTCTGATTTGCAGATCCTTCCAGTGAAGCAAAGCGCTTTGCTTCATCTTGGTTTGCTTTCCCCGTATGCGGGGCTAAGATGCTCTGTGCTCAATACGGCCTATCTGTGCGCAATATTGTCGAACTCGCTATAAATCACTGACCTCACACTGGAGCATATTATGTTGAATCTTTTTTCTCTGGCGTCGCGATGAAAGTAACACTCCCTATCTGGACTATTGCCGCCCCCATCATCGCTTGGGCACTTTATCTTGCTCCCGGCCAAAGCTTGGGCGTGATCTATCTTGCACTATTAACAATCGCTTTATTTGGCGGTGTTTTAGCTGCAGTACATCATGCAGAAGTGGTTGCACACCGCGTAGGAGAGCCTTATGGCACCTTAGTTTTAGCGGTAGCGATCACCATTATTGAAGTAGCGCTGATTGTTTCTTTGATGATGGCAGGCGGCCCTGAAACCACCGCACTTGCCCGGGACACCGTCTTTGCCGCGGTGATGATTATTTTAAATGGGATTGTCGGCATGTGTTTACTGGCAGGTGCCGCTCAATATAAAGAACAAACCTTCAGCCTTAATGGCATGAGTGCAGCCTTAACCACACTGGCTGCCATTGCCGTGTTAACGCTGATTTTGCCTAACTACACCACCAGTGCTCCCGGCCCTTTTTACACTTCCAGCCAGCTGATTTTTATCTCGGTCGTCACACTCGTGCTCTATGGCACTTTTGTTTTAGTACAAACGGTAAGGCATCGTGATTACTTTCTGCCTAGCCATGCCGAGGGCGATGAAGAAGCCCATGCTGCACCGCCCTCACTGCTGGAAACATCAATCAGCTCTGTTTTGCTGCTCGTTTGCCTTGTCGCTGTGGTGTTATTAGCCAAAGCACTGGCACCCAGTATCGAGCTAGGTGTGGCCAATATGGGTGCGCCTAAGGCAGTAGTGGGTGTGATTATTGCAGGTGTTGTGCTGTTACCCGAAGGCCTTGCCGCATTGCGCGCAGCCCGGGCCAATCGCTTGCAAACCAGTTTAAATCTGGCTTTGGGATCGGCATTAGCCAGTATTGGCCTGACTATTCCTGCAGTAGCACTGGTCGCCTTAATGAGTGGGCTCACTCTCACTTTGGGCATTGATATCAAATCCACTGTATTGTTGCTGCTCTCGCTGTTTACCACCATGCTGGCCTTAGCCACAGGCAAAACAACGGTCTTGCCAGGTGTAGTGCTCCTAGTGATTTTTGCAGTCTATTTATTTGTGACCGTTATCCCCTAAGTGATAAAACGGGCGCCGCGTTATCGACGCTGTGCCCGCAACAAGGAAAGCCGCATGCAATGGATTAGCCGTATTTCAATCAGCAGTACCCTCCTCGCCGCGCTCTTCATTCCCCTCAGTGCACAGGCAAAAAACATCAGCACTAAAGATGCCTTGGCCTGCGTGGAATCATCAAAATGCGCCTATTTCTTTGATGTGTATGCTGGCGACAAACAGCTGCGCCAACAGCTAAACAAAGCATTTAAAATAGCAGGTATTCCCGCGCCGCGTTGGCTAGGAAATGGCACATCCACACCGATGACTCCAATTATCTTGGCGCAAAAAACCTACTTACTAGGATCCGTGTGCCAGCCCCATAATTGCCCCCACTCCATCAGTATTCTTTACTCACCAGAACAAAAACGGGTAGTCGCCCAGTATCAGCCCAAAACAGGCACGCCTAAATGGCTAGGAGAGCCAAGCGCTGCGGAACAACAAATCCTTAATGAATTTGAAACCGCCAACAGCCCTTTGCAAAAAAAGCTGGATAGCCATTCCAAACTCCCCATCATCATTAATTAAATAGCAGGCCCAAAGCCAATAAGCTTATTTGCAATCACAGCGCAAAAAGCCGTAATATACAAAATGCTCCAAGTTTGCACTTGGAGCATTTTTTTGCCCTCAATCTTTAAAATAAAGCATCTTGTGCAGTATCAATAAGGAAAAATAATGGCTCGCCTGATTATGCTATTACTGATTGCCGGCGCACTACAATTTGCCTGGAAACATTACGGTACCAACCGGTTTAACACCGAATATAGCAGCACAAAAATGAGCCAGTTAGCCTCTGCGGTCAACCCCGGCGAAGTAATCATGTATTCCACTACCGAATGCTTTTATTGTGTAGAAGCCAAATCGTGGCTCAATCAAAATGGCTTTGCTTTTACCGAATGCAATATGACAATTGATCCGCGTTGCCAGCAGGAATTTAACGCTTATGGTGCAATCGGCACGCCTTTTTTGATTGTGCGCGGCCACCAGATGAAAGAAGGCTTTAATGCTGATGAGTTTTTGCAGGCCTTAAGCAGCTAGCGGCTCTTTTAAATATCAATTACAAATACATTTATAAAGGCTGATATGCGATGAGCATCAACCCAATTTTGCTTGATTTTCCTGATCATTTTTCATCAAAGCGCTTAATGATGCGTTGCCCGCAAGCAGGTGACGGCGAGCTTGTTTTTGCAGCGATTAATGAATCTATCCACGCATTACGCCGCTTTCCTGCTTCATTGCCCTGGGCTGTCTTTGAGCCATCTGTAGCCGCATCAGAAAGCTATTGCCGCGACAGCCATGCCCAATTTATTGCCCGCAGCGATTTGCCTTTCCTCATATTTCTAAAAGAATCCGGCCAGCTCATTGGCGCAGCAGGCTTGGTAAGAATGGATTGGAATGTGCCCAAATTTGAAATCGGCTATTGGTGCCGCACTTCATTACAAGGCTACGGCCTAATTACCGAAGCCATCAATGCCCTTAGCCAATTTGCTTTCGAGCACTTAAATGCCAAACGATTAGAGATTTTTGCAGATGATTTAAACACCCCCAGCTGGCGCGTAGCCGAAAAAGCCGGGTTTGAGCTTGAAGGCATACTGAGAAATGAAAAAATTGATCCCGATGGCACACTGCGCAATACGCGGGTTTACGCAAAAATACCTTTGTAGTTGAAATGGATTACATAGCGGCGAGTGATCGCTGGATCGGCCTTTAGCCAAAGCGTTAATTGCTGATGAAAATTCATAATGATCGATTGGGCGGATAAATCTGCGCAAGCTATCAAGCTAATGCTGGAGCAATCACCACCTGCTCACCCAGCGCAAACGAAGCCTTCTAAATTAAACCATTGGCCACTTCATAAACACAGAGCATTTCTACCGTGCCTTTCCCCTCAGGAAAATTACGCGTGATGCGTTCATAATCCACCACAATCGGCCCCATTACCGTGCGCTGCAAAAGCTCGGCGCGTAAATCTGGCTCGGAAAATCGGATAAGAATCTTTGATCTCATCGCCGCATGCCCCGCCGCCAGAGCAGCTCACCATGCAGGGCAAACTGCTGCGCATCTGCGGCATAGGTCGCGAGCCAGCCATCAACATCTTTGGCGTTATAAGCATCGAGCTGGCGTTGAATAACATCGACAGGACTAGGTGATTGCATGGTGGTTAATCCAATAGTTTGATCATTTATAAAACTTTAGCCCAAGCGGCCCTGCAGATATTGCTGGCGTAGAGTGAAGCTTTCATTTTTATCGCTAAATTGAACGGCAAACAACATCATTGATATGCTCTTAAATTAAAAAGAAATTCCTGACTATGCCTCTTGCTCAATGGACTCTGCGTAGATGAATTTCTTGAGTGCGGGATTTAGTTTTTGAATTTGTAGGGCGGGTGAAACCCGCGAGCGATGCCGAGTAAATACGCGGGTTTCACCCGCCCTACGATATTTATAATGTTGTTGAGCAAGCTGCATAATCAGGAAGAAATTAATTGCTTACTCATAAAATATTTGCATCCTGTGACCGGATACGATGACTGAATCCAGCCTACTTGATAATTAAAATTTTCATAAAATGGTTGAGCCTAAAAATTAATTCAAGCCCAAGCAAAGACATTGAAAAAGAATTTAAAATTAATAAAATTGTGCAGCCTTAGCCATAGAGCCATCAATTTAGACGGGCTAATCTACTCAACGACCTCTAAGCATTTCAAATACGCAGCAGCCTCGTCCAGCTCCGCCTCACTAAACACCCGAATCCCTGCATCTTGCAGCAGGGCTGTAGTCACTCCGGCTTGAGGGTGCTTCGTACCAGTAAAACTACCATCGTAAATATAAGACGAGCCACAAGATGGGCTGCCTTCTTTAAGAATGGCAATTTGGATATTTTTTGCTTTTACCATCGCCAAAGCCTGCCTGGCTCCGCTCACAAAGGCCTGGCTCACGTCTTGACCGTTCGATTCCAGCACCTGCGCCTCGCCCTGTAAAACTTGCCAGCCACTACGCGCAGCAGCGATTTCTGCTGGAGGGCGAGGAATAGGCAGACCTGCGGCCACTTCCGGGCAAACCACAATTAACCTGCCCTCTTTATTCCAAGCCGCCAACACCGGATGATCGCTGGCTGCGCCACTGCCGTTATACCGCACTGGCCGCCCCAATAAACAGGCGCTGATTAATACATATTGCATGCTAATTCCGTATTCAATCTGTGTGGATAGCCTTGTCTCGCCCTAGTCAGTGCAAATACGGAGGCACAATCAAGCGGCAACAATCGCTCTACAACACACATCAAGTTCCCCACACCGGCTCGCAACGCACTTCTGATTTAACCGAGTTTGCAATAAAGCATTCTTCATGCGCTTCAGCATGCATTTGGGCTAGCTCTGCTTGGGTAGGCAGGCGAGCACCAGAGAAACTCACTTCCGGTCTGAGCGTCACCACTGCCACCCATTTTTTCCCTGCTGCATTTTTAGCCATTTCACCCACAGCCGCATCAAAGTAGCGATCGATGCAAAATTGATATTTGGCGGCAATCGATAAAAACCACAGCATATGGCAACTAGAAAGCGAGGCAATAAAGGCTTCTTCTGGATCTAGCGCTGTGGCATCAGACATTGGCAAGGGCACAACATGCGGCGATGAAGAGCCGGGGATTTCTAAGCCACCATCAAAGCGCAGCAGATGTTTTCTGCTATAGCCATTGCTTAAAAAATCCTGCTCACCGCGAAGCCAAAGAATTTCTGCTGTGTGCGGGGACATGAGGCCTCTCTTTTAAAATTACTTTTTAATTAGGGCCACTCGCTGGTACAAAAAAGCTCACCCTATTCCCGCCCAAAGATTTGGCCTGATACATGGCCTCATCCGCGTTCTTTGTCAGCTCAGCCACTTCAGCGCCATGCTCTGGGAACAAAGCAATCCCTATGCACGATGAAATGACGAGCATTTTACCGTCAAGCAAAAACGGCTGATTCAGCGATTCACGGATTTTCTCTGCCACTGCGCTGGCGTCACTTTCGCTGCTGATTTCTGGCAGTAGCACCATAAACTCATCGCCGCCGATCCGGCCCACGCTATCTGAATCCCGCAGGCCGCCCAGCATTCGTTTGGCGGCGTCTTCCAGTAGCAAATCACCAATTGCATGGCCGTGTATATCATTAACCAATTTGAATTTATCAAGATCAAAAAATAAGAGAGCCAGCCGGGTTTGATTGCGCTTGGCTCTGGCCAAAGCTTGATTCACCCGTTCAAACAGCAGAATACGATTGGGAAGCTGCGTCAACATATCGTAATGGGCAGAATGGGCCAGCCGTTGGTGGATTTTCTTACGCTCGTTAATATCGAGCAACATGGCAACATAATGCGTGGTTTTGCCCTCACTATCTTTAACAGGGCCCACATGCACTTCTTCCCAGTAGATTTCACCCGATTTACGCCGGGTTTGCAGCTCGCCTTCCCAGCGCTGGCCTTGCAATAAATGGCTGCACATTTCCTTATAAGCCGATTCATCGGTGACTTCCGAGCGTAAAAAAGTAGGCGTTCGCCCCAGCGTTTCTGCCGCTAAATAGCCTGTTTCCTCAGAGAACTTAGGATTTACATACTGAATCACCCAATTGGGGCCGGTAATTAAAACAGGGGTTGGGCTTTGTTCAATCGCAGTTGAAAAAATCTTTAAGCGCTGCTCTGTAAGCAAGCCTTCTGCCAGGCTTTTTGCCAATCGGCCATTAAGATGATGGATATACAGTGCAATCAAGCCCACCAGCGCGAGTAAGCTTAAAGCAATCCATAGCAAACTATAGATCCAAGATAAATCCGCTCTGGGGCTGGCCTCGTATAAAAAACCGTCTAAAGAAAAATGATTAGGCAGCATGCCAATCTCAGCATAGGTATCGGCAATATGCCGCCAGCGACCCAAGTTCATATACCCCACGGCAATTAAATCTGTACGCATCAGCGCAATCATTTGTGCCGCTTCAAACTCAAGCTGAGCTTGGCTTTTATGCTTTGAATATTTTCTTAAAATAAGCTGAATAACTTCATCGGGATTCGCCATCGCGTATTCCCAGCCACGCAGGCTGGCTGCCCTAAATGCTTTCACTCGCTCTGGGTGTTGCTTAATTTGCTGCTCGCTGGTGAATAAATTATCGCCGTAAAAATCGATGCCCGCAGAGCGCGGGGTGTAGATCTGATATTTAACGCCTGCCTGATCCAGAATAAATGGCTCATTAGTCAGATATGCAGAGATTGCATCCACGCCTCCCCCTATCAATGCATCCGTTTTAAAGTTATGAGCAAGCAACTTCAGACTATCCAGCGCGATACCTTCCCGCTTTAAATAGGCCAGCAGCTCTTCTGAAAGCGGCTCGATCATGATGCGTTTATCGTTTAAATCATGAATAGTTTGCAAAGGCTTTTTTTCAAGCGCAATCAGCACATAGGGAGAATGCTGAAAGATAACGCCCAAAACCACCACAGGTTTGCCCGCTTTGCGCGCCAGCAACAAGCTGCTGGTTCCAGTCGCAAAATCTGCCCTTCCTGATACCACCTCGAGCAGCGGGTCTACGCCGGGCTGGGCTTCTTTAATTTCTACATTTAAGCCTGCCTGCTCGTAATAGCCCTTTTCTTTAGCCACGTAATATCCGGCAAACTGAAAGGCGTGCTCCCACTTTAATTGCAGCGTCACCCCTTCATTTGCCACCGCATGGGGCAAAGTAAGCAATACGCAAAGCAACTGAATAAGGAAAAATTTCATTCGAATATTCACATTTAGCTTACAAACATAGAGAGGATTATTTTAAATAGTAAAGCAAAGTGGCTATTAATCCTAATTAAATTAAAATAGCCAAGCACACACAGGCAAGCTGCATTAGTTTATTAACTATCCTGAATAAGTTAATTTAATAAAACCTGATTATGTCTTTCGCTCAATAGTGTCTGTGTAGACGAAGCTCTTAAGAGCTGCCGCTCGGTTTTTGAATTTGTAGGGTGGGTAAAACCCAATCCTATCAACCCAAGGGGAATTCGTAGGTTGAGTTAGTAGTCTGAGTGCGGGGGTTACCTCACTCAGCGATGTATCGCCTAATCCAACATTCTGTTTGCGCTTAAATGTTGGGTTACACTGATTTATCCTCCCTTTAAATAGGCGAATAAACCCACTAACCTAAGCTACGAAAGCATCATTTGCTGTTGCTTTTGTTTAAATTGATAGCACCGGAGTAAACCCCGCATGCCATGCTAAATAAATACGCGAGGTTTACCTGCCCGGCGATATTTATAATTAATTTTAAAAGCAGTCATAATCATGAAATAAAATAAATACCTTCTTACAAAAACAGCAAAAATACAAATAAAATTAAAAAACAACAAGCAATATAAATTTAAGTAAATAGATCAAAAAACATTCATAAAATTTAAATAACAATACAACATAAATCACTTAGGCTATGGTTGAAAAAAGAAAGTTTTTTGCTGAGCAAGCACGGCTTACATCCTGCGATAAACCCTAGCTTCAGTGTATTTATTACGTCATATAAAACTGATCTAGATGTTGTTTTACTTACACACAACTAAGCGACGATCTATGCCCCTTAAGTAGAAAAACAATGAGCATTGATCGTCGCCAGTTTTTAAAATATGCAGGTGCAGGCAGCGCACTCGCCGCCTTGCCAACCGGCTTTGTCTACGAATATTGCGGCCATATCGAAAGCGGATTAAGCCAGACCTTCCTCAGCCGAATTAATATTCCCGGCCTTCCCCCTACTCGGTAATTCCCCCATTATTAATCAGGGTTAAAAGCAGCACTACGCAGCAAGGCTAACTTCTGTTTAAGCGTGATGCCGCCCAATACCATATTCGATTTTTCATTATTGCAAGCCCAGAGCCTGTTCGTAGCGAACTCTTGCTCCTGAGTAATCGAATCAAACAGGTATTAATTCAGTCGGCCTTAACGTATGTGCGGTTGTAGCGTTCAACATAGGCATTCTGCTACGGGTGTGATCAGGTATTTTTGGGGTAACCGGGGCTAATTAAATATACGGCGACGGACAACACGTCGCCTTGGCCTTACTTAACAGCGCCCATATCTCAGAGCTCAATCCTCCAGCAATATTTACCAGCAATAAGCTTTAGCGAATAGCGATATAAGAGCATGTAAAGCCGGTTAGCGCTTAAGCACAGGACGATGCTTGAAAAACAACGGATAATGCGGCCTAAATTACGATAAGCATTATTTAAGGAATTCTTCCATGGAAATTAAAGTCAACTTTCTCGATAAGCTTCGCCTTGAAGCCAAGTTCGATGATTTTACGGTGATCGCCGATCAACCTATCCGCTATAAGGGCGATGGCTCGGCACCGGGCCCATTCGATTACTTTTTAGCTTCATCGGCTTTATGCGCGGCTTATTTTGTGAAGTTGTACTGCGAAACCCGTAATATTCCAACCGAAAATATCCGCCTATCGCAGAACAATATTGTTGATCCGGAAAACCGCTACCAGCAGATTTTTAAGATTCAGGTAGAGCTGCCTGCAGATATTTCTGCCAAAGACCGGCAGGGCATTTTGCGCTCTATTGATCGTTGCACCGTAAAAAAAGTCGTGCAAACTGGCCCCGAGTTTGTCATTGAAGAGGTAGAGAGTTTAGAGGCCGACTCTCAAGCCTTGCTGACCTTAAACTCAAGCAGCGATGCCGCCACCTATATCATGGGCAAGGATCTGCCGCTTGAGCAGACCATCGCCAATATGTCGGGACTGCTTGCCGATCTGGGCATCAAGATTGAAATCGCTTCATGGCGCAATATTGTGCCTAATGTGTGGTCGCTGCATATCCGCGATGCGCACTCGCCCATGTGTTTTACCAATGGCAAAGGCGCAAGCAAAGAAAGCGCGCTGGCTTCGGCGCTGGGTGAGTATATCGAGCGGCTCAGCTGCAATCATTTCTATGCCGGTCAGTATTGGGGCGAAGAGCTCGCCAACGCAGATTTTGTGCATTACCCACAAGAGCGCTGGTTTCAGCCGGGCCCTAAAAATGCCCTACCGCTTGAGATTCTGGATGACTACTGCCGTGAAATTTACAACCCAGATGGCGAATTACTGGGCACGCATCTGTATGACACCAACTCCGGCAATGTAGAGCGCGGCATCTGCTCGCTGCCCTTTGTGCGCCAGTCAGATGGCGAAACGGTGTATTTCCCTTCCAATCTGATCGAAAACCTCTACGTCAGCAACGGCATGAGCGCCGGCAACACGCTGGCCGAAGCGCAGGTGCAATGCCTTTCAGAGATTTTTGAGCGCGCAGTAAAACGTGAAATTTTAGAAGGCGAAATCACCCTACCGGATGTGCCGCAGGAAGTGTTGGCGAAATACCCAAGCATTCTGGCCGGGATTGCTGGCCTCGAAGAACAAGGCTTTCCGGTACTGGTCAAAGATGCATCACTCGGCGGCGTGTATCCAGTCATGTGCGTTACCCTGATGAACCCGCGTACCGGCGGTGTATTTGCCTCGTTCGGCGCGCACCCCAGTTTAGAAGTAGCCTTAGAGCGCAGCCTGACCGAATTACTGCAAGGCCGCAGTTTTGAAGGCCTGAACGACCTACCCCGGCCCACCTTTGAAAGCCATGCTTTAACTGAGCCAAATAACTTTGTAGAGCACTTTATTGATTCGAGCGGCATTGTTTCATGGCGCTTTTTCAGTGCGAAATCGAATTACAACTTTGTTGAATGGGATTTCTCCAGCCACGGGGACAACGCCAATACCGAAGAAGCCGCTGCCCTTTTCGGCATTCTGAAAGACTTGGGCAAAGAGTCCTATATGGCGGTCTACGATCAATTAGGCGCCACAGCCTGCCGCATTCTGGTGCCCGCCTATTCAGAAATTTATCTGGTAGAAGATTTAATCTGGGATAACACCAACAAAGCGCTCTTGTTCCGCGAAGACATCCTGAATCTGCACAGGCTGGATAACGCCGCCCTGGCCGCGCTGCTGGATCGCCTGGAAGACAACGAGCTGGGCGATTACTCCAAGGTATCGGATTTAATTGGCATCAAATTTGACGAGAACACGGCGTGGGGCCAACTGACCGTTCTAGAACTAAAGCTACTGATTAATCTGGCCTTGCAGCAATTTGCAGACGCGCACGACCTGGTCGGCGCCTTCCTGCAATACAACGACAACACCCTAGATCGCGTCTTGTTTTATCAGGCCCTCAATGCCGTGCTGGACGTGCTGCTGAACGATGAACTAGAGCTGGCAGACTACGAAGTCAACTTCCGCCGCATGTTTGGCAATCCACGCATGGACGCAGCATTAGGCTCAGCCAACGGCAGCGTGCGCTTCTTCGGCTTAACAGAAACCAGCATGAAACTAGAAGGCTTTGATAAGCATCATCGCTTGATCGACAGCTACAAAAAACTGCATGCGGCGCGGGCTAATGCTGCGGGAAAATCTGGCGAGGCATAGTCTATTTTAAGCTAGTTAGAATGCCACCCGCATCGTGGGTGGCATATATCGACAGATACTGATCATCGATATCGAAAGCATAGCCACCTGCATTTCATTCACGACAGCTCAGTTTGGGCATCGCTAGTTGCTTGGCGGCTTGCGACACGTTCAAGTGTTGTTCGAGCACTAATTTAACGGTTTCTGCACGAAATGCAGTGGTGTAACGACTGGCCATGACTTACCTCCGGGGACGATTTTATCTCAATTGAAGGTGTCCATATTTAGCAGCCTACTGACGGATATGGTTTTTCCGGACAAGACGGATGATTTCGGCCCTGCCCCCCGTTCAGGTGACTTTGCCGAAATCCTAGTTGCGGATCTTTTGGAAAGTCAGCAAGCTTTTTGTTGGGAAGTACCATTTTCGTCTGTCCACAGGTACGTGATGTCCGACGTCCAAACTTTAATGGATTATGTTTTGAATTCCTTGACGAAAAAATTTCCTCAAGGTATCGTAAATTGATGTAAAAATGCACATTGGTCACATAGGATTCACACCAAATCCACGTAAGTTTAATTGAGAAAAAATGGCTCAATTACGAAATGAGAATGAACTTCTCTATCTACGCACACTGCATATTTTTGGTCGCAACCCGTCAAAAGTAGATACGGTTTTAGGCAATAGCGATGCATCACAGATTCACACTGTTATTGCATGGAATGGAGTGTGTTGGGATATTACCGACCATAGCCGCAACGGTACCTTCATTGATGGAAAACGTTTGCAAGGCAATGTCAAAACAGCGTTGGCTATCGGCCAGAAATTGCAGTTTGGGTTAGGTGGGAATGTGAGCTGGCAGGTGATGGATCTCGAACCGCCCTGCCCTATGTTGCTGCCCTTGGATAAAACGCAGACTGCCATTGTCTTACAAAACTTTCACTTCCTCCCTGATGAAACCCATGCACAAGCATCGGTTTATCTGTCTGCTAATGGCCAGTGGGTGTGGGACGATGAAACGGGGTGCCATGCTTTAAAAGACGGCGATGTCGTTCGAATCTCGGATCAGGCGTGGAGATATTCGTTTTCTGCAGCGATAGAACTCACTGCGGATGTACGCCTCAACCCTGCTATCCAGCATGTTCATCCCATTCATTTCGACTTCCTGGTTAGCCAAAATGAAGAGCATGTTTATCTATCGATCGATTTTTCTGGGGCGCAGATTAACTTGGGTGAGCGTACCCATCACTACAGTTTATTAACCCTAGCCAGACGTCGTTATGAAGATGCTCAACGCGGTATGGATGCCTTGTCGCAAGGCTGGATTGCGGTGGACGATTTATCCAAGATGCTGGGGCTGGAGCCTACGCATTTGAATACCCAATTATTCAGGGCGCGCAGCCAGGTTATGCGGGAATGTCATGAGAATAAGCATTGTCCAGAAGTGATCGAACGTCGGCGAGGTGAAGTGCGGTTTAGCGCCGCCCCGTTTCGGATCATGCGTGGGATGCAGCTTGAAGCCCATTTCAACCCGCACATTGCGCCATCGCCATTGGCGTAATCCAATGCCCCACCCCCTTAATTGCTCAATACGATGCGGGTTTTATCATCACGTTATAGTCCGGCCCCGGATAGCTGACTGAAAACAAATTATCTGGGGTTGTGCTCAGTGGGATCAACTCGCAGCCGAGTACCAGCGTTTCGATAATGCCCTTTATTTGCATTAAGGCTAAGCGATGCGCTACGCAGCGACGCTTCCCGGCACCAAACGGGAGATAGGCATAACCATAGTTGCTGTCTCTAAACCGTTCTGGATTAAAGCGCAACGGCTCAGAAAACCAGCGTGCATCACGATGCAATAAATAAGGGCTGATCACGATCAAATCATCCTGCCTCAAACTGTGATCAGCCAAACGCAGGGGTAAGCGTACCTGCCTGAATAACAGCGTAGTTGGCATACAAAAACGCATCGCCTCTTTAATAAAATACTCAGTGTATTTTTGATGCTTAGTCGTGTCAGCACTGTCATTGGCCAATTTTCTATTGGCTTGAGCACATTGAACGACACGCTCTTTAATCTCTGGGTAGCGATGCAAGAATGCGATGCAATTAACCAAGGTGGTGGTGACGGTATGGTGTGCGGCAAAGAGTAATTGCACTATTTCGTCAAACACTTCCTGTTCGTTTAGCTGCAAACCTTGCTCCTGACAACTGGCATAAAAACTGCCGATAAAATCGCTGGGGCCGCAATTAGGTTCAGCCCCCCATTTTTCCCGGATGATAGTACGCATGACGGGCGTTGCACCAGCACGTAAGCGTCTGGATGGCATTAACGCGCTGGCTTCGTCCGGCAGATCAAGCTCATGCCAAATCCCTGCTGCTTCTGCCCACGGTATGGCTGCGCCGTTCGCGCCGTCTTCCACGCATGTCGATAAAATCCATTGCGCACCGATGCGCGTGACCAGTTTCAACAATTCGTCCGGTAATGCCAATGGCTCATTTTGCGGTAGTTGCGCCATCATTTTTAAGGTCGCCGTGTGGGTGTTGGCCACCATTCGCGCCAGCACGTCCGGAGTATAGGCCCGAACGCTTGCCGTTCTTCGAGCTTGCCATTGTTCAGCGCTGAGGCTAGTTAAACCATCGCCATAATTACCACGATTGGATTGCAATAAGAATTCGGGCTTGCCTATCATTTTTTCATCGGCTATCAGCACCTGTCTCACCAATTCTGGATCTTGTAACAACCAGAAACCGCCCTTGAGCATGGGAACGAAGACCATGCTGTCGGCATTTAAGGCGAGTTGGTCGAGAAAATGAAAAAGATCGCGCTTGAGTAAGAGCGTATTAATCACAGCGTGCTGCGCTGATTGCAGGGTGTTGGTAAAGAGCATCGGTTTAGATAAAAATGGGATAGGGATTCAGCGCAGCCTCGGTAGCAGTTGCCTCTGAATAAAGCCGCCCGGGCGCAAACCGTGGCCAAAAGTGGCGTAATGAAGGCACCACCACCTTAACCACACTCAACCCTGTGTCTGGTCGGGTTTGATCCAGCACCAGCAGATTCAATGATTTTTTTTGCGTAATATCCAAACAAGCTGCCAATGCCGCCTCCAGCGTCAGTTGTTGCACATTGGGGTAGGAGTGGTATTGCAGCATTGCCTCTTCATTCGGATTGAGATACGGCTGATCCTCCAATCGCACTTCCTGCCACCACCGTAACGCCTCTACCCCCAGTGATTGCAGGGTTGTGTTTTTTTCTTGCGCTAGGTTAGGCATGATCTGATTGAGTTCGGTAACAGCACGCAGCAGGGCAATCTTTGCATCAAAATGCGCACCAAAAGCGAAGGTAATTTCTTCAGCAGCCGCGCCCGGCTTGGCGCACAGCGCCACAAAACAAGGAATGCCCAAATCGCTGGTAATGTCCAGCACCCAAAAGGTTCTGCCGCAACTCGCATAATACTGCTGGACCTCACTCAAATAAGGTTCATTAAAACTGCGCCAATCCACTCCGCGTTTGCGGCTGCGCTGATACCACCAAAGAGCTGCCGCATCACGTTCAACCAATTCAAGAAACCCCTGCAAAACCGCTTCAGCCAGACTGCTGCCAGCCGCGCAACCATTAGAATCGGCTTTCGCAAACGAGCAATTAGCTTGCCGTGCATAACCATAAAAACAGTAACAGGTCGGCAAATAATAAAATGCTTGATGAGTAAGCGACCAGAATGGCGTCCAATCCACTTTGGCCGTTGGATCAAACGGCTCCGGCACCCAGGCGATACGGGAACCTGCGGCATTAATCAATGCTCGATGCTGGTATTGCGCCTCACTAAACAGTAAACAATCATTCGGGTGTATGGCATTCGGCAATTCTGCCATGGTGCCCGCGATCCGTTTCTCATCGCCTTGGTACATGCCGCTGAAACGCTCTATCGATTCACACAAGGCACTCGCCTGCGCCTGAATCAAGGTACTTCCCTTGCCTCCGGAACAACTGCGAATTCGCTCTTGTAAAAACGAAGAGTCGTTATCGATTAAAGAGAAATTATGCTCTGCCGCCACCGAGATAGTGACTCCCTGCACGTCGCCAGCCAGCTTGATCGTATTCGTTACGCCGATGATTCCGGTGATGGGACTGATGTGGCGCTGTAACGCATCTTTCACTTGTTGCGCGCTCTTTTGCCTCAGACCGCCATCCCGGCTTTGTACCGGAACAGCAAAATCCAGAATCAGCGGGCGTAACTGCTGCTCTGCAATCAGCCTGGGATTACCGCAGCAGGGGCATTGCGGCCGCCGGATCACTGCGTGTTGCTCACGTTGATAAGTTAAGGCATGGAGAGTGATAACATGATCAATACTGGGCAATTGAACGAAATCATTGGGCACCCCCTGCAAGGCAGCAAATTTAGTAATTTCAGCGCTAATACAGGCATAGGCCAAATCAGTCGCAGAAGAAAAAGCCGCACTACGAGCTGCTACGCTGACATGGGCACTTTGATGCCTGCGTAAATAATCGCTGAGCTTGCGTCGATATTGCAGGCGATGTTGCAGGCACTGCCAGCACGCTGTTGCTCCGGGCAAGTGCAGCGGCCCGATCCACATTAATTGGCCAGCCGGTTTGGCAAGCAACCAAGGTAATTTTCGCTGGTGATTCAACTGATTAATCGCAGCCAGTTCGGGATGGAGATAATCATCCACGATCACCACCTGAAGTCGGGTAGTGGCGTCAACCTGCGCCTGTACTTGTATGGCATGTTTAGCGAGTAAGCCCGTTAAGGCGCTCTGCGCGGTGCTGCCGGTTAAATCCAGAACGGCTATTTTTGTTTGCTGCAAGCGCGTCATCATCACAGCAGAGTCATGACCTAAGCTATCCCAAAATACCGCATCCGCACTTTCAGCATGACCTGATTCACCCATATCATTGGCGGGAAAGTGATTGATCAAGTGCTGCTGGCTCAAACACTCCATGGCATACATCAGCTCAACGACGCTCATCCCGGCCGGGGGATCAAGCAATAGGGGCTCTAAAAAAATGCCGTTCCGCAAACGCGGCAAGATCTCTGGAAAAGCTCTGCCGCGCAAATGAAACGATGCTGTTTCGCTGATCACATACACATTGGCAACGTCAACTACCTGGTAGCTAACGTTACTTTTCAAACGGCAATAATCTTGCATGGTTAGGAAGAACTGGTGGCGTTGGCTGTGTTATCAGTGACGCCATGAACGTTCCAGCTTGTCATGGGAACGATCGTCAGCAAGCCAAAAATGGCGTCATACAAATCACTGCTTGCATAACCGGGATTATCAGGAATCTTCAAGAGCTTGGTACGTCGCGCAGGATCATTCAGATCAAAAACATAGTCGAGCTCAATTGGGTTCTTCGCATCACCCTGCGCAGCAAGTATCGCCTTAACGGGGTCTCGCTCAAACTGGTCGGCAAAAATGGGGCGCATCCAGAGGTAAGTACATAACTTGGCCCAGTTATGGGCATCTAGATAGGCAGGAGCGGCTGGAATAGCTTCTTCGTTCATTTTCACACCCTCAAATTTAGTTTTAGCAACAAGTTGCATTGGAAGGCAGCGTGATCGCCTTGCAGACAGGATTACTTACGATATCTTCCAGCGTACTGAAACTGTAACCATCTAAAACGCTGGGAACCGGGTCAATTTGAACCGGCTTCACAAACAGCATATTCAGCAGGATTATCTTTACCGCCTCCGCATCCGGTTGAATGGCTGTATGAAACAACGCCTCTACAAAATGGCCGTTCACTGCCTCATCTTTGGT
Organism: Iodobacter arcticus; assembly: GCF_042664895.1. Lineage (NCBI taxonomy): Bacteria > Pseudomonadati > Pseudomonadota > Betaproteobacteria > Neisseriales > Chitinibacteraceae > Iodobacter > Iodobacter arcticus. Next base: position 69,601 of record NZ_JBHTBQ010000012.1, read on the forward strand.
CTTTTGAATAAAGCGGCTAAGGAGATAGATATAAGCAATGCTGTTGGTCGCCGCCCAAAATGGGTTTTCTTCCATCGCATCTTTAAACGGCTGGTGAGGCAGTAAATAGCGCGTGTGTTCAAGGTACACACGTAAGAACTGCTCTGAATTAGGAATACTGTCTTGGAAACTTGTCCAGATATCCTGTCCTCCCATCATTTGGGCCAGGCCATCCAGAATATTTTTGCCACTTGAATTACATATAAGCGGTATTTGCTCGCTCATGTACTGCTTATAGGCATTCCCATGCAATTTGGATTCTCTCAATTGCTGATCCAGATACGCCAGCGCATATAAGCGCGAATACTGTACGTCGCCGATATAGTCGGCCGGCACCGGGCTATTGGTACTATTTTTACTGCCACTTTGATTTTCCATTCTCAATCCTTAACTGTAAGCGAATCAAAAAAACGTATACATCGGGCATGGGTAAAACAAAAATTACTATGAAAAAAAACGGAGTTGTGCGCTCGCGCTTTGTACGCATCGCTGCATACCGGAATACTGAGCTAGCTCAATTGCCGCCAGCAAATCATCACGGCTTTGTTGTGCATCAAAAAAGGAAGTTTTAGCGCGATATATCGCACGCCGTATCAATAGTTCCGGGTTGTAGTACGCCTCACCTGTTTGCTCGGCAAGTGCCAGACATGCCTGTATCCGTTCAAACGCGCCTGCATAATTGCCCTCTCGCGCTTGTATCTCGGCAGCTAAAGAAGCATAGTGCGTCAGGCCCAGCATATAGCCGCGTTCACGCAAGACAAGCAATACCTGATCGGCCATGGCCAAATCAGATGTACACCAGGCATATAAAATAGAAATGAACCCTTCTAATGTCGGCAAGCTGTATTGTCGCGACAACTCCAACAATTCATTCGACACCTCTAGGGTCTTCCCTACCTCGTTGGCATATTGATAGTTCAGCGCCTGAAACATCAATGCAATGCCAAGCGAGGGAATATGGTTGCGCACACGTGCATACGTCACCATCTTGTGCGCCAGTTCAAAAGACACCGTATCGTCCAGTTCCACAAACCAGTTAACGTTACATAACACCGCCATCGCCATGATCTGGGTGTCTATTCCAAAATGATCGACGTGCTCTGCATGAGCGAGCGCATCGTAATCCTGCAATGCCTGCATCAAAGGCACACGTGCTTGCAGGTACTGGCCGTCGATCCAAAGAGCAAAGCCATGCAACGTATTGCACACCGCCAGCAAGCCTTTGTCGTTCGATTGCGTTGCCAAGGTAAATAACCGCCCGATCAGGGAACGAACCATCGCGCGATGTCCGGCCGTGTGATGGTAAAACGTGATCCCCCATAAAGAAGGGAATACCTGCTGCGCATCACCGCTACCATCGATTAAACGCAATTCATATTCGGCTTGCTGCTTTACCTGCTCATCCGCCCAGCCGAAATTAGACATTAACGCGGTGGTCAACACACGGCTGATGCGCAGTTGTGCCGCACGCGGGACAGGCTCAGGCTCGGCCAGTTTGCTTGTCCAGGCTAGCACCAATTCACATTGCCGAATCGCATCCGCCGCTAAAGCGCGTTGCAAAAAAATCTGTGCTGCTCTGGTTCCATAACTAACCGCATGAGTATATTCAAGCGCATAAGCAAAATGCTGTGCCAATGGTGCCAGATTGCGCTCAATTTCGGCGGCACCGGCATGCTCCATATGCCATGCAATACGGGCATGGGTCTGTTCACGTATTTTTATTGGCATGGCATCGTAAGCTGCGTCGCGGATCAAGGCATGTCGGAAAATATAACTGTCGCCCTGCACCCGGCGCTGGCGGTAAATCAGGTCGGCGGACAATAATTGCTCCAGATCTATTTGCAGGGTTCCTTCATCAATTAACGCCACCTCAAGCAAAAGCGCGTAATCAAATTCACGACCGATGGCCGCAGCTACCTGAGCCACCTGTTTGGCAGCCCCCAAACAGGCCAAACGAGCACTGAGTAAATCGCGCAAAGTCACCGGAATACCGCTGGCTTCGCTAGTATCAAAGCGTGCATCCAAGCGATACACACCTTGCCGCTCTACTAAAAATTGATTGTCCAGCAACATCCGGGTAAGTTCTTCAACATACAGAGGAATGCCATCAGTGCGCTGGCACAGGCGACGCAGGTCTGCCGGATCAATGACATGCCCGCCGATCAGGGCTTGCACTAACTGCCCGGTGGCAGATTCGGATAACCGTTCCAGTACGATTTCTGCCACCTCGGGCCATGGCTTGCTAAAACCGGGGCGCATACACATCAATAGCAATACGGACAGCTTGGCTGACTGCTCCTGTGCTCTCAGCATCTGGCTCAGTAACTCCTGACTGGTTCTATCTATCCAGTGCATATCCTCCACCAGCAGCAATACTGGCTGCTGACAGGCAAATTGCAAAATGAGAGCTTGTAGCGCATCAAGCAACAACTTCTTTTGCCGCTCTGCTGAAAACGGGTAGGCCGGAAATTGATCCGGAAGCGGCAAAGTCAGCCATGAACAGAGAATCGGCAAGACCCATTCGACCTTGGCACCAACGCGCACCAGAGCCTGCTGCAAACGAGTTACCGCCTCTTGCGGGTTATTATCCTGTAAGGCCAAATGCTTTTTGAGCATAGACAGTATCGGATGCAAGGCACTGTTTTGATATTCAAGCAGGCAGCGCACTTCCATCACTACGGCTCCCTGCTGGCGCGCTTCTGCGCAAACCTCATATATCAGGCGCGATTTACCGATACCCGCTTCGCCTTGCAATAACAAGGCTTGCCCCTGACCGTGCTGCGCTTCTAGCCAAATTTGCCTAAGCTGGCTAAGTTCAGTCTCACGCCCGACCATGCTATGCTCGCTGCGCATTAAAAACACCGCCTCGGCCTGATATTCGCCCAGCATCGAAAAATAGGGCAAGAGCTTGCCATCATTTTTTTCTATCCGCTTGCCGGTATCGGCAAACTCCACATACTGCGCCAGGATTTGACGCGATGTGGCACTGGCTAGCACCATGCCGGGCTCTGCCTGCCGCTCAAGCTGCATGGCGGTAGTCGGCGTCAGACCAGTTGGTAAATACCCGGGTAAAATATGCACCATGCCAGTATGGATAGCGATGCGTAAGTCGATCTGGAACCCTTGCGCAGATAACAAGCCATTGCGGCGTCTTACTTGGCTGCTGAGTTCCAGCGCGGTACGGGCGCAACGCCGCGCATCATCTTCGGCACTATGCGGATAGCCGAAATAAAACAGCAGATTATTGCCGAGTGCGCCAGCTAAATACCCGCCGTAACGGATCGCCATATCAGTGCAACTACTTAACTGATCGCGCTGAATCGCTTCCAGCGTCTCTATATCAGTTTCAGCCCCATCTAGCGCCAATACATTCAATGTGCAACTAAACACGCTAAGTTGCTGCTGATAAACGAGTCCCACTGGGGCATAGGGCTGAGTGCTGGCCATATCCGGCTTGGGCTCTAGTTGAGTGCCGTCATTTAAGGTAGAACGATGCCGATGTGAGCTTAAATCGCCCACGATATTCGCCAGATTAATTTTCTGAAAATCGTGATACAAAGCGGCGGCATTTTCAGCACGCTCCTGCGGATTTTTACGTAACACGCGTCGTAATAAACTGGCTAATGGATGTACCAAGAGCGCTGGTGGCAGCGGCACTTCACTGTTACTCAGTTGTTGATGAAAAATATCAGCCAGCGTACTGCCTTCAATTGCCGGGCGACCGGTCAGGCATTCAATAAACAACAGACCCCAGGCATACAGATCAACCTTGACCGTAGGCGGCTCGCCACGCAAATGTTCCGGTGCGCTATAGGATGGCGAGCACATCATTTCTGCCGTCATGGTCAGGTTGCGGTAATCCATCTTGCGTCGCTCCGAAATCAACGCAGCGATACCGAAATCCAGTATTTTCACGTGCAAGCGTGTACCCGTCCCGGTGATCATGATATTTTGCGGCTTCAAATCGCGGTGAACAATGCCCTCTGCATGGGCGCATACCAGAGCATCCAGCACCTGACCCATCAAATCCCCTGCTTCCAGTGGCGATAAAGAGCCCTTGCGGATCAGTAACTCTTTCAGCGTTTCACCTGGTACATATTCAAACACTGCGTAGTGTTGTTGCGTATCGGTGCGCCCTTTGTCGAGCAAACGAACGATATGGGGATGATGCAACTGCGCACTCAATTGCGTTTCCCGTTCAAAGCGGGCTTCCAGACGCTCTGACTTAATGTGGTCACCACATTCTTCGGCATGTAATAACTTGAGCGCGACAGTTTGTCCGGTTCGTTTTTGTACAGCCTTAAATACCGTACCACTCCCCCCCTCACCTAAGATATGGAGCAACTGATAGTCATTGATATACGGGGCAGCATTGGGCTGGCGATCTGGCGAATCCGGGTAATTAATCATGAAAATTCTGAATAAGAATGAAAAATCAAAATTCTTCCTAACGCAAGTGCCGATTTTTTGACAGGCAAGATTACCTTTTGCTGACTAATACCTTAACATGATTGATGGAAATAAATTTCAATATAGCAATATCTTTATTCAAAATACAACGAAATAAACTCTCATCAATGTATTGATTGCAACATTAGCTCCATCTGTAATGCCGTGTAATTACGTGTAATCACGTGTATTCGATACTGTTCGACGCAATGATTATAGTGTTTTGGCCAGTCCCGCTTTTGATCAAATAGACCTACCAATCTAGGTTGATTTCTTTAAAAGCGAGCATCGACTGAGCATATTTATTGCCATGGACCTACACGGAGAATACTCATGATCAATCCCCTCACACTGCTAATGCCACTGAAACCTGGCACTAGCCCAGAAAGCATTATCGGCACGTTGAAAGCGAATCAGGACCAAGTGAATAGTGCCCTGAAAGAAATCGGCACAGTCCATTTTGCTCGTTTTTTATTACTGGACCGGTCACAACCCAACCTCTTGCCTGACCTTAAAAAAACCCTGACATCAGATACGCTCGTTCTTGGCGTGATTACTGAATACGATGGTGATTTCAAACCGTATATACAGGCTTTTGCAAAGAACCTTGGCGATGCTTTTGACTCCATGCTGAAATATGCGATTGGAGGCGATGCACTCATACCAGTGCGAGAAAATGTGCCAGAATTTTTAGCCTATCTCAGCACAGTCGATGCCTCACAGCATGATCCCAATCAAAATTTAGACGCAGCCTACCCGCAGACAGTGCAAGAAATTCTGGCCAAATTCTCATCTCCTTAGTTGTTCATCGACAGAATATTAATTGACTAAACGTCTGTATTTTTACAGACGTTTTCATCAACGACAGATTAAGGTGATATGACATGGTTGCGTCTAAGATTGACTTCAGTGACGTTCAGGGAACTCTCTTGCGTGGTTACAGAGTGAATTTCGCCCGTCACTTTATTTTAAGTATCACTAATGCAAAAGAAGCCGCTCAGTTAATCGGCATGCTCGTTGACGGTCGTGATGGCTTACCCAAAATAAGCACAGCGGAGCAACAATATCCCAAGCCACCATACTTTTTTAATCTGAGTTTTACCTATACCGGTTTAGCCAGCATTGGACTAAAACCAGCGCAATTGGCTAGTTTTGGATCCGCTATCGGACCATCTTTTAAGCGTGGTGCAGCACATTGCGATGTTGCAAAAAATGTGGGCGATATCGGCAGTAGCGCGCCGGAGCACTGGATTATCGGTTTGGATAAACAGGCGTCGATTCATATTGTATTGAGTTTGTGGGTGACGGATTCTTTATCCGTGTTGGAATCGGTGTCAGCACAATTGCGTGCTGCCTTTGCCGGCTGCATGAATGAGTTATACGTACACGACGCCACTGCACTACCGGACAACAAGGTGCATTTTGGCTACCGCGACTGCATCGCTCAGCCAACGATTGAAGGCGCTCCCCAGAGAAAATACCCTATGCCCGATCAACAACCAGTCGTTGCTACCGGTGAACTTTTGCTTGGCTATCAAAATGCGCTGGGAGGCTATTATACCAAAACTGCCCCGCCTGAATTAGCGTTAAACAGCAGTTTTGCGGCGTTCCGTATTCTTGAACAAGATGTTGCAGGTTTTGAGGCATTATTGACCGAGCTATCAAACAAGGCAAAGTTAGACCGTGAAAAGATCGCGGCAAAAATTTGCGGGCGCTGGCGTAACGGTAATCCGCTGGTACTGGCACCGGATGAAGCAGGAACGGTACTTCATAACAGCGAATTGAATGACTTCACTTACGTTATTCCGGATAGCTCAAGTGACGATACCCTGGGCTTAAAGTGCCCGATCGGTTCGCATATCAGACGCAATAATCCACGTAATGAAAAGGTAATCGGCGACGATGTCGAATCTCATCGTATTGTAAGGCGCGCCATGCCATACGGACCGGAATATGACCCAGCGCAACCGGACACTCGCCCTCGCGGTTTGGTCGGCTATTTTATCAATGCGAGTATTGAAAATCAGTTTGAATTTATCACCAGCCAGTGGAACGATCAGTCCTCATTTGTTAAATCGGCAGAAGTAAAAGGTGCAGGAAATGCCCTCTATAACATTAGTGGGCAGGATGTATTTTTAGGGGTGAATGACCCTGCCGAAAGCTCATTTACCTTACCAATCAAGACTAACCAAAAACCGGACAATGTCACCTTCACCGGTTTCTCACGCTGCATCACTACTCGCCTCGGCATCTACTGCTTTTTTCCCAGCATTAAAGGCTTGCGCTATTTGGCAGGATTAACAGGCCCCATTTCCTGATACCTGTTTCCATTCTGTAATTATCCATCACAGTCACAAAAACTGATTTCATAGAATGAGATTCCATTAATCCAATTTTGATTTGTCATGGCAATAAGTCGAAAAACTCTACATTTCCAATGAGGGTGTTATGGGCAACATTTCATCAATAACAGGCTTAGTTAATTTATGGGCAGAAACGACTGGTAGCTCTGAAATTTGCATTGCTGTGCTAGATGGTTCGGTTGACATGAATCATCCCTGCTTTACCGGAGCACAACTACAACAAGTAGATACCCTAAGCTACAGCCACGCCAAACAAGGTTTAGCCTCAGAGCATGGGACACAGGTAGCCAGCATTATTTGGGGACAACATGGCAGTGATGTGCAAGGCATTGCTCCCCACTGTCGCGGAATAATTATTCCCATTTACTCTTCCGATCACGCGGCCAATCGAACTTGCAGCCAACTTGATTTAGCTCGGGCAATTAACCAGGCCATTTCACTCGGTGCACACATCATCAATATTAGTGGCGGCGAGCTAAGTAGCAGCGGTATCGCCAGCCCCATCTTAGAAAAAGCGATCCAACAGTGCATCGATAGCGATATTTTAGTCATTGCGGCGGCGGGTAATGACGGTTGCCGCTGTTTACATGTGCCGGCATCTATCGCGTCGGTACTCGCTGTCGGGGCAATGGACAACAACGGTGAGCCGCTTGCTTTTAGCAACTGGGGCGATGTCTATCAAAAAAATGGCATTCTCGCATTGGGTGTGGATATTCCGGGCGCAGTACCTGGCGGCATGATTACCAGCCTTAGTGGAACCAGTTTTGCAGCACCGATCATCAGTGGTGTTGCCGCCTTACTTTTGAGTCTGCAACTCAAGCAAGGACATGAGCCGAGCCCACAACGTATCCGTTCAGCCCTGCTTGAAACCGCGGATCCTTGTGATGCGCACCACACAAATGCCAAAGAGTGTGAACGGGTATTAGTTGGGCGGCTAAATATCACACAGGCACACACCTGGCTAAACACTATTTACCAAACAAAATCCGACGTGGGTATCGTCGAATTAGGATTCCCCATACCCGAAGCAATTGATTTTCTGCATCCAGTCATACCAAGCATAAACAATTCCCATCAACCGCAACTCGCCAAATCCCAAAAAACAGCCTTCACCGCCCCTTTTGGAATTCACTGCTCTACCTACAGGAGAAATAATATGAATGACAGCATCCTTATTCCCCAAGCAGCATTTGTCGATTCCACTGATATCAGTGCCTCATCTGCCGAATACACAACAACAAGCTCAGCATCTAACTCACCTGCTTCCAGTGCAATACAGGCTAGTGAAGTGGTGGCATCGGATTGCGGCTGTCAAAAAGGAAAAACACCTCCCGCCAATGCGTATGTCTTAGGTCAAATTGGCTACGATTTTGCGACTGAATCTCAACGCGATGCCTTTACCCAGTTATCAGGCATTAACATCCATGACCCTCATGAATTATTGACTTACTTAAAAAGCAATCCATCTGCTGCTTCAAATATGATTTGGACCCTCTGTATGGATGCAACCGTGGTGTACGCAATTCAGCCATATGGCCCATTTGCAAACCATAGCTATGATCGTTTACAAGAATTCCTGGCCAGTCAACTCAGCCCAAATAGCGTCGATCGCGTTTCAATCCCTGGATTAATTTCTGGTTCAACACGACTAATGAATGGGCAAGAAATACCTGTTTTATTCCCAGATTTACGCGGCATGTACAGTTGGTCCACCGCTGCCTTAATCAGCGCCAATATTGGGCCTGCGCCAACGGATAAAAAAGACGCGCTGCTACATGAAAAAAAATCCGATGGCATCCGAAATTTCTTGGATCGCATCTATTACGAAGTACGTAATTTGGGCATTACCCCACAAGACCGCGCCATGAATTATGCCGCCACCAATGCCTTCCAAGTGGCCGATGTCTATAGCAATGCCATTCAGGCTGATATGAAATTAGATGTCATCGACGTCGAACGTAGCCCTATTTGTCGCCCGGGGTCAGATTGCTGGGATGTCAAAATCACCTTTTTTAATCCGGCTAAACGTCTGGAACAAGCTCGCCATGTTTATCGTTTTACCATTGATGTGAGCGAAGTTATTCCTGTCACCGTGGGCAAAATACGCCATTGGGATGTTAACTAATCTACCAACAAATAATGAATTTATTTAAAGGGCAGGCCAGTTCTTCCTGCCTTCTTAAATGAAAAAGTTATATTGCGGGAATATGACTTCATCTGCGTCCTTCTGGGCGCATTATCAGCCTTCGTCCCGGGAGAGGCTTAATTTAAGGAAATGATCATGAAAATGCCTATCCAAGCAAAACCTGTAGAGCGTACTGCTGGCGTATCAAACATTTACCAAGGTATCACCGCATCTGGTATCCCTTGCATCCTTTGTCAAGCGGCATGCAGCGCATTATCAGGAACGGCAAAAACACTTTGCATACTCGCATGTGACAAGACTGTTTGCTAGTCGATTTTTCAGACAAGTAAATTTGAATTAGACGGCAGCGAGGCAACTTGACTGCTGTCTAATTTTTAGACCATTGCACATGTACATTAAAGACGGAAACAAATGGGAAGCCTGACCATTATCAATGCGCTAGGCGCAGATACACAAATCACTGAAGCAAACCCATACAATTTTTCGCCACAAACCATTCCTAATGGTGCCGCAGCTTATGCCAGTTCTTATGCAATTGACACTAAGGCATTGCATAAAATCTTAAAGAAAAATGATTTTCATTCTTAATTCAAGGAGTTCAACATGACGAATTTCAACTATCAACAACTTAATTTAGCCTTATCGTATATTGCCGCTGCGGGTCAAATTCTCCATCAGCCCACCCCTGAAAGAATACATGATGAGATAGAAACATCCTTACAAAACTCTCAAGCTACTAAGGGGGAATTTGATATCGTATGGGGCCCGGCCATGTATCGCTATCAACATTCCCTAGTGGATGACAATTTAATGATGGTGGTGAAAAGCAAAAATAATGACAGCGATTATCGCGTAGTAGTCAGGGCGACGAATACCTGCTCGTTGTTTGATTGGATCGTTGAAGATCTTTGGGTCAATAAAACCGTGCCTTGGTCAAAATATGATCCTTTAGCGCCCGCCCAGGCAAGAATTTCCAAAGGTACGGATGTTGGCATGTCCGTGCTATTAAATTTATATGTGAGCAAGGGGCTGGCTGGCGCGGGCACAGATTTACTTACTTATTTGCAAGAAATAATCGCCACCAGCAAAAAAAGGATCGATTTAACCGTCGTTGGCCATAGTTTAGGCGGAGCGTTATCAGCCAGCTTGGGCTTGTACTTGGCGAGCAAATTAAATGACAGCATTAGTCTTTCCATACAAGCTTCCGCTGGCCCCACGGCAGGTAATTGTGCTTTTGCTGAGTATTCCCATCAGAAGCTAGGCAATCGCCTGCTTCGCTTACACAATTCACTCGATATCGTCCCGCACGCATGGTCAGCCAATAGCTTAGAACAACTTCATCAGCTATATTATCCAACTGCAAGTTTCCCAAAGGAATTGGAAAACTCCTTCAAACTGGCACTCGCCGCTGCGAGAATAAACGGCTACACCCAACTATTACCTGAACAAATATTGTCTGGGGTAATCAATGACGAGCTAACTAACTATGCTGAACAAGCCCGTTATCAGCATGTTGATGCCTACGCCATTTTGTTGGGTATGACAATGAAAGATTTCGAAATTAGCAATTACAAATTAGTGCCCAAGTAATCAAAAAAGAACGGACGCAGAGCAAAATCATTCCACGCAGCAAATTTATACTATTTCAACGTATTGCATTCCCAATAAAAGACAAGAAAATATTTACAAACAAACTTCACGAGAGAAATAAGAAAGCCTAGCAAACGCTAGGCTTTCTTGGTGTGGCTTTACAAAATCACCCTGAGGTAAACCTCAAAACGGAATATCATCCTCAAAATCATCAAAGCTCTTCGGTGCTGCGGCAGCTGGAGCAGGTGCTGGGCGGCGGGCTGGTGCTGGAGCGGCTTGTTGTTGCTGATAGCCACCACTTTGCTGCTGGTTGTAGCCGCCATCGTCAAAGCCGCTGTCTGCTGGTGCGCTGTTGCCGCCGGCACGGCCGCCCAGCATTTGCATCTGGTCGGCGATGATTTCGGTGGTGTAGCGATCTTGGCCGGTGGTTTTGTCTTGCCATTTACGCGTTTGCAGACGGCCTTCGATGTAAACCGATGAGCCTTTCTTCAGGTACTGCGCGGCGATTTCGGCTAGGCGGTTGTACATGGTGATATTGTGCCATTCGGTTTTTTCCTGCTTTTGACCGGTGGCTTTGTCTTTCCAGCTTTCGGTGGTGGCGATGCTGAAGTTACACACTGCGCCGCCCGATGGCAGAAAGCGATTTTCAGGGTCTTTACCCAAATTGCCGATCAAAATTACTTTATTCAATGAAGCCATTTGTTTATCTCTTTTTTAATCTTTTACGGGGCAGACGGGGTAGTCAAACCAGCCGTCTCTTCAATAAGTTGCCGCGCCGCGGCTTCGTCCCAGCCTGTTTGCAGGACTTTCAGCAAGGCCACGCGTTCGTCAATTAACACAACGGCTTCTTTTACGCCGTTAATAGCCACAAGTTTAACAGACAGTGCCTGCCCATCGCCTGCCCAATTATCACCGATGCGGAACATTTGTGTTTTAACCGGCAGCGGCGGCTGCATGCCTGCGGCAAAAAATAACCAGATCACCATCAGTGCAGCGCAAAGCAAGAAAATCGCCGTTACGCTGCCGTGCTGCTGATACAGCCAGCCCGCAATCGCCGAGCCAAGGAACATACTCAGTGACTGGCAAGTGTTGTACACCCCCATCGCCGTGCCCTTGGCATCGCTTGGGGCAATTTTAGAAATCAGGCTGGGCTGCGTCGCTTCCAAAATATTAAAAGCAATAAAGTACACCGACAACCACACCACAATCATGGTCAGATTAGGCATATACAGCGCCATGCCCAGCTGGGCGAGCAGCATTAGGCCGATCGCAAAAATAAACACTTCTTTTAAGTGTTGTTTTTTTTCACCATAAATCACCGCCGGCACCATCAGTACAAAGCTGACCAGCACCACAGGTAAATACACCCACCAATGATGCTCCAAGCTAATTCCACCTAGCTTGGTCAACAGTAGCGGCATCACGGTAAACATGGCCATTTGCGCCGCATGCAGGGCAAATACACCATAGTTCATGCGTAATAGCTGCGGGTGGCGCAATACGGCGGGCAAACGCGTGGTACTGATTTCGGCATCAGAGTGAAAACGCGAAATAATCGGGTCCGGAATAATTTGCCGCACGCCAATGATGGCGGCAATCGCCAGTACGGCAGTCAGCAAAAAGATGCCGGGTAAACCAATCCATGCGGCCAAAGTAGGCGCAGCCACCAAAGAAATTGCAAAGGTGCTGGCAATACTGCCACCGATCATCGCCATCGCCTTGGTGCGGTTTTCTTCGCGGGTTAAATCAGCCAGCAGTGCGGTAATCGCCGCCGAAATCGCCCCTGCCCCCTGCACGGCACGCCCCACAATCAGCCACGCCACATGATCGGCCATAGCGCACATCACGCTGCCCACCGCAAACAGGGCGAGGCCAATATAGATGACTTTTTTGCGCCCCACCCGATCCGACCACATGCCAAAAGGCAGTTGCAACAAGGCTTGCGTCAGGCCGTAAGCGCCAAACGCCAGCCCGACCATCGTATGATTATCTCCGCCGGGTAGTTTGCCTGCGTAAACAGCGAACACAGGCAGAATGAGAAACATTCCCAGCATACGCAGGGCATAAAGCCCGGCCAAGCCGAGCGAGGCACGCAGTTCTATAGGAGTCATGGCAGCAATTTGAAGTGGTGTCTGGTGTGTTGAATGACATCTTAAGATGGACACGCTTTGTGCGCACGCGTTCATCTGTATCGACCTGCGTGGGCATAAAAACCATGCCCGCCCAACATATTGAGTTACAAATGTAATGGTCAAGTAAATGCTTCCAACACACTTTCGACAGGAAAGTCCGGTATATTATCCGATTCCTCTTTACTGCAGATACCGGCCTTTATGTCGTACCGTCGTATCGAATCATCCGAAGCCCCGCAAATTCGCATTCGCGGCGCTCGCACGCACAATTTAAAAAACGTTAATCTCGACCTGCCACGCGGCAGTTTAGTTGTGATTACGGGGCTTTCCGGCTCAGGCAAATCGTCTCTGGCGTTTGATACCTTGTATGCCGAGGGCCAGCGTCGCTATGTGGAATCGCTATCCGCTTATGCGCGGCAATTTTTACAATTGATGGAAAAACCCGATGTCGATCTGATCGAGGGCCTCAGCCCAGCGATCTCTATCGAGCAAAAAGCCACCAGCCATAATCCGCGTTCCACCGTTGGCACGGTAACGGAAATCCACGATTATCTGCGTCTTTTATTTGCCCGCGTCGGCACGCCATTTTGCCCCGAGCATAAGCAGCCTTTGCAATCACAAACCGTTAGCCAGATGGTTGATCACGTTTTAGCGCTGCCAGAAGAAACCAAGTTAATGGTGCTGGCACCGATCGTGGTCGGCAAAAAAGGCGAGAACGTCGATCTATTTGACGAGCTGCGCGCGCAAGGCTTTGTGCGCGTTCGCGTCGATGGCGAAATCTACGAGCTGGATGAAACGCCTAAGCTAGATAAAAACAAAAAACACACCATCGAAGTAGTGGTTGATCGGTTAAAAGTGCGGGAAGACGTGAAGCAGCGCCTCGCCGAGTCCTTTGAAACCGCCCTGCGCCACGCCGAAGGCCGCGCCATTGCGCTGGAAATGGATAGCGGTAAAGAGCATTGGTTCTCGGCCAAGTTTGCCTGTCCGATTTGTAGCTACAGCCTGCCAGAGCTGGAGCCTCGCCTGTTCTCGTTTAATAATCCCATGGGCGCTTGCCCTAAGTGCGAAGGCTTAGGCCAGATCACTTTCTTTGATCCTAAGCGTGTTGTGGCTCACCCTGATTTAAGCTTGGCGGCGGGTGCGATTAAGGGCTGGGATAAGCGTAATCAGTTTTACTTCCAAATGCTGACCAGCATTGCTGAGCACTATGGCTTTGATGTCAGCGAGGCATGGACTGGGCTGACAGAAGAAGTACAGCAAGCCGTGTTGCATGGCTCGGGTACCGAAGAGATTGCTTTCACCTATATGAACGAGCGCGGCAATAAGGTTTCTCGCTCGCACGCCTTTGAAGGGATTATCCCCAACTTAGAACGTCGTTATGTCGAAACCGATTCGATGGCCGTGCGTGAAGAATTAGCCAAATACCAAAACAACCAGCCCTGCCCGCATTGCGGCGGCGCAAGATTGCGCATTGAGGCACGTAATGTGCGCGTTGGTGAATGTAATCTGCACGAAGTCAGCCGTATGGCATTGAAAGATACTGCAGGCTATTTTGCGGGCTTAACGCTGACTGGCGCAAAAGCCCAGATCGCAGAAAAAATCGTTAAAGAAATTCGCGAGCGCCTCGGCTTTTTGGTTAACGTTGGCTTGGATTACCTGAGCCTAGATCGCAGCGCCGATACCCTATCGGGTGGTGAGGCACAGCGAATTCGCCTTGCTAGCCAAATTGGCTCAGGCTTAACCGGCGTGATGTATGTGTTAGATGAGCCATCGATTGGCCTGCATCAACGCGATAATGATCGCCTGCTAGGCACGCTGCGCCATCTGCGCGACCTAGACAACACCGTGATCGTGGTTGAGCACGATGAAGACGCCATCCGCATGGCCGATTATCTGGTGGATATGGGGCCGGGCGCGGGTGTGCATGGCGGTGAAGTGGTGGCTGCGGGTACACCCGAAGACATCATGAATGAGCCACGCTCAATCACCGGGCAGTTTTTATCTGGCGCGCGGCGAATCGCTATTCCAGAAGTACGCCGCCAGCCTGATCCAGAAAAATGGCTATCGCTGAAAGGCGCAACGGGTAATAACCTGAAGCACGTTGAGCTGAGGCTGCCGGTTGGCTTGTTTGTCTGCATTACCGGCGTATCAGGCTCGGGTAAATCTACCCTCATCAATGACACGCTGTATACCATCGCTGCGAAAGAACTCAACGGCGCATCAGGCGAGCCAGCTCCGTTTGAAAGCATCACCGGGCTGGATCACTTTGATAAAGTGATTAACGTCGATCAATCGCCAATTGGCCGCACCCCGCGCTCTAACCCTGCCACCTATACCGGCATGTTTACGCCGATTCGTGAGCTGTTTGCCGGCGTGCCAACCAGCCGCGAACGCGGTTACGGGCCTGGGCGTTTTAGCTTTAATGTGAAAGGTGGCCGCTGCGAAGCTTGCCAAGGTGACGGTGTTCTTAAGGTAGAGATGCACTTTCTGCCCGATGTCTATGTGCCTTGCGATGTTTGCCACGGCAAGCGCTACAACCGCGAAACGCTGGAAGTGCAGTACAAAGGTAAAAACATCACCGAAGTGTTGGGGATGACCGTCGAGCAAGCGCTGGCATTTTTTGAGGCCGTGCCGACGGTGGCGCGTAAGCTTAAAACGCTGACTGATGTGGGGCTGGATTACATCCGCTTAGGCCAAAGCGCCACCACACTGTCTGGCGGTGAAGCACAACGCGTGAAGCTGGCGCTGGAGCTATCCAAACGCGATACCGGCCGCACCCTTTATATCCTGGATGAGCCAACCACAGGTTTGCATTTCCATGATATCGACCAGCTGCTGGCGGTATTGCATCGCCTGCGCGAGCACGGCAATACCGTGGTGGTGATCGAGCACAATCTGGATGTAGTGAAAACGGCAGACTGGGTGATTGATCTGGGGCCGGAAGGCGGCGCGGGTGGTGGTCGTATCTTAATGAGCGGCACACCAGAAGAACTAGCGGCCTGCACGACCAGCCATACTGGGCAGTATTTGGCTAAAACTTTAGCGGCGCATAAAACTGTTTAATTTGTGAATGCCCGATAAAGAAGCCAGCATCGCGCTGGCTTCTTTTTTGGCCATTACATCTGCAATGGAATCAAAATATCCAGCCACTTGATCGCCGTTTGGCGCTGCTCCATGCTGCCGCGATAAAGCAATTGCTCTAAGGCTTGGCAGGCACTATGAATATCTTGCTGCTCTAAATGCTGCACCACCTGCTGCAAAGCGGGATCGTCGCTCAGAAAATGAGCCAGATCCAGACCGGGTATTTCCGGAAAACTATTTTCTACCTGCGCTAATTCGCTCCGCTCGGCTTGCACAGCGTGCTCAATCGGATCCGGCTCTAGATTCCAGGGATCTGCTTTAACCTGCAGAATTTCACCCGTCGCAAAATCGACATGTTCCATTTTGCTATCTGGCGGCGAGAAGCTGATCGCATCATCGGGGAACATCAAGGGCGTTGTGTTTTCATCTAAAGATAAATAAAGTGGATTATCCGGGTCTAAATCTCTGCCCATATTCTGCACTTGCTGCCATAGACCATCACTAGAAAATTGTAAGCGAAAGCCAACAGCCCGATTTTGAAATTCCTGACGCATTCCCTGGCTAACATACACTTCAAACAGCTTCATCCATAAAGCCAAGCCGCTAGGGTATTGCTCAATTTCGCTCTTTAACAGATTAATCGCCTGAGTGATTAATCCATGATCAAGCAGCATCTGCGCTTCTTCAGAAACATTTTTAGGCTGCACTACATCCACATCATCACGGCTCCAATCGGACGCCGCCTGAGAAAAATTATTCACCACGCCCATAACCTGCTGCCGATCCGGCACGGCTTCGCGTAATCGCTCGCCCAAGGGTGCGGTGCTAGGCGCAAAGGTGCTTTGCCCCAAAGGGAAAGCATATTGCACTTCCTTCGCAATATGCCCTTGCCGGCGCACCAAGTAAAATAGTGGCAACAGCAGCAAAAGTAATAACCACCATGCACTCGGTAAGCGATTAAGCCCGGCCAAAGCAGGCGCTGACTCTAAAGAAAGCCCCTGAGAAGAACGCTCTGCCTGCATGGCAGTGAGTTGCTTCTCTAGCTGGCTAATTTGATATTTAAATTGCAAAAGCTGCGCGGCTTGATCGTCACTTTCCAGTAGTTGCAAACGCTCACGCGCCCGTAAACTATCTTCCGGGCTTAATTGGGCTTTTTGCCGGAAAGCCAAAACAGGCTCGGATAAGCGCAAATGAAAGCCGCCTTGCTCAACTCTCGGCAGAGGCACGGGGGCAATTTGCAAAGCATCTGGCCCACCGCTCGTTTGTGCCTGCACAGGCTCTACCCTATTCTGCATATTGGCTGCAGCAGGCAGTAAACTTTTGCGATCAGGTAGCCTCACCTCGGTATTAAGCGGTAAGCGAGCATGTGTGTTTTGCGCTAAATCGGCATTAAGCCGGTAAATTTCATCCACCATCCGTGCGCGGCTAGCCCTATCCTGCGGAAAATAAGCCCGTGCAATCCGTTCTACAGAGTCTCCCTCCTGACTTTGCCAAACGCCAGAAAAAGCGGGCAGATTGCGACGGGCAGCAGGCGCGGCTAAGGCAAAATCTCCTCCGCCCTGCTTGGCGCGGTATTCACGCGGATCAAGCAGCACATTGTAATCACGCTGAAAAACAGGGCTTTTTTCGCTAGGGCAACGCAGACGAATCGAGAAATGCAGCAGCGGCTCTTGCAAAGGCTCATCACCACGCAAGCTAAGCAGACCACCATCTTCATTCGATTCAAAAGATAAACGTGCATTTAAATGAGCAGAGCCACCATCGACAATAGAAACAAGACGAAAGCACTGCTGATTTAACTCTTCATTTTCATTAGCAATAACATTAATTCGGGCATTAAAGCGCTCACCCAGTGCAGACCGAACTTGGATATCCCCCAATACAGCAGCCTGCAATGGCTGTACAACAAAGCTTAAACCTATTAAAAACCGAATCAGTCGCATAAGCACATTTAAACGATATCAAGATGATCAAGACCAGAAAGAATATCCGTATGCTTCGCTTCTGAACCTTGCAGCTTAATGCTCAATCGTAAATCATTAACTGAATCGGCATTGCGCAAAGCATCTTCGTAAGTGATTTTTCCTGCTTCATAATGATCAAACAATGCCTGATCGAATGTCTGCATTCCCAGCTCACGCGATTTCTTCATGATTTCTTTGATTTCGTGCACTTCACCTTTAAAAATCAATTCAGAGATCAAAGGGCTATTCAGCATCACTTCCACAGCCGCCACCCGGCCTTTACCAGTGCGATGCGGAATCAGCCGCTGAGAAACAAACGAGCGAAGATTTAAAGATAAATCCATCAAGAGCTGCTGACGGCGCTCTTCCGGGAAAAAGTTGATAATCCGGTCCAGCGCCTGATTGGCCGAGTTGGCGTGCAAAGTCGCCATGCAAAGGTGACCTGTTTCAGAGAAGGCAATCGCGTAATCCATGGTTTCGCGATCACGAATTTCACCAATCAAAATCACATCTGGTGCCTGGCGCAGGGTGTTTTTCAGTGCAGCTTGCCAGCTATCGGTGTCCACCCCCACTTCACGCTGGGTCACAATACAATTTTTATGCGCGTGAACATATTCAATCGGGTCTTCAATGGTGATGATGTGATCATAACCATGCTCATTCCGGTGGCCAATCATGGCCGCCAGCGAGGTCGATTTACCCGAGCCTGTACCACCTACAAAAATCACCAAGCCCCGCTTTGCCATCGCAATATCGCGTAATACAGGCGGCAGGCCTAAATCTTCCAACGAAGGGATTTCTGAATTAATGGTACGCAGCACCATGCCTACCTGGCCCTGCTGCATAAACGCATTCACGCGAAAACGCCCGAGCTGGCCGGGGCTGATCGCAAAATTACATTCTTTAGTGCCTTCAAAATCTTCGGCCTGGCGATCATTCATAATCGCCCGCGCTAATTCCTTACTATGCTGTGCCGTCAGAATTTGATTTGAAACCGGCGTCACTTTCCCGTCAATCTTCATTGCAGGCGGAAAATCAGCCGTAATAAATAAATCTGAGGCCCCTTTACCGCGCATATGCCGCAAAAGATCATGCATAAATTTTGCGGCTTGTTCCTTTTCCATTTTTATTCTTCTTTACGCAATATGTTCATTAAAAGGCAAGTAAGGCATTTTATCTTAATCAAGAATATCTTACTTATTTAACAAGCAAAAACATTTAAACAAACGACAAGTCTTTCGAAAATGATGCACCGCTTTATCACCTTTTAGACGCTAATCTAAATGCAAAAAAACGGTACATAAAGCTTATAACTGCAACAGGAGCAAAACAAAAAAATGCTTGCTAGCAGCAGGCAAGCAATCCTCGGGTGTTTTGCGCCAATCACTTAGCCCCTGAAATTATCAGGAATAGCCGCTTTCATTCTGGCCTCAGGCAGGGAAATAATATTGCGCTGTAATAAGCCCTGTAAACACTGATCCAGCGTTTGCATCCCAAATTGCGAGCCGGTTTGAATCGCTGAATACATTTGCGCAATTTTATTTTCACGAATCAAGTTACGAATAGCCGGAATCCCGATCATCACTTCATGCGCAGCCACCCGCCCGCCTTCTTTCTTTTTCAGCAGCGTTTGTGAAATCACGGCGCGTAATGATTCAGACAACATTGAGCGCACCATTTCTTTTTCTGCCGCAGGGAATACATCCACCACACGGTCAATGGTTTTAGCCGCTGATGAGGTATGCAAAGTACCAAACACTAAGTGACCGGTTTCAGCGGCAGTCAGCGCCAGACGGATGGTTTCCAGATCGCGCATTTCCCCTACCAGAATCACATCAGGGTCTTCACGCAGTGCTGAGCGCAAAGCATTAGAGAAGCTCATGGTATGCGGACCAACTTCACGCTGGTTAATCAGGCACTTTTGCGAGGTGTGGACAAATTCAATCGGGTCTTCCACGGTTAAGATATGGCCGTATTCATTGGCATTGATATAGTTGATCATTGCCGCCAAAGTAGTGGATTTACCCGAGCCTGTTGGCCCGGTCACCAACACCAAGCCACGCGGTGTTTCGGCAATGTCTTGGAAAATACGTGGGCAGCCCAGCTCTTCAAGCGTTTTGATATCCGAAGGAATCACCCGAAAAACAGCACTCGCTCCACGGTTTTGCACAAAGGCATTCACCCGAAAACGTGCTAAACGCGGTATTTCGAAAGAAAAGTCGCATTCCAAAGTATCTTCGTAAATCTTACGCTGGCCGTCGTTCATAATGTCGTACACCATATCGTGCACGTCTTTATGCGATAGCGCAGGCGTATTAATCCGGCGAATATCCCCGTCAACGCGAATCATCGGAGGCAAACCAGACGAAAGATGTAAGTCTGATGCTTTGTTTTTGACGGTGAAAGCTAATAATTCAGAGATTTCCATTGTTTAATCCTGTCCGCATAGTGGGTTTTCGCGTAATAATATCCAAGCAGTCGCTCGGACTTGAAAGTGATCTACCGCCTTAGGAAAGCCGATTACCCCTTACAGAGTATTTTTTCGTTTTAAACAGCCCTTGCTCGAACTTCTCTATAAGACCCGACATTCTTTCGTAACGATCGCTCAAACCAAGCAACTTGCAAAAATGGGATAGGAATTCCATTTAAGCCCAGTCTATATGCAGAGCACCACACTAGAGTTGATAACCCATTATGGCAACGATATTTACAGCATGGCAAGGTGTGAGAGAGCGCATTGCAAAAGCCGCTGCCGCCAATCAGCGCGAAATCAACGCTGTTGCCTTGTTGGCAGTGAGTAAGACCTTCCCAAGTGAAGCAATAAGAGAGCTTTATTTAATAGGACAGCGGGCCTTTGGTGAAAATTATGTTCAAGAGTTAATAGATAAACACGCAGCTTTAATCGATTGTAATGAGTTAGTTTGGCATTTTATCGGGCCGCTACAGAGCAATAAAACCCGATCTGTGGCAGAGTTGGCAGACTGGGTCCATTCAATTGATCGTTTAAAGATCGCCGAACGGCTTTCTGCACAACGCCCGGAACATCTGCCTCATTTAAATGTCTGTATTCAGGTTAATGTATCGGGGGAAACATCGAAATCAGGTATTGCCCCCGATGAATGCTTAGCGCTAGCGACAAAAATCTGTCAATTACCACGTATACAATTACGCGGTTTAATGTGCATACCCGAGCCCACGCCAGACTTATCACAGCTGGCAAAGCAATTTAAAGTGCTGCGAGACTTACAAAACCAGCTGATTACCCAAGGAATACCTGTCGATACATTATCAATGGGCATGTCTAGTGATTTAGAAACCGCCATTAGCGAAGGTTCCACCCTCGTACGAGTGGGCACTGCCCTATTCGGCACTCGCACTTACCTGTAAGGAATATATGAAAATCACTTTTATCGGCGGCGGCAATATGGCCATCGCGATGATAGGCGGCATGATCAAGCAAGGTTTTGAGGCTGCTCAAATCCATGTCGTTGAACCCGATGCTGCCAAGCGCGAACAACTGAGCAGCAATTTTGGTGTCAGCAGCAGCGCACCCGAAACGCCACTTCCTAAAAGTGATGCCATTTTATTTGCAGTAAAACCACAGCAATTACAAGCGGTAGCCAAATCTTTGCGCCTGCAGCTCAATGGCGCTCTGGTGATCTCTATTGCCGCAGGCGTCAGAGCAGATACGCTATCGCAATGGTTGGATGTTTACCCGCGTATTGTGCGTGTTATGCCCAATACCCCGGCACTTGTGCAAGAAGGAATGTCAGGCGCTTACGCCACAGCGGAAGTGAGCGATGCCGATCGGGAATTAACCGAACGCATGCTGGCCGCAATTGGCGAGATGGTGTGGGTAGAAAAAGAAAGCGATATCGATGGCATTACCGCGATTTCCGGCTCTGGCCCGGCCTATGTATTCTATTTTATGGAAGCCTTACAAGCTGCGGCCCGTGCTCAGGGTTTTGGGCCAGAAATCGCTCGTAAACTGGCTTACCAAACCTTTTCAGGCGCAGTGAAACTGGCCATGCAAAGCGAAGATGATGCTGCCACCTTAAGACAAAAAGTGACCTCCAAAGGCGGCACAACCGAGCGCGCTATTAATGCTCTCGAAACCAGCCAAGTGCGCACCACCATTATTGCGGCGGCTTCGGCAGCTGCCGCGCGCTCCCGCGAGTTGGGAGAAGAATCCACACGCAGTCTTGAAGTCTAAGGATTTACAATGCTTGCAAACACATTCAATTTTTTAATTCGCAATTTATCCGAATTTTTTATCTTGCTGCTGCTGGCGCGCTTCTTTTTACAAGCAGCGCGAATTCCATTTAAACACCCGCTTACGCAGTTTGTTTTGTCCTTAACCAATTGGGCAGTGATTCCGGTAAGGCGTATTTTGCCGCCATTTCGCGGGCTGGATAGCGCCAGCCTGATGCTGGCGTGGCTGGTGGCCTTGTTCATGCACGCCGTGCTATTGGCACTATCGCCCTGGCCTTTTGACTTTACCGCGCCGTTTTCGCTGTTTTCACTGGCACTGGCTGCGCTACTCGAAGTCTGCAAGATGTCTTTATATCTGCTGTTTGCCACCGTCATTGGCCAAGCACTGATGTCTTGGCTTGCGCCTTATAACCCCTTGATGCCAATTCTGACTGCACTGACCGCGCCTTTTCTGCGCCCGCTGCATCGCTTTATTCCACCGATTGGCGGGGTAGATATCACACCGCTGGTGCTGATTTTAGCGATTCAACTGGTGCTCAGCGTAGTGGTGCCGAGCCTTGAGCAAATCATTTTGCAGGGTGTCAGTATGATTATGCTGAAATAAAAAAATCGCCGCGTGGGCAGCCCACGCGGCGATTTTTAATGAGCAATGTGATGCAACGCAAACCCAAATCTTGAAATGCTGATTTTAGTTAGCCCTGTAAACGATCCATATCAGGCTTAACCTGACGATATTCACCATCAATCACATCACCCTGCGCACCCGGAGCTGAAAACGGCCCTGCCGGGTCGGCTTTATTCTTTGCTAAACGGCCCCAAGGCAACAATAAGACCAGTGCCACTACATCGCCCAAAATACCGGGGAGTAGCAGCAAAACAGCAGCAATATAGTAGCGAGCTACAGCAAACAGGCTATGAATTGATAAGCGACCAGAGCGTAAATCACCAAATAAGGCCGCGCCCACCGCTAATTTGTGATGACGCAACATCAGTAAACCGCTGAAAAAAGCCGCAATCAACCAGAGCACCACCCAAAAAGTACCAATGGCTTTTGCCAGCAAAACAATCGTGATAATTTCAGCAATCGGGTAAGCCACAAAAAGTAATAACAGCAGGTAAGGCATGACAACTCCAGATAATATTTTGATCGTCTTGTGCAATTGCCCAGACGAGGATGTAGCAAATCGTTTAGCCACCGGCCTTGTAACAGCCCGACTAGCTGCCTGTGTGAACCAATTGGCGCCAGTACAATCTACATACCGATGGAATGAAAGAATCGAAATCGCGCAGGAAGTTCCCCTGCTGATTAAAACGACCCAAGCCGCTTATCCTGCTTTAGAAGCTTGGCTTCAGGAAAACCACCCTTACGAGGTAGCCGAAATTATTGCCCTAAGCCCCGCCACAGGTCTCCCCGCCTATCTAAACTGGGTGAGTAAAGAGGTGCAAGTATGATGCTTCGTATCGTTTTCTTTTTACTTGCATTACTTGGCACGGCCCATGCTGCGGACGATTTACTGCCGCCCGAAAAAGCATTCCAAGCCTATATGGTACAGATTGATGACCATACTGTAGAAGCACGCTTTAAAGTGGCACCAGGCTATTATCTGTATCGGGATCGCATCAGCTTTAAAGCCAATCTGCCCATACAGCCTGAGCTGCCCAAAGGCATAGAGAAAAATGACCCCAGCTTTGGCAAAGTGCAAGTTTACAAACACGATATCGCAGTGCGGATTAAATCCAGCACCCCGTTTCCATTAGATGCGGCCATTACAGCCAAATTCCAAGGCTGTGCCGAAGTCGGCGTGTGCTACCCGCCACAAACACAGCTCTTAAAACTAGGCGAGCCTCCCAAAGACGCGCTGGATCAGTTGTTTGGTAAAAGCTCCATTCCTGCTGAAATCGGCCCTAGCGGGGCCGATATTTATTTCAGCGGAGGGCTTCTTGCCACCCTTGGTGTCTTTTTCTTAGGCGGCCTCGCACTTGCACTGACTTCCTGTATGTATCCGCTGATTCCTATTGTGTCTGGCATCGTGCTGGGTAACGGCCAGCAGGGCAAAATGCGTGCACTAGGGCTGACCTTTACCTATGTGCAAGGCTTGGCGCTGAGCTACACCCTGATTGGTATTGCCGCCGCCGCAACCGGCACTTTACTTGTTGTAGCCTTACAACAACCTTTTGTAATTGCACTGTTTTCTCTGTTTTTTGTCCTGATGGCGCTCGCCATGTTTGGGCTGTTTGATCTGCAATTGTCTGGCCGCATTCAAAGCAAAATGAATGATTGGTCTAATCGCCTGCCCGGTGGCCAATTCACTTCGGTATTTGCAATGGGAGCGCTCTCAGCCCTGATTGTTGGCCCTTGTATCGCCCCACCCCTAGCTGCAGCACTGGCTTATTTAGGCCAAACAGGCGATTTACTACTGGGTGGCAGCGCACTCTATATGCTGGCACTAGGGCTGGGCCTGCCCCTGCTGGCCATTGGTGCTTTTGGCGGCAGCATCCTGCCTAGGCTCTCAGGCAGCGTTATGAGAGGGGTAAAAATTGTTTTTGGTATTTTATTACTGCTTATGGCCGTCTGGGTGGCTCGGCCCTTATGGGAGAAATCCGGCTCAGAAACAGGCCCGCAATTTACCGCCATTACCTCTGAACAAGAATTAAATCAGGCCATCAGCCTAGCCAATGGCAAAATGGTGATGTTAGATTTCTATGCCGATTGGTGCATTGCCTGTAAAGAATTTGAACGCGATACCCTAAGTGATCCACAGATTCAAAAATCATTAGCAGATATGGTATTGCTGCGAGCTGATGTCACGCAAAATAACGCAGCAGATCAAGCCCTATTAAAACGCTTCAAACTATTTGGCCCACCCGCTATTTTATTTACCGGCAGCAATGGGCAGTTTTTAAACGAGCGTGTTATTGGCTACCAAAGCCCGGCTGCATTCCAAGCCACCCTAGAGCGACTTAAACAGGAAAAAAAATGAAAAAATGGCTGATTGTATTTAGTTTACTGAGTGGTTTTGTTCAGGCAGAAACAGCTATTTTCTCAGCTCAACTGCCTGATTTAAAAAACAAAATACAGGCCATTTCCCAATGGAAAGGCAAGCCGATGATTGTTAATTTCTGGGCAACATGGTGCGGCCCATGCCGGGAAGAAATTCCGGAATTTATTGCCTTACAAAAGCAATATGCAGGAAAAGTGCAATTTATTGGGATTGCCATTGATGAGCAAAAAGATGTGGCGGCTTTTTCTAAACAATATGGGATTAATTATCCAATATTAATAGGCGAAGCCAATGCAATGGAATTAATGCGTAAAGAAGGCAATCAACTGGGAGGATTACCCTTTACGGCTATTTACAATGCAAAAGGCGAACGAATTGCAATTGAGCTGGGAAGGCTAAAAAAAGAAAAGCTTGAAAATTATTTAAAAGAATTAACGCGTAAATAACAAAGCCATTACAGCATTTACATCGCGTACACCGTACGCGATGTAAGTCACTAAAAGCCGCAGAACACGTTTCTTAACATCACAATCACTTCAAGCGTACGCAAATCTCCCACCCGGTAGTACACCCGATTGGCATCTTTGCGAGTACGCAGCACTCCTTTCTCGCGCATCAGGGCTAAATGCTGAGAAATATTTGATTGTGTAGTCCCCACCTGCTCAACGATATCTTGCACGCTGACTTCTTTATCTCCTAAAACGCACAGAATCTTCAAGCGTAGCGGGTGCGACATCGCCTTCATTGCACGCGATGCCTGATCAATGTGGAGGTCGTCCATATGCTCAATGGAATTGGCCATAATCGCTATCTAAGATTAAAAAGGTTTAAGGGGATATTCTAATTATTTCTTGGTTAATATGGTAGAAATATTGCCAAACGTCATAGAGGCTATTATGCAATGAGTTAGAATACTAGTGATATTTAAAATTTATTTGCTGCTGAGTACGCATTAAATTTATAGCAGCATCCATCATAGGGGTAAATAAAACATGAGCCAAAACGTCAAACCTGTTCTTCTGTTGATTTTAGATGGCTTCGGTTACCGCGAAGAGACAAAGGATAACGCCATTGCTGCCGCCAAAAAACCACACCTTGATCGCTTATTCGCCACCTACCCGTGGACCACGATCAATGCCTCAGAAGAATATGTAGGACTACCTAAAGGCCAGTTTGGTAACTCTGAAGTTGGCCACCTAAATATCGGCGCAGGCCGGGTGCTGCAACAAGACATCAGCCGTATCGACTGTGATGTAGCCGATGGCTCTATCGGCCAGAACGCCGTATTTGCTGCGGCAATCGAGCAAGCTAAAAGCAGCGGTAAAACACTTCATATTTTAGGTTTGATCTCGGATGGCGGCGTGCATTGCCACGAAGCACATGTCAACGCGCTCATCGCAGCTGCTAGCGATGCAGGTGTTAGTCAAATCAATGTGCACGCCTTCCTAGATGGCCGTGATACCCCCCCCCGCAGTGCGGCGATCTATTTGGCCAAATTACAAGCGGTCTGTGATTCCCACCCGGCAGCACGCATCGCCTCCGTAACAGGCCGCTACTGGGCAATGGATAGAGACAAGCGCTGGGAGCGCGTAGAGCCTGCCTACAAGGTCATGGTTGAAGGCGAGGGCTTATTCCACGCAGTTAACGCAGCCGATGCGCTGGCTGCCGCCTACGAGCGCGATGAAAACGATGAATTCGTTGCCGCTACCGCCATCGGCGAAAAATCATCGATGCAAGACGGCGATGTGGTGATTTTTATGAATTTCCGTGCTGATCGTGCACGCCAAATCACGACAGCCCTGACCGATGCGAGCTTTGATGGCTTTAAAGCGCGCCAACCTAAATTTGCATCCTTTAGCACCGCGACTAATTACGGCTCAGCCTACCCAACATTGCTGGTGGCTTATGACAAACCGAAGGTGCAAAACAGCTTTGGCGAATACATTGCCAATCTGGGCTTAAAACAACTGCGCATCGCAGAAACCGAAAAATACCCACACGTGACTTATTTTTTCTCCGGTGGAGAAGAAAAAGAATTTGCAGGCGAAGACCGCATCTTAGTGCCCTCACCTAAGGTTGCCACTTACGATTTGCAGCCAGAAATGAGCGCACCCGAAGTCACTCGTCAGCTTGTAGCTGCCATTGAATCCAAGCAATACGCGGCCATTATTTGTAATTATGCCAATGGTGATATGGTGGGCCACTCAGGTATTTTTGACGCGGCGGTTAAAGCAGTTGAAGCTTTGGACCAGAGTGTTGCACAATGTGTTGACGCCATGCTTGCAGCCGGTGGAGAAATCCTCATCACAGCCGATCACGGTAATTGTGAGCTGATGTACGATCACACAGCGCATCAGCCACATACCCAGCACACAACGGACCAAGTTCCCTTTGTGTATATTGGTCGCCCGGCAACCATGATGGCGCGCGGCAGCGGTGCTTTACGCGATATTGCTCCAACCATGCTGGCTTTGATGGGCCTTAGCCAGCCAGAAGAAATGACGGGTAAATCTTTAGTAAATTTATCCTAATTACAGTGCGTTATTTACAAAGAGCCACACCCGCCGCGGCTTGTCACAAGCCACGGCAGGCTTCAACCTCCCCGAAGTAAGGGCAAATCCTTGGTAAATTTTTAAGCATGTTCAGACCGCTTTTTCTTTTAATGCTTACGACCGGTGCACTGGCTGCACCGGCCATACCGACGGTGTCTGCTGCGCCTAAGCAAGAATCAGAAGCCAAGCAAGCCGAGCTAAAAGATTTACGCGGTCAGCTGCAAGAACTTAAAAAAGATTTAGCGGCCAATGAATCGCAGCGCAGCGAAGCCAGCGATGCTTTAAAAGACTCTGAAACAGCAATTTCTGACGCCAATCGTGTACTCAGCAATATGCAGACCGAGCAGGCCTTAAGTGCAGCAGAAATCAAACGCTTAGAAAGCGATATCAGCCATACCCGCAGTGGCATTCAAGCCAGCCAGCAGCGGCTGGGCAAAATTCTCAAAACACGCTACAAAGCCGGGCAAATTGAAGCCTGGCGCTTGCTGCTCAATCAGCAAGACCCAAATCAGGTAAGCCGCGAGCTGACCTACTACCGCTATATCAGCCGCTCACAACTACAACTGGCTAATAAATTAGAAGCACAGCTCACCGAGCTGGCCCGCTTGAGCGAAGATATTCGCCAAAAAAATGAAGCGTTACAGCATCTGGCCCAAAGAAAAAAACAACAAAAAGAAGTGCTGGTTTCCGAGCAGCAAGAAAAACAACAAATTGTGAGCAATCTCTCACAAGAAATCAGCAGCCAGCGCAATCAAATCCAAAAGTTAGCTGCTGATGAAAAACGCTTAACAGGGCTGGTCGATAAGCTCAACGCCATCATCAAGCGACAAGAACT
This sequence comes from Iodobacter arcticus, assembly GCF_042664895.1. NCBI lineage: Bacteria > Pseudomonadati > Pseudomonadota > Betaproteobacteria > Neisseriales > Chitinibacteraceae > Iodobacter > Iodobacter arcticus. Next base: position 97,966 of record NZ_JBHTBQ010000012.1, read on the forward strand.
TGAGCGCACTAGGAAAATAGCCCAGGCCAAACTGCTGGCAGAGAAAAAAGCGAAAGAGCGTGCAGCCCGCAATGCAGCAGCACAGGCCAAAGCAAAAGCCGCAGGCAAACCCGCGCCTAAAGCCGAGCCCGAGCCAGAAGTCACCACCGCCCTGCCCGATTCAGGGCAATCTGGCCAAGCATTTGCATCGTTGAAAGGTAAACTTCGCTTACCAATTAAAGGTGAAATTACCGGCCGTTATGGCACGGCACGGGGTGAAGGCGGGCAATGGAAAGGTGTGTTTATCCGCTCCGCATCCGGCCAAAGCGTAAAAGCCGTTGCAAGTGGCCGCGTGGTATTTGCCGAATGGCTGCGTGGCTTTGGCAATATGCTAATCGTGGATCATGGCGGTGGCTATATGAGTATTTACGCCGCCAATGAGAGCATTCTTAAGCAAGTAGGTGATACGATTAAGGCTGGAGACAGCATTGCCACCAGTGGGAACAGCGGTGGAATGGCAGATTCCGGCTTATACTTTGAACTCAGACAAAATGGCCGCCCAATCGACCCTCAGGCATGGGCTGGCTAGCTTATGCCGATGTAATAGTTATGACTAAAAACCCCATGTCAGCAAGCCCAATAACAGGAAAACACGGATGTCCTCGAGCACTAAAAAACCAAAGCTCCAAAAGATTGCCTTGCTATTAGCAGGTGCAGGTCTGGGCATTGCCCTGAGTCTTTCCTTTAATGCGGTAGCTGATAAAGATGCTGGCGGCAACCCGCTGCCCGTTGAAGAGCTACGTGCATTTTCTACTGTTTTTGGCCTGATCAAACAAAGCTATGTAGAGCCTGTTGAAGATAAAAAACTCATTACCGAAGCCATTAAAGGCATGGTGTCTGGCTTAGATCCGCACTCTACCTATCTGGATGCGGATGCTTTTAAAGACATGCAAATTCAAACTCAGGGTGAATTTGGCGGCCTTGGCATAGAAGTCAGCATGGAAGACGGCTTGGTGCGCGTAGTTTCACCGATCGAAGATACCCCAGCCTATCGGGCAGGTGTAAAACCGGGCGACTTTATTGCCAAAATCGACGAAACACCGGTGCAAGGCATGTCGCTTAACGATGCCGTAACAAAAATGCGCGGCAAGATTGGCACATCCGTCACACTCACTATGCTGCGTAAAGGCGAAGGCAAACCGATTATTGTTACGCTGAAACGCGCAGTGATTAAAGTGCAAAGCGTGAAGTCTAAAATGGCTGAGCCTGGCTATGGCTATATCCGTATTGCTCAATTCCAGGAACACACCACCGAAAACGTCGCCCAGGCACTTGAAACGCTTTACAAAGAAAATAAAGCGCCGCTTAAAGGCTTGGTGCTGGATTTACGTAACAACCCTGGTGGTCTGTTAAACGGCGCGGTGGGTGTATCTGCTTCATTCTTGCCCAAAGATGCCTTGGTGGTTTACACCGAAGGCCGTACACCGGATTCCAAAATCAAGCTTACCGCCAGCAAAGAAAACTATCTGCGCCAAAATGGTAAGGATGATTACTTTAAAAACACACCCAAAGACGTGAAAAACGTACCGTTGGTTGTGCTGGTTAATGGTGGCTCTGCTTCGGCCTCTGAAATTGTAGCGGGTGCATTGCAAGACTATAAACGCGCCATCGTTGTGGGTACGCAAACCTTTGGTAAGGCCTCTGTGCAAACCATTATGCCTATCGATAACAAAACCGCACTCAAGCTCACCACCGCGCGTTACTTCACGCCACTGGGCCGCTCGATTCAATTGAAAGGGATTACGCCGGATATTGAAGTCGAAGAAGCAGTACTCAACGGCAAGGAGCAAAGTGCCTTCCGTATTCGCGAAGCCGACTTAGGCCATCGTTTGGACAATCCAACTGATAAAGATGCCGGCAATAAAAAAGCCGCATCTGAAACCAAGGCCGAGATTAAAGTAGAAATCAAAAAACCGAAATCAAACGCAAGTGATACCGCAGAAGAAAACCCGCGCGAGCTGGCTTCTAAAAATGACTATCAATTGCAGCAAGGCCTGAATATTCTTAAAGTTCAGCAGATTTTGCAGAGTAAAAACGTAGCTGCACCCGTGCCTGCGAAGTAAAAACAGCATCGCCTCACACCCAACAGCTCCCTAGGGAGCTGTTTTTTTTACTTATGCTCAGTAAGCGGGTCTAAACTGAAATACCCTGTTTGGAGAATGGCCATGAAACCCAGCGCTGACAAACTCTCTAAGCATCATGATATTTACCTCTACCCTCTCCCTACTGATCAAGCCGAACAAGCTGCCTGCTACCTGAAAGATACGCTTGAAATAAGCGTCCAATACTCAAACTCCACCCATCGTATTAGCGTGTACTACGCACTCACTGAACACACATTAAAATCGATTGAAGCGTATTTAAAACAGGCTGGCTTTCATTTAGATGAAAGCATCCTGAGCAAAATCAAACGCGCCCTCGCCCATTATTGCGAAGATATCGAGCGCAGTAATTTAGAAATCCCCGTCCACAACATCAAAAGCCGCGATGTCTTTGTCAAAGTATGGGGCAATCATCCGCATGGTGATCATGATGAGACGCCAGAAGAATTACGGCGATATTTGTAAGTACGGTTTCATTTGAAAACCCAGATCTTGAAACACGGAGGGCACGAAGAACACGGAGTTTCACAGAGTAAAAGCAAGTGTGAAATTGAAGCATAGCGTCTCTTTCGCCCCCTTCTCGTATAATCCCTCACTCTTTAATTGCGATCTTCTGCCATGAGCTTCTGCCCCAATCTCCCAACCAATTCTGAAGAAGCCCTTAATGACGCAGCGCTGCTGCGCTACAGCCGCCATATTCTGCTCGATGAAATCGGTATTGAAGGACAGGAGAAAATCAGCCAGGCCCATGTGCTTGTGATCGGCGCAGGCGGCTTAGGATCGCCAGCGGCGCTTTATCTGGCGTCTGCTGGAGTGGGCACACTAACGATTGTTGATGATGATCTGGTTGATTTATCTAATTTGCAGCGCCAGATCATCCACACAACCGCCAATCTTGGTCAGAATAAAGCGCAATCGGCCGCACAAACCATCCATGCACTTAATCCACACATCAAGGTTAACGCAGTCAAAACAAGGGCGATGGGCGAAGAGCTTGTTCAACTCGTGGCCGCGGCCGATATTGTGCTGGATTGCTGTGATAATTTTGCGACTCGCCACGCGGTAAACCGCGCTTGTGTAGCGCATAAAGTACCGCTCGTTTCTGGCGCAGCGGTACGCTTTGACGGGCAACTCACCACTTTTGATACCCGTGTGAATAATGCCCCCTGCTATCACTGCCTCTTTGGTGAGGAAGGCGAAGCAAGCGATGGCCCATGTGCAACTTTTGGTGTGTTTGCCCCGCTAGTAGGAATGATTGGTGCAGCACAAGCGGCAGAAGCACTTAAGCTCATCATTGGGCTGGGCAGCCCTTTGCTTGGCAGATTACAACTATTAGACGCCCGCAATATGCAATGGCGGGAAATGCGTTATAAGCAAGATCCGGCCTGCCCAGTATGTAGCCGTAACAAAACTTAAATAATAATAGTTATCATTAAGCAATCAAACACGGTAGACAGACGGCATAAAAGCTGCAATAGTGGTAGCCATGAAAGCAGCGCAACCTACCCTTTTTGTTACATCCCCAGCCCATAACTGGTATTACCGCCACTATATCTTACTGGCGGCTTAGACTCATTCAATTGAACAATGCCGCCGGTCCAGGCGGCATTGTTGTATCTACACTACCCATGGGCTCGGCGGCTTTAATCCAAACAAGGATCGAGAACATGACTTCGCATATTATTCTGACGGGCGACCGCACTACTGGACCACTGCATTTAGGCCACTTTGTAGGCTCACTGCAAAACCGCCTCATCTTTCAAGATAAACATACGCAATTCTTAATGCTGGCCGACGCTCAGGCGCTCACCGATACCGATCACGATGTAGTGCATCGCAATGTACTGGAAGTAGCGCTTGATTACCTTGCGGTAGGCTTAGACCCCGCTAAAAATACTATTTTTATTCAGTCTCAAGTGCCGGAATTATCCGAGCTGACTTACTACTTTATGAATCTGGTCACCGTAGCCCGTTTAGAGCGCAACCCGACGGTAAAAGAAGAAATCCGCCAAAAGAACTTCCAGCGGGATATTCCCGCAGGATTTCTCACCTACCCGGTAAGCCAGGCCGCTGACATTACCGCCTTTAAAGCCACGGCCGTTCCGGTAGGGGCCGATCAGGCTCCGATGATTGAGCAAACCAATGAAATTGTTCGCCGTTTTAATGCGCTGGCGGGCAAAGATATTTTGCTGGAAACACGCGCCATTATTCCCCAAACAGGCCGCCTGCCAGGACCAGACGGAAAATCTAAAATGAGTAAATCTCAGGGCAATGCGCTGCATTTATCAGCCAGCCCAGATGAAATTACTCAGTTTGTAAAAAGCATGTACACCGATTCCAAGCACTTAAAAATTAACGACCCCGGGCAGGTAGCAGGCAATGCGGTATTTACCTTCCTTGATGCATTTGAGGCAGATATCAGCTTTGTAGATGACTTAAAAGCCAAATACCGTAAAGGTGGCTTGGCGGACTCGGTGATTAAGCAGCACTTAGAAGTACGCTTGCAAGAATTGATCGCCCCCATCCGTAACCGCCGTCTGGAGCTTGCCAAAGATCCGGCACATGTGATGCAAATCTTAAAAGCCGGCACCGCCCATGCACGCACCATCGCCGCAGGCACTTTGGCAGAGGTGAAATCAGCACTGGAGTTGGACTATTTTAGCTAGGCCTGTAATTCAGCAGCTTTAAAAAATTCTGTAGCCACAAAGAACGCAGAGAAAAAAAGAGAGAAAAATGAGAAAAGCACTTAAACCTGTAGGTTCAGTGCTTTTCGAATCAAGAAACAAAGTAGGGTGGGCACAAGGTTTATCGTGCCCACCCTGCTAGTCGCATATCGTTGCGTGGGCATAAAAACCTGCCCACCCTACTGAACTGCACCACTTAAAAAAACCCAAATCTTAAAACACTGAGGACACAGAGAACACGGAGTTTCACGGAGAAAACCCTACTCGCTTAAGTTTTTCTCCGTGATCCTCCGTGTCCTCCTAAACTCCGTGGTTCAAGATTTGGGTTTTTTATACAGCCAATCACAACAATCCAGGCAGCACCGCTCTTGCATTGGCGCTCGTGGCTGCTGCTAATTCTTCTAAACTGATCCCACGTAACTCTGCCAGCACTTCGGCCATTTTAACGAGTTCGGCGGGTTGGTTACGTTGGCGATCTAGCCACGCTGGCGGGATATCCGGCGCATCGGTTTCCATAACTAAAGCCTCCAGCGGCAAATCACTGGCTAATTTGCGTATCCGCTGAGAGCCCGCATAAGTCATTGCCCCGCCAAAACCCAGCTTAAACCCCAGCGAGATAAAGACTTCGGCCTGTTGTACGCTGCCATTAAAAGCATGGGCAATGCCGCCTTTGACTCGCCATTTGCGTAAATACTTAAGCAGCGGATCCTGAGCGCGGCGCAAATGCAGCAGCACCGGCAAATCAAAATCCCGTGCCAGCCTGAGCTGGGCTTCTAATAGCTCGACCTGTCTTGTCGCATCCAAATTAGGCACATAAAAATCTAGACCAATTTCACCGACTGCCACAGGATGGTGCTGTTCTAAATAATGCTGCAAAGTCAGCAGATGCTCATCCCGATGCACCGCCGTATAAATCGGATGCAGGCCAAAAGCCGGAAAACAGCCATAGCGCTCGCGCATGGTGAGCGCATCGGCAAAAGTCGCCTCGCTCACCGCCGGAACCACAATTTGCTCAATCCCCACCCGCTTTGCTGCCGCCACAAGTTCATCCCGGTCGGCAGCAAATTCAGGGGCATCTAAATGGCAATGGGTGTCTATCCACATACTGATTACTCCGGGCAAATCTGCTTGGGTACGATAAAGCGAGCCCCACAAGCATCACAAGTCATCTATAGGGCGTAATCAATCTGAGGTTTTATCCTGACGCATTACACCCGACTCTATGGATTGCAAAAGTAGGGCGCACTCGAAGCGAAGCGCAGTGCGCCATGAAGGGGCGGATTCCAAAACTGGTTTTCGTGCCCGCGGCGTACTGCGCTTCGCCGGGCGATAAAAACGCTCGCCCGGCAAAGCTTCGAGTACGCCCTACACCTTGGCTTAATTCGGGAAGCTATTTCGAGCAAAATACTGAAGCCCTACAGTTTGTGGCATAAATAAGCCAATCGTCCTCACCACCAAACCGGCTCTGCCTCCAGCTCTACACCAAATTTTTCTTTCACATCGGCTTGTACGGCAGCGGTGAGATTGGCCACGTCGTTTTGCCTTGCTCCACCATGGTTCACCAGCACCAAGGCTTGTTTCTGGTACATGCCCACCAGCCCAAGCTGGCGGCCTTTCCAACCTGCTCGTTCAATCAGCCAGCCTGCAGCCAGCTTGTAATGGTTTGGCCCTGCGGAATAGGAAACCAGCTCTGGGTGTGCGGCTAAAACCTGCTCACGCAGCTCACTTGCCACGATAGGGTTTTTAAAAAAACTACCCGCGTTACCAATCACCGCCGGATCAGGCAATTTGCGCTGGCGCACATTGATCACCGCTTGGGCAACGGCGCTAGCTGATCGAGGCTGGGCTAGCGCCGCCAGCTCCTGCTCGATATCGCCATAATTAGTTTTGATGCTGGCACACTTTGCTAATTTAAACACCACTTCGCCAATCAGCCACTTGCCTGCTTCGGCCTGCTTAAAGCAGCTATCCCGGTATGAAAACTGGCATTCTGCTGCACTAAATACACGGGCATGGCCATCTGCTAGGCTATAGGCCGTCAGCTCAAATAGGCTGTCTTTTACTTCTACCCCATAAGCGCCAATATTTTGCACCGGTGCAGCACCAACTGTGCCAGGAATGAGTGATAAGTTTTCTAAACCTGCCCAGCCCTGGGCCAACGTCCACTGCACAAATTCATGCCAGTTTTCACCGCCTGCTGCGGCCACATACCAAGCTTCATCGTCTTCACGCAGCAAACGCCGCCCCTTGAGTGCCACAGCAATCACCAGCGCATTGATTTGTTCTGGCAGCACCAAATTACTGCCGCCGCCTAAAACTCGCCAAGGCAGCGCTTTTAACTCGGAAGATTGGCTGAGTTCGAGCAATTGGGCGGGATGAGTCAGCGAGAGGAAATGGCTGGCGGTAGCAGGTAAACCCAGCGTATTGGCGTTTTTAAGATCAACATTAAATTGGATAGGCAGCATCGGCGCTTAGGATCAAATCGGCAAAGGGGAGATTATCCTCTACTCAAGCAAAAAAAACCCCCATGCCTAAACATGGGGGTTAAAACTCTAGCTAGCTTGCTATTAGACTGACTAGATTCTTTACCATCTTACTGGCGAATTTTGCTCATTGCACCCATCAAAGTACCAGAGCTATCGTCACCATCAAGCGACCAGCTAAATGCGCCGCCCAAACCATTGGCTTTCACATAATCAAGCTTGGTTTGGATGACTTCTGGGGTATCGTAAGACCAGAATGTGCTGCCATCGTACTTCCAAGATTGCTTGGTGATAGGGTGAACAAAGACGGTGCCAGGTGCATTTTTAAGGACTTTGTAGTCTTCAATCCCAGCTTCGTAAGTTCCCTTTGCACCTGCGGTTGCCGATTGATACAGGCCATTATTGACATTAGGAACGCCTGTCCAGCCACGGCCGTAGAAAGGAATACCTAAGACAATTTTGCTAGCCGGTGCGCCTGCAGCAACCAAGTTTTTCACTGCGCTATCGATATTGTATTGCGCAGCTAAACCCGGCTTACCTGTTTTAGGATCGATATAACGCGGGCTGGCAGGATCATTGTAAAGGTGCGACTGGAAGTCTGTCGGGCCCTTAGCATCCCAGCCACCGTTGAAGTCATAAGACATCAAGTTGATCCAATCGAGGTACTTGCTGTACTCGCCAGGCTCGGTCATTGCTATTTTCTCAGCGCCAGCGCCAATCGCTACAGTCAGGCCATACTTCTTGCCCGTTGTGGCAGCCAGAGCATCCAACTGAGCGCGGAACTCTTTAAGCAGCAGGGTATTATTTTGCTTATCCGCATCAGACACCGTGTTGGTGCCGATACCTTGCACGCCTGGGTATTCCCAATCGATATCAATCCCGTCGAATACGCCTGCAGCGGTGCCCTTACCACCGGAGTTAGAGCCACCGTCATATGGCAGATTACCCTTGATGTAAACGTCGATGCAGCTTGCTACCAGTTGCTTACGTAGTGCATCCGTTGCTGCGGCGTTAGAGAACCACTTAGACCAAGTCCAACCGCCTAAGGAGATAAATACTTTCAGGTTCGGGTTTTTCGCTTTCAGCTTTTTAAGCTGATTAAAGTTGCCTTTTAGGCCACCCTTACCATCTTCGCCCCAAACATCGCCCACGCCGTCAACCGAATCGCCACCGCCAAAGCCTTTTTGGTAATCAGCCCAGCCGTCACCACCATCTTGACCACCGTTTTCTGCCTTAGTCACGATGCCACATTCGTAGCCACCGTTTTTGGCATAGATATTGCCAAAAGCGTAATTCAGGAAAGTCATCTTAGCTGCAGAGCCGCTGGTCTGAACTTGCTTCACTAGATAGTTACGGCCGTAAATGCCCCACTGTGCAAAGTAAGAACCCACTTGCATATTGCCTGATGGCGTTGGTGCAGGAGTTGGGGTCGGTACTGGCGTAGGTGTTGGCACCGGAGTTGGTACTGGTGTTGGTACTGGTGTTGGAACTGGCGTTGGTACCGGTGTTGGAACTGGCGTTGGTACCGGTGTTGGAACTGGCGTTGGAACAGTCGAGCAAGCGCCCAAATCTAGCCAAGGCTTACCTGCGCCCACATTGGTCGTTGGATCGTCGCCCTGAGTCCACCACTGCGCTTTGTAATTCCGACCTTTATGCGTAACAGACTGGCCGCCCGAATAAGCAGTTGTGGCAGTCCATGTTACATAGCAAGCAGATGGTGTTGGAGTAGGTACGGGTGTTGGAGCAGGCGTTGGAACTGGGCTAGGACCCGGTGTTGGCACTGGCGTAGGAACGGGAGTTGGCGCAGGTGTTGGTGTTGTGCCGGTTTGTAAAGCCCAAGGGCCCCACTGCTCTGCACCAGGTACATTGCCCTTAGTCCACCACTGGGCTTTCCAATCCTTACCGGCATGGCTTACTACTTGGCCGCCGGTATAGGTCGTTGCAGCATCCCAGGCAGGTGCTGCAAAAGCTTGCATTGCAATAAATGCAGCAGGAATTGCTGCTAAACGACTGAAGTTCGACATAAAGGGAGTCTCCATCCTCTTTAGACTGATTGGCGTTATTCACGCATCTCAACTGGTATTACCGCCATCCTACAAGCTGTCAATTCTACGAAAGCTTTGCTGGTATTCAGGGCATTGTCGCGCCGCTTCTCTATGTAACCGATCGTGACGGGATTCATTACTCACCATTCTATTTTTCTTGTCAAGCACTCAATGATGAATAAAAACACTGCACCTAAACTTCATGGCAGACCATGCTTTTTTAACTACATAACATAAGCGAGATACAAATATTGCATTGCAACATTTTCACCTGCGAATGCCATTTTAGGTTTAAACAAAGCCAAAAATTTTTTGATGCAATGCAACATAAAAAATATATTTTGTAATTAAGCCTGTTTTATTTATGTAGTTTATCTATGAAAAATACATAAATATTTCGCTATTAAGCTCGGTGTTTAGCCTAAAAGGTATACCTTAAACTGCTTATATTCGATTAATGCTTTCACAAAACATACAAAATTATTCATAAAAAGTAATCTTACCGAGAGTAAAACCCACCAAGGTGCAACGGCGAAGCACATAAAAGTGCCTTCGCCATAATTGGTATTAACAGATATGAAATATTGATTTAAAAAGAAAATACAAAAGGCGGACAAGCGCCAAAATGTCCAATCAGACAATCAGCGAGAGAAGAATCAAGGACGATTGCCCAGATTCCAGCGTGCGCAATACCACTTGGTTTGATCGTTAGGAAGCCCAACCAGCACACTGCCAAATTTAGATAGATAGCGAGGATAGCTCCCCGCTAAAGGGACAAAAACAAAGCCCATATTCGATTCGATATTCTTACGCACAGTTTCTATTTGATCGGGAATCAAGACGCCCACCATCAAAGCGCCAGAACTGGGTAAGCTAACAAACACCTCGCTGACTTTATTTCCGCCTAATGAAGCATTTTGTGCTTCAAACCACTCCGCCTCACCCCATACGCGTAAAGGATCGCCTAGATACTGACGAAAATAGCTACGCCACCATTCATTAGACCATTCACTGCGGCAAGACAAAGCCGCCTCCATTTTGTCGCCAAAATGGGTAGGCAATTTCCCTGCAGCAGCAGCGGGCAAAGCAAGGCCCAGCAGCAGGGTAAGCACTAAATAGCGGCAGATAGTCGGCTTCAAGGCAAATCATTTCCTGAATAAATCAATCCGCAAAGTAAAAGATGAAAACGATTCATCTAAGCTGATTCTAGCCTGACAAAGTAGCACAGGCTAAATACAGAGGCAAAAAAAACCGGAGCACGTGTTCAACACGTCAGCCCCGGGTTTGTTACTTCTGCTTCATCCAATCTAACCGCGCTTAACCGCTATTACGCAAACCGGCCGCAATCCCGTTAATGGTCAGATGCACCGCGTGCTGCACTTCTTCACTCACTTCGCCGCTACGCAAGCGCTTAAGCAGTTCAACTTGCAAGTGGTTGAGCGGGTCTAGGTAAGGCAGGCGGTTTTCTAAGCTGCGTGCCAGCATGGGGTTGTCCCCCAGCAGCTCGCCATGTTTAGAGATGGCTTGCACGGCATCGATCGTGCGCTGCCACTCTGCTTTAATCCGGCCAAAAATACGTTGCGCCAGCTCTTGATCGTGCACCAGCTCTGAATAGCGGGCGGCAATGGCGATATCCGATTTAGCCAGCACCATATCCATATTGGAGATCGTTGAGTTAAAGAATGGCCAGTCACGGTAAAGCTGCTGCAAGAGCACCAAACCTTCATCGCCCGATTCTTTAAGATACTCGCTAATCGCCGTGCCAAAACCATACCAACCCGGCAACATTAAGCGGCACTGGCTCCAAGAGAATACCCAGGGAATGGCGCGTAAATCACCGATGCTATTGGTGCTCTTTCGCGCTGCCGGGCGAGAGCCGATATTCAGATTAGGAATCTCATTAATCGGCGTGGCTTCACGGAAATAGGTAATAAAATCAGGAGTGGCATAAACCAGATCACGATAAGCCTGATAAGCACAGAGACTGAGTTTTTCCATCAACTGACGGCGTTCCTGCACATCATTCGATGGCGGGGCTTTTTCTGGAAAACTCGCCTCCAGCGTTGCTGCAATCAGGATTTCCAGATTACGACGGCCTACTTCACGATCAGCGTACTTAGCGGTAATCACCTCGCCTTGCTCGGTAATCCGAATCTGACCATTCACTGATCCCGCTGGCTGGGCCAGAATCGCATCATGCGCGGGCCCGCCACCACGGCCTACCGTACCGCCACGGCCATGGAATAGGCGCATTTTAAAATTAGCCGCCTTAAATACGTCAACCAGTGTCAGCTCGGCTTTATATAACTCCCAATTTGAAGTGAGATAACCGCCGTCTTTATTCGAATCCGAATAACCCAGCATCACTTCCTGCACTTCGCCACGACAGCCCAAAAGGCTGCGCCACTGAGGAATTGCAAACAGCTCGGTCATAATCTGGCCAGCACTGCGCAAATCAGGAATGGTTTCGAATAAGGGAATGATATTAATTTTAGAAGAAAGCTTAGGCACTAATTGCACCAAGCCTACTTCTTTCATCAATACCGCAACTTCCAACATATCCGAAACCGAATCACAGTTAGAAATAATGTAGTTAGGCAGCACGGCCTCGCCGTAGCGCGCCTGAATTTCGCTGGCGGCACGGTAAATATCCAGCTCTTTTTGCACATCGCTACTGTATTCAACATATTGCGACATCAAAGGGCGAGCACTGGATAGCTCACGCAGCAATACTTTGCGGCGCGATGCTTCATCCAAGCGCACATATTCTTCAAGCCCGGCATGAGCAAATAGCTCTGAAATCACCTTTTCATGCGTGCCTGAATGCTGGCGCATATCGACAGGCGCTAAGTGAAAAGCAAATACCGATACAGCACGCTGTAAGCGGCGCAAACGCCCGCCTGCCACGATGGCTGCATGATGTGTTTTTAATGAGCTAGCAATCACTTCTAAATCATTGAGTAACTCTTGTGCATTAAGGTATTCCGGCGCATTAGCCACATCGTGCAACTGATGATGGAAAGTACCAATTTTAACCGCTGTCGCAAAAATACGCGCCCGCACTGCCGATACCGCTAGACGATAAGGCTCTTCCGATTTGCGGTCTTTCTCGTCTGTGGCTGAATCGGCCAGCGCTTGCAGTGCTGAATCAACCTCCACAATCCTTGTGGACATCGATAACTCGTTTTCCAGCTTCATGCACTGCTGATAGTAGTAATCCAGCGCAATACCAGACTGACGCGATACCGCATAGCGCAACACATCACCGGTTACAAAAGGATTACCATCTCTATCACCGCCAATCCAGCTGCCAACTTGGATAAAATTAGGCAGACTGACATTTTGCTCACAAAGCGCAGCCAGTTTGTCTTCTAAATCTAAATAAAGGCGCGGCAATTCGTGCAAGAAGGTATTGCGAAAATACGCAGCGCCATTTTCAATCTCATCTTGTACAGTGAGTTTAAAAGTGCGAATCTCACGCGTTTGCCATAGCGCCAGCAACACACGCTCTAAAGCCGCTTTATTATCAAGCAGCTCTTCAGGGGTCATGGCGTAGCGATCACGCTCGGCCAATAGCTCGGCCACTGCGCGGTGCGAATCCAGAATGGTTTTACGCTTTACTTCTGTTGGGTGAGCGGTCAGCACAGGTGCAATTAAGCTTTCACCCAACATGCTAATAATTTCATTGGCCTTAACGCCTCTTGCTGTCAGGCTGTTAATTGCGGCTGCGATGCTACCGCGCTGCGGTGCAGAGCCTGCAATTTTGTGTGCACGGCGGCGGCGATTATGATGTAAATCTTCAGCAATATTAGAAAGATGCGAGAAGTAACCAAAACCGCGGACCAAGGCAACAGTCGTGGCAGGATCTAGGTCTGATAATGACGTGGCCAATGTTTTACCCGCATCCGGATTGCTTCCTTGCACATAAGACAGAGCGAGCTCACGAATGGACTCTATCTGCTCGGCAGTGGCAATACCTGCTTGCTCGCGAATGGTCGCAGCGAGTAGTTCAGCGAGTAATTCAAGATCCCGTTTAAGGGGCAGATCTTTATCAACAATCGTTTCGAGTACGGGCATTAGCAATCCAGTTCATGATTGAATCGGGCAAACATTTTCATTTTAACAAGAAGCTGCGGTTTTCACTGATAGATATTTATATAAATATCTGTACTTGAAATGCTCTGACTACATTTCAAGTAGATGTTTGATCTATAAGGGAATATCAAAAACACCCTAGCAGGGTATAAAAGAAAAGTGTGGTTTTTAGCGCTTTTATTGCTACAAAAAAGCTAAACACTCAAGCAAGCAATCGCTAACCGCGGCGCTAGCTCGCTATTTAAACTATAAATATTTACAAAAAAAAGCAAAAATAAAAACACATATAAAAAGTAATTAGTAAGCAAGTGAAATAAAATAGAAAGTATTAATGGCATAATCATGTAATCAATAATCTAATTGATCACATATTCCATTCACACCCGCTACTGCATCCACTTATTGGGCTACTGTTATGACGCTTTATCCTTTTCACCTGATTAATACTTTTGCTGAACGCCGTTTAAGTGGAAACCCGATTGTGGTGTTTACCCCTGATGAGATGCCCGATGAGCAAACACGTCAGACACTGGCATTCCAAATGGGTGTAGCAGAAACTGCTTTTATTGCCCAAACCGGCACGCAAGTTCATGTGCACTCCACCCAGCACGCGCTGCCTTTTTCCGTACAAGCCATGCTGGCCACTGCCGAAGCCACACACCCCAATGAATCGGGGCTGGCTGCCCAGGCATTTAAAACAAATAACGGTGAAACATGGCTATTACGCCAGAATGATCGTTGGTGGAGCCAGCTCGCCACCGCGCATACCCGCCCGGCACAGCACAACAATACAGAAATTGCGATAACCCTAGGGATTGCAGCTGGCGATATTGTTGGCGCACCTTTATTTGTGGATTGCGGGCTAGAGCAACTGATTGTGCAGGTGCGATCTCAGCAAGCAGTACTACAAACTTCGCCCCAAGCTGCGTCCTTGGCCAAGCTGGCTGAATCAAGTAAAAACTTACCGCAGGTAGCGGTATGGAGTAATGATGGCGATCATATTACCCTCAGGTTTTTTTCCTGTGATGCCTTTAATGTGTACGAGGACTTTGGTGCAGGCACCGGGGCTGCCAATATTGCAGGCTGGCTGATGGCTTCAGGGCAAAGCGCCCCGTTTACATTACGTATCGAACAAGGCCTGACCATACATCGCTTAATCAGCCGGCTGAGCGTGATTCACGTTGACGTTGATGCGCAGCGCAATATCCGCGTGGGTGGCAATACGCATCGGGTAGGCGGGGGAACGCTGGAGTTTTAAGTTTTTGCCTGTGGGCTGAGAAAACACTTAAAACGCAGGACAAACAGCTGAATATATCCGCTGTTTGTCTTATTAGGAAGCCAGACAGCCTGTAGAAAAATGGCATAGCCGCAAAAGCCTTGTTAAAGACCGTGGCTAAAACCACTCCTACCGTACTCACTCAAGGCCTAAGGCCCTTTGTGAAACCCCGTGTTCTGCGCAAATCGGGCAGATTCGGTTTTAACTGATCTTACTTAAACCACCATGTTAGCAATCCACCCGCCAAGAGCGTGGCGATGATGCCTAGTAGCCAGTTGCGTTTTTTCTGCTCCCACATCAGACCGCTATAGCCTGCCATCAATAGCTCGGTGTGGTTTTGATCGAGCAAGACGCCTAATTTACGCGGCAGCATCGGCAATAAAGCGGCCCATTGCGGTGCTTCTTTTTTTAGATTGCGCAGCATGCCACGCCAGCCGATTTGCTCGTGCATCCAGCGCTCTAAAAACGGCATGGCAGTTTGCCAGAGGTCTAAATCCGGATCGAGCTGACGGCCTAAACCTTCGATATTCAAGAGCGTTTTTTGCAGTAAAACCAGCTGCGGCTGAATTTCCACATTAAAGCGGCGCGAGGTTTCAAATAGACGCAGCAAAACTTGGCCAAAGGAAATTTGCGAAAGCGGCTTATTAAAAATCGGCTCGCAAACGGTGCGTACCGCCGCTTCTAATTCCTCTACCCGCGTGTCTTTAGGCACCCAGCCCGATTCAATATGAGCGGTGGCTACACGGTGATAATCGCGATTAAAAAACGCTAAAAAGTTAATCGCCAAGTATTGTTTATCGCTATCAGACAGCGTGCCAACAATCCCAAAATCTAAAGCAATATAACGATTATCTGCCGCCACCAAGATATTGCCGGGGTGCATATCCGCATGGAAAAACCCATCTCTGAATACTTGGGTAAAAAATATTTCCACCCCAAAGCGGGAAAGCTTTTTTAAATCCATCCCCGCCGCCAGCAGCTCATCAATGCGCCCGACCGGAATACCATCCATCCACTCCATCACAAACACTTCACGCGCACAAAAATCGTAAAAAACTTCGGGCACCAAGAGCTGGCTGGAGTTTAAAAAATTACGGCGCAACTGGCTGGCGTTTGCCGCCTCGCGCATCAGATCAAGCTCGTCGTGCAGATAGCGATCAAACTCGGCCACCACTTCTCGAGGGCGCAAACGCTTACCGTCGGCGGAGAGTTTTTCTAGCAGTACCGCCATGATGCGCATCAGCGCCAGATCAGATTCAATCACCGGCAAGATATCGGGCCGTAAGACTTTCACCGCCACCACTCGCCCATTATGTAAGCGCGCCTTATGCACCTGCGCCACCGATGCACTGGCGACGGGCTGATGCTCAAACTCGGCAAACAGCTCATCCAATTTGCGGCCCAAACTCGCCTCAATCACAGCTACCGCTGTCGCTGCGGCAAAGGGCGGCACATCGTCTTGTAATTTCGCCAGCTCATCGGCAATATCCAGCGGCATCAAATCGCGGCGCGTAGATAGAACCTGACCAAACTTAACAAAGATCGGCCCTAATTCTTGCAGCGCCAAGCGCAGACGCTCGGCCCTAGGCGCACTCAAATCACGGCGAGAGAGTAAGAATTGAATCAGCTTACCCAAGCCACGCACACGCTCATGGCCGAGTAAAAACTCATCCAGACCATAGCCAAAAATCACACGGACAATTTTAATTAAACGAGAAAGACGCATTAGTTCAACTTAAGAGAGAGGTGATGCAGGTAAAGGGTTAGCATCGTAGGGCGAAACCCCATGTGCGCTAAGCAAACTCAAAAAGACCTTTTTAGTGCCTTCGGCACATTTATTTAGGTGCGGCATCCCCGCGGGGACTCACTTTCTTGAACGGCCAAGAAAGTAAGCAAAGAAAGCCGCCCCGACCAGCACGAAGGCCCCTCATCTGCGGACAATCGAGCGGCGGCTGCGGAACTCGCTTCGCTCAAACAGGCATCAAAGAAACCCCGCCCGCTTGTTCCTCGCTTCGGCGTGCTTCAAGGGGACTCTAAAGCCCTATGCAACGAACCGAGACACAAACACTGAGAACTGAGAAGCTGAGTTTAAAAAATATAAGACTTAATGAAAAACCTATTTTTCTCCGTGAAACTCCGTGTCCTCGGTGCTCTCCGTGGTTCAAGATTTGGGTTTACTGCTTAATATTCATTACATGTGCAAATTTGGCGGCTTGCACCCGCCTTATATTAATTTCGCAGCCCGCTTTTCCAGCCTTGCCAGCGCATCACGTAATTCATCTACTTCATTGCAAAACTGATTCACATCGCGCTTATGCGCCAATAGCGGGGCTTCGTCGCGCCAGTATTCGGCTAAATTCACCACTAATCTCGAGCCCATTGCGCCTGGAATGCCGCCGATTGTTCCAGCGATACTCACCAGTCTTTGCGTCGCCACATCGCCAATCAGCTTGGATAACTCTTCTGCCGCATCCCAGCGCAGGCCACTCAGCACATGGCCGATGCGGCTGCCTAATTCGCTATCACCGCTCAGGCGCACATGGCGGGCGGCGGCGGTTTTATCTTGCATGCGGTGGGTAAAAAAGCTTAAAGGCAAATCAAGCGTGGCTTCTGCTTCGGCCTTGCTTTCTGCTAAGCGGCCATCATTCATCAGCACCAAGGTTTCGCTCACTAGCGGCAGGGAAATCTTGATGCTACGGCCAGCGAATTGCGCAAGCTCAGCCTTAGCTGCCGCGTCCTGCGCCAAAAGGCGATTGAGTACGGCGGCCAGTAGCATTAGATTTTTGTCCCTTTATGCAGGGCAACCACGCCACCCGTCATATTATGGAAATCAACACGGCCAAAGCCTGCGTCTTTCATCATTTGCTTGAGCGTTTCTTGATCAGGATGCATACGGATCGATTCAGCCAGATACTGGTAAGAATCGGCATCGTTTGCCACCAGCTTGCCCATAAATGGCAGCAATTTAAACGAGTAGATATCGTAAGCAGGTTTGAGCGGAGCCCATACTTTAGAGAATTCCAATACCAGCAAGCGCCCGCCCGGCTTTAAGACCCGGCACATTTCAGCCAACGCCACATCTTTATGCGTCATATTTCTCAGGCCAAACGCCACCGAAACACAGTCAAAATAATGATCCGGAAACGGTAGTTTCTCAGCATCGCACTGCGCCACTGGCAGGGCATAGCCTTGATCCAGCAGGCGATCACGCCCCACGCCCAGCATCGAGCTATTGATATCGGTCAGCCATACTTGGCCGGTTTTACCTACTTTTTTAGCAAAGGCTTTGGATAAATCGCCCGTACCACCGGCAATATCCAGCACCTTGTCCCCCGCTTTCACGCCGCTGGTTTCAATGGTGAAGAATTTCCAGATGCGATGTAAACCACCTGACATTAAGTCATTCATCACATCGTATTTTTTAGCCACCGAATGAAAAACCTCAGCGACTTTTTGCGCTTTTTCGGATTCGTTAACCGTTTTAAAACCAAAATGGGTACTTGGATCGCTCATTATTTTCTCTCATTAGATGGCGGGGTTTTCCCGTCCTACATTTACTCGTGCAATCTGTCACATCATCGTTTTCGTAGGGCGGGTGCAACCCGCGTACTTTTCAGCATTGCTCGCAGGTTGCACCCAACCTACCTAATTCTTGAAGCTCCAGCCTCTGCAAGCTTATCTAAATAATTCTGCCAATTTACTGCCTGATTACGCCCCAGCTCATAAAGATGATCCCAAGAATAAAGTCCTGAATCATGCCCATCATCAAATACCAGTTTCACTGCATAATTACCCACCGGCACAATATCAACGATATTGACGTCCGCCTTACCAACTTGCAATGTACCGGGGCCGCCACCGTGGCCGCGCACTTCGGCTGAAGGGCTATATACCCGCAGGTATTCGCAGGGCAATATAAAACAGCTCCCCTCGTCAAAATGAATCTCCAGCTGCTTTGAAGCTTGATGAAGTTTTATCTCGACGGGTAAAGGTGTTGTTTTTGATAGTCCGGACATGTGCAGGAGAACTCTTTGATGTAACACCCGCATAATACCCCGCGCGAGCCCCTGCTAACAGCAGCTTGCGGCCAGATACGCTGCCACTTAGTGTAAAAAATACGACACAAGTAATAAAAATAAGACCACTTTTGCCAGACTTGTCATATTAAATACATATTCAGGCCTTAATCTTGCAACAAATGTGGAACTTTATTCCGCGAGGTCAATCGCTATGCCCGCTAATATCTTACTTGTTGAAGACGAACCCGCCATTCAAGAGTTGATTGCTTTCAACTTATCCCAGGCCGGGCACCATGTAATGCGCGCCGACTCCGCAGAAAGCGCACAAAACATTGTACGTAATGCCCTGCCCGATTTGATTTTGCTCGATTGGATGCTACCCGGCATGACTGGCATTGATTTTGCCAAAAAGCTACGCGCTGAAGAGCGCACCCGGCAAATTCCTTTGATCATGCTAACAGCCAGATCAGACGAGCAAGATAAAGTCATCGGTCTGGAAACGGGCGCAGATGATTACATCACTAAGCCTTTTAGCCCACGCGAATTGCAAGCGCGGATTAAGGCTGTACTTCGTCGCCGCGCACCGCAAATTACAGATGACACGGTTGAAGTACAGGGCCTGCGCCTAGACCCTGCCACCCACCGCGTCACTGGCAATAGCGAAACCATCGATCTTGGCCCTACCGAATTTCGCCTGCTGCACTTCTTTATGACCCACCCGGAACGCGTCCATTCGCGCGCGCAATTGCTCGATCATGTTTGGGGTGATCATGTGTTTGTAGAAGAGCGAACGGTGGATGTGCATATCCGCCGCTTGCGATCCGCCTTAGAATCAACCAATTTTGATCGTTTAATTCAAACAGTACGCGGCACGGGCTACCGCCTTTCTGCACATAATAATTAACGACAAGCCTGTCTCGTTTAGCGATAATATCCTTACATAAAGCTTTTCGAAAATACTGCCGATTGCTTGTGCGGAAATGTTGGACGTTTAAGATAAGCCTTAGCTTTTAAAAAAGGCGAGTGTTTTTCCTCTGGATATAAAACCGAATGCTTTGGCTACGATCTCTGATTCACTATCTTGTAATGGCAATATTTTCTGCCTCTATTGGTGCTCTTTTTGGTCTGATTTACGGCATGGCCACCGCGATAGGCTTGTTATCTTGCTCGGTTCTCTATCACTTAGTAAATCTTGGCCGCTTACACCGCTGGGTAGAAAACTCACGCGTTGATAATGTGCCCAGTGGCATTTTGCTATGGCAGGAAGTGTTTGATCGGGTTTATAACCAGGTCAGGCTGCAAAGCAAAATTAAAGAACGTCTTACCAATACGCTCGATCGCTTTACCAATGCCAGTGAAGCGCTGCCTGATGGGGTGGTGATTCTGGATGAGCATGACAGAATCGAATGGTGCAATCGCTCTGCCGCCCAGCATATGGCCATCAACCGTGTGAGCGATGTGTGGCAAGTGATCAGCAATATTGTTCGTCATCCATCGCTGCGAGAATACTTGCGCAGCCAGGACTTTGCTCATCCTTTAGTGCTGCATACTCACCGCCCGCAGGAGCAAGTTTTATCTGTGCAACTTGTGCCTTTTGATTCTAGCCGTAAGCTACTGCTATCCCGCGATATCACCCAGCTAGATCGTGTGCAAACCGTGCACCGCGATTTTGTGGCCAATGTATCGCACGAGCTGCGCACCCCACTGACGGTAGTGGGTGGTTTTATCGAAACCATGATCGATATGCCCGATACCGATGCGCATACCCGCGGCCAGCATTTACAGCTGATGTACGATCAAACCCAGCGTATGCAGCGCCTGGTTGACGATTTACTGACCCTTTCCCGCCTGGAAAGCGGCCAGCAAATGCGTGAAGAAGAAGTCGATGTGCCTCAGCTAATGCGTCTTTTGGCCGCCGAAGCAGAAGGCTTATCCCAAGGCCGCCATATTGTAACCATTGGGCATTTAGATGCTATCCGCCTGATAGGCAATCACGACGAGCTGCATTCTGCTTTTGGTAATCTGGTGTCTAATGCCATTCGCTACACGCCCAATGATGGCGAAATCACACTGGCTTGGCATCTAAATAATGATCACGGCATATTTAGTGTGCAGGATTCGGGCATCGGTATTTCCCCCGAACACGTACCCCGCCTAACCGAGCGCTTTTACCGGGTAGATCGTGGCCGTTCGCGCTCTACAGGCGGCACCGGCCTTGGTTTAGCCATAGTCAAGCACATTATTCAGCGCCATCAGGCGCAGCTTCTGGTGCAATCCAAATCAGGGGAAGGAAGTTTGTTTTCTGTGAAATTCCCACCGCAACGCGTCATTAATAATTAAGTTTTATCTTGCGTGGGCCACACCAGCCCACGCAAACTACTCCTCATACTCCCTTATTTCCTTCCCCCTAGCCAAACAGCATAAAGCGGTTGCTGAAATTCACCTTGTGTCAACCTTCGTGAATCTTAAAAAATAGTAATAATTTTTGTCTCATCACAAATGCTAAAAAGCTCGGGATGGGGGATAATTTGCAAGGAAGCATTTATTTCTTTTATTTCTAATCTGAGGCGCCACCCATGAGTAAAATCGCTGCAATTAAGCCCCTAGGTCAAAGCATCTGGCTGGATAATTTATCGCGTGGTCTGATCCAATCTGGCGATCTAGCCAAGATTTTGAAAGAAGACGGTATTGTCGGTGTGACGTCTAACCCAGCGATTTTCTTCAAATCAATCAGCTCTGATCCGCTTTACACGGGTGACTTAGCAGAATTAAAAAAACAAGATTTAACTGCCGAGCAACGCTACGAAGCGCTGGTCATCCCCGATCTGCAAGCCGCTTGCGATGTAACCCGCGCCATTTACGACGAAACCAACGGTAAAGACGGCTATGTATCGCTGGAAGTATCCCCAACGCTATCGCACGATACCTTGGGCACCATCTCTAATGCAAAGCGCCTCTGGGCCGCCGTTAATCGCCCTAATCTGATGATTAAAGTACCTGCTACCTCGGCAGGCGTGATCGCCATTGAAGAGCTGATTGCCTCTGGCCTAAACATCAACGTAACCCTGATGTTTAACCTTAAACACGTTGACGAAGTGCTAACCGCCTATATCCGCGGCCTAGAAGCACGCGTTGCTGCGGGCCTGCCAGTGGATCGCGTTCACGCCGTAGCGTCCGTATTCCTATCCCGCGTAGACAGCCTGATCGATCCACAACTGGAAGCGATTGGCAGCAGCGAGGCGCTAGCTCTGCGTGGTGAAGTGGCTAAATCGTTTGTAAAAATCTCTTACGAGCATTACAAAAAGCTCTTCCACGGCACACGCTTTGCAGCGCTGAAAGCACTGGGTGCAAACCCACAGCGCATGCTTTGGGCCTCTACCGGCACCAAAAACAAAGCCTATAGCGATGTGATGTACGTGGCAGACCTGATCGGCCCAGAAACAGTAAACACCGTACCAGATGCAACGCTCGATCTATTCCGCGACCACGGCGTAGCCGCGCTGACGCTTGAAACAGGCACAGACAAAGCTGTTGCCAATATGGCTGCACTGCGTAAGCTGGGGATTAACTACAACCTACAAGGCGAGCAGCTACAAACCGAAGGCCTGAAGCAATTTGACGAAGCCTTTGTAAAACTGCTGGCACTGACTGCTTAAATCTTGATGATTTGAAATAGTAAGAGCGCACAGGGTGCGCTCTTTTTTTATCTTGATAAAACGTAGGGCGGGTGCAACCCGCCGTTTTCCATAATATGTCATGCCAAAATCTGGCGGGTTGCACCCGCCCTACACACTCTTCTCTTTACGAATCAGCAAATAAATCAAATACACCATCAATACCGGCACGGCCAATGAAAGTAGCGCGGGCAATAGGCAGGCCAATACGGCGAATAGGCCTATTGCTAAAATGAGTAGGGCTACGCCAGAAAATACAAAAAATAGAATCGCGCCCACAATCAGTAAGACGGGAATAGCAATCAGCATATCAGCACCACTACTCGCCCATTGCCAATTATCCCCATCGCCGCTAAAACTTAAGCTCATATTTTGATTAAGAAAATCTGCACCCAAGTACACTGCGAGCACCAATAGTAATACTGCAATCAGTATATTTTTCATCGCGAAGTCCAATATCCTCAGTTGGAATAAGCCCAGTATGCCGCCATGGCAGATCAATGAAAACGGCAGAAAGACAGATTGCCGTTTTGCTAGCGCAGACTGCAAATTTCACAGGGTGGAATGCAAGTAGTGGCGAATTTGCACACTCTTTACCTTAAAAAGCGCATTCCTAAGCAGGGCAATAGATTAGCTCATACAATTTCAAGAGCTGGCAAATCAAGCGCAGTTTTGTAGGCCGAGTGAAACCCAATCCTATCAGCTTAAGCAAAACCAACGGGAAATGGCGCTTTTGTAGGTTGGGTTAGCTGGTTTATTCGCCTATTTTAGGGGCGGATAAACCAGCGTAACCCAACATTTAAGCGTAAACAAAATGTTGGGTTACGCGATAAAACCCGCTAACCCAACCTACGAATGCCACTTAAGTTGATAGGATTGGGGTGAAACCCACGAGCAATACAAAGTTAAAACACACAGCCCCCTAGCCGAGCCCCATGATGAACAAAGCCTTGCAGATTTGCTTGCCCGCTTTCCAGCTTTTATCTCGCGGGGCGTCTTGGGTTTTAACGCTGCTATTTGGCGAGGTGAACTGGCAAGCGCCAACTTGGCTCAAGAAGTTAGCACTGTGGCTAGAGGCTGGCGTTCGCTGGATGCGGGCCAAGCCCAAGCAGGCGGGGATTGCTCTGCTGGCTTTTGCCCTAATGGCAACGGGTGGAGTGATGGGTTGGCGCTGGTATCAGGCTCAGCCTAAGCCGCAACGGGTAAGCTATGTGGTCACCGCACCCGCGCTCACGCCTTATGATGAAAAAGACCGGCCGCAGCCTTTGCCCTTGGTGGTGGAATTTAACGAATCCGCAGCACCACTTAAGCAAATTGATCAGCCCGCAGGCGATGGCGTGCAACTCTCCCCAGCCCTGGCTGGAAGCTGGGTTTGGGAAGGCGATAGAAAACTGGTGTTCCGCCCCAAGGCCGACTGGCCGATTGATGCCGAGTTTGAAGTGTCGCTCGCTAAGAAAAAGCTCTTTGCCGAAAGCGTAAAGCTAGAGGAATACAGCTTTACCTTTAAGACCGCGCCCTTTGCCTCCAATGTGGCCGAATCGCGCTTTTACCAAGACCCACGCGACGCAAATCTTAAAAAACTGGTCGCCACCTTACACTTTAGCCATCCGGTAGACCCCACCAGCATTCAGAAAAACATCAGCCTGAAGCTAGGCGGCGGTTTGGGCTATCAGAGCGACAAGGTTCCGCCTTATTCGATTAGCTTTGATAAAGCCAAGCTCAATGCCTTTATCCATTCCGCCCCGCTCACCGTGCCCAAAGAAGACAGCGATATTCTGCTGACCTTAGCCAAAGGCGCTCAAGCCGCGCAGGGCGGCAATGCACTGGATGAAGAATTGATCAGCAAAATCAGCGTACCCGGCCTCTACAGCCTGCGCTTTGATAAGGTACAAATGCTGCTGGCCGATAACGAGCGCTACGAGCCAGAGCAAGTGGTGATGCTCAGCAGCAATGTGCCAGTT
The DNA here is from genome assembly GCF_042664895.1 of Iodobacter arcticus. Taxonomy (NCBI): domain Bacteria; kingdom Pseudomonadati; phylum Pseudomonadota; class Betaproteobacteria; order Neisseriales; family Chitinibacteraceae; genus Iodobacter; species Iodobacter arcticus. The sequence goes on from NZ_JBHTBQ010000012.1 coordinate 122,344, forward strand.
TCCGAAGCGGCGCTCAAAGGCAAAGTACGTGCCTGGCTGCTGCCGGAATATCCGCCCAATACGCCAAAAGAAGATCAGCGCGGCGTGTATCAATGGGGTGCCAGCCAAGTTGGGCAGGCCGTGCTCACCCAAGCCCTGCCGCTGAAAGCGCTGCCGGGTGAAGAAGAACACGGCACGCAGCATAGCTGGAAATTCTCTGCCCCCGTTGGGCGTTCGGTGTTTTTACAAGTGGATGCCGGTGTGCAGGCTTTTGGTGGCTATCAGTCTGGCAAGGTGATGACGCGGGTGTTTCAGGTTGCGCCTTATCCCAAAGCGATCAAGCTCTTATCCAATGGCGCGCTGCTTTCTATGGCGTCGGATAAAAAAGTAGCCTTTGTGGCGCGTGGCCTCAGCGGTGTTCGTATCGAAGTAGGCCGCTTGCTGCCTAATCAGTTGCATCATTTGGTCGACCAAAATAATGGCAACTTTGCCAAACCTGAAATTGCCGATCAGTATTTAGATACCTTGGTAGAACGCTTCACAGAAGAGCGCACCCTGCCCGCCACCGATCCCGGCAAGCCTTATTACGACAGCATCGATCTCACCCGCTATCTGGCCGATAAAACCGGGAACCGTCGCGGCGTATTTATGCTGAAACTCACGCCTTTTGATCCTAAAGCGCCTAAAAACCGTGAAGACGAGCCGAGCGATAGCCGCTTTATTCTGGTTTCTGATTTAGGTGTGCTCGCCAAAACAGCGGTGGACAATAGCAACGATGTGTTTGTGCAATCGATCTCCAGCGGCGACGCCATTGCTGCTGCCACGGTAGAGGTGATCGGCCGCAACGGGCAAACCGTTGCCAGCAGCCAGACCGATGCACTAGGCCGCGCTCATTTCCCTGCGCTTAAAGATTTAGCCCGTGAAAAAGCGCCGCTGATGTATCTGGTGAAACTTGGGGAGGATGTGTCGTTTCTGCCGATCAACCGCTACGACAGGCAGCTAAATCTATCGCGCTTTGATATTGGCGGCGTAGCCAATGCCGTTTCGGCGCAGCAGCTCAGCAGCTTTGTGTTTTCAGACCGAGGCATGTATCGCCCCGGCGAAACCGCCTATATCCACAGCATTACCCGCACCGCCAACTGGGCAGGCTCTTTGGCAGGCTTGCCGCTGGAAATCGAAATCACCGATCCACGTGGGCAAACTGTTAAAAAAGACAAAATCAAGCTATCGGCCAGCGGCTTTGACAGCATTGATTTTGCCAGCAGCGAAACCTCGCCCAGCGGCGATTACCAAATCGGCGTTTATCTGGTCAAAGGCAAAGAGCGCGGAGAACAGATTGGCAGCGGCAGCATCAAGATCAAAGAATTCGAGCCTGACCGCATGAAGGTGAACGCCACGCTGAGCAATGCACCGGTAGAAGGCTGGATTAAGCCCGAAGACATCAAGGCCAATGTAAAAGTCATGCATCTGTTTGGCAGCCCAGCCGGTGGGCGGCGTGTAGAAGGCGAAATGATCTTAACGCCTAGCGTGCCTGCCTTTGCGGCCTTTGCCCAATATCGCTTTAGCGAAGCGGGCCAGTTGAAAGAGCCATTTAGAGACGCCCTGCCGTCGGCCACCAGCAACGATCAGGGGGACGCCGAGCTAACGCTTAATCTGGCGCGCTTTGCCCGCTCTACCTATCAGCTGCATTTAACTGCCCGCGCTTTTGAATCTGGCTCTGGCCGCGGTGTGGCGGCGGAAAGCGCCGTGCTGGTTTCATCCGCCCCCTATTTAGTCGGGGTAAAAAGCGATGGCGAGCTTGGATATATCCAGCGCAATGCCAAACGCGCCGCGCACTGGCTGGCGATTGCGCCCAACCTTAAACCGATCGCCGCAGAGCAGCTCACCCTTAGCTGGGTAGAGCGAAAATATGTGTCGGTGCTGGTAAAGCAACCCGATGAAACTTACAAATATCAATCGCGTAAAAAAGAAATTAACCGCGATAGCAAGCCGCTCAGCCTGCCCGCCAGCGGCAGCAATCTGACACTGCCCACAGCGGAGCCGGGTGATTTTGCGCTGGTGGTGAGAGGGCCAGATGGCGCAGAGCTAAACCGCATCGAATACACCGTGGTGGGCGCGGCCAATATTGCCCGCTCTTTAGAGCGCAATGCCGAGCTGCAACTCACGCTCAACAAGAAAGACTACAAGCCCGGCGACGAAATCGAGATCAATATCCGCGCGCCCTATACCGGCGCAGGGCTGATCACCATCGAGCGCGATAAAGTCTATAGCCACGTTTGGTTTAAGGCCGACACAACTAGCTCGGTACAAAGAATTACCCTGCCTAAAGACTTTGAAGGCAATGGCTATATATCAGTGCAATTTATCCGCAGCCCAAGCAGCGATGAAGTCTATATGAGCCCGCTTTCTTACGGCGTAGTGCCGTTTGCGGTGAATTTAGACGCAAGGCGCTTGGATGTAAAAATCGCCAACGCCAAAGAAGTGAAGCCGGGGCAAAAGCTGGAGCTTAAAGTATCCAGCAATCAGGATGCCCGCGTGGTGGTGTTTGCAGTAGATGAAGGCATCTTGCAAGTGGCGCGTTATAAAACGCCTCAACCACTGGATTTCTTCTTCCAGAAACGCGCTTTGGATGTACGCACCAGCCAGATTCTGGACTTGATCCTGCCGGAATTCTCGCGCCTGATGCAAGGCGCTGCGCCGGGAGGGGATGCCGCAGGAGCGCTGGGCAAGCACCTGAATCCGTTTAAACGTAAACGCCAGCCTGCCGTGGCGTGGTGGTCCGGGCTGATCGACGTGGGGCCGCAGGGCAAAACGCTGAGCTATACCGTGCCGGATACTTTTAACGGCAAATTACGATTGATGGCCGTGGCGGTAACGGCGGATAAAATCGGTGTATTTGAAGGCGGCACGCAGGTGCGCGGCGATTTAATTCTTAGCCCGAACGTGCCTTATGCCTTGGCCCCCGGCGACGAATTCACCGTCAGCGTGGGCGTGTTTAATAATCTGCGCGCACCTGGCAAGGCCGCGGTGCAACTAAAGCTGGACGCCGATGCCGCCTTTACGCTGATCTCACCAGCGCTGCAAAACCTGAGCATAGACGGGCAGCGCGAGGCCAATGCCGAGTTCCGCCTGAAAGCCAACGCAGTGCTCGGCTCTGGCTCGCTGCGCTTTACCGCCAGCAGCGGTGGTAAGCAAGGCATTGCCCGGGATGCCGTCAGCATCCGCCCGGCCGTGCCTTATTCCACCAAGCTGACTGTCGGGCGCTTTGATAAGAGTAGCGAGGAGGTCGCACTCAGCCGTGTGCTGTTTAACGAGCACCGCAAGGTGATCGCTGGCGTGGCGGGTTCACCCTTGGTTTGGGCTCAGGGTTTGGCCAGCTATCTGGATGGCTACGGCTATAGCTGCACCGAGCAGGTCATTAGCAAGGGCTTCCCCGCCCTGCTACTCCCAAATCTGGACAGAGCCAAAACGCAGGCTGCGTTTAGCAAGCTGATCCAGACTCTTGCCGAGCGGCAAAATGACGACGGCAGCTTTGGCCTCTGGGCCAGCAATCCCGATATCTCGCGCTTTGCATCGGTGTACGCCGTGCATTATCTGCTGGAAGCCTCAGAGCGCGGCCTGCCGGTTAGCCGCGATATGCTAGCCAGAAGCAATGCCTGGCTGGAGCAACTGGCCACCGGCAGCAGCCAAAATCTGGCCGAGGCCAGAGAGCGTGCCTACGCGATCTACCTCCTCAGCCGCCAAGGCACCATGACCAGCGGCATGATCGCCTCCTTGCAACAGGAGCTGGACGCGCATCACGCCAAGACTTGGCAGCAAGATCTGACCGCCGCCTACTTAGCCGCCAGCTACAAGCTGCTCAAACAAGATGCCTTGGCGAATAAATTATTTAAAGCCGTGCCGTGGCGCTTGATTGGTAAAAATAATCAGGCCGAAACCTATTACGACCCTACCGTGCACGATGCACAACGCCTCTATTTGCTGGCCCGCCACTTTAAAGAGCAGCTGAGCAGCGTGCCTGCCAGCGAGCTCAGCGAATTAGGCAAGGCCATCAGCAGCCAAAACTACCACTCGCTGTCTGCGGCCTATCTGATGCTGGGCCTTGAGGCCTACGGTGGCAATGCCGGCACATTTACGCTGGCCGAAGTCGATAAAAGCGGCAAGGTTAGTAAGCTGGAAAACAGCGCCGCGCTATCCACCAGCGCCCACCGCGCCCGCTTCGGCAAAGAAGGCGCACTGCCCGGCTTTTATCTGCTCAGCGAATCGGGCTTTGATAAAACCCCGCCAAGCAGCCCCATTAAGCAAGGCGTGGAAGTAATCCGTGAATACACGGACCTCACCGGTAAAGTAATCAGCAAGGTGAAGATAGGCGAAGAGTTTTTAGTCCGCCTGCGCCTGCGCGCAGATCAGGCCGCCTCACAAATGGCGATTGTCGAGCTGCTTCCCGGCGGCGTAGAAATCGTGCCATCGCCTAAAGAAGAAACGCCAGAAGTGATAGAGGGAGAAGGCGAGGGAGAAGCGCCACAACGCCCGACGTGGCAAGCGCCTCTGGGTGAAAAACAATCAAACTGGCGGCCGGATTACCTCGATATGCGCGACGACAGAATCGTGCTGTACGGCAGCATCAGCAAAGACGCCGCCACCTTCGTCTACCGCCTACGCGCCACCCACGCTGGCCTATTCACCAGCCCTGCGCCTTACGCAGAAGGCATGTACAGCAAACAACAAGGCCGTGGCGTGGCTGGAAAGCTGGAGATTGTGAAGCCTTGATGTTGGGGAGTTGGGAGTGGGTAATTCGTAGGGCGCACTCGAAGCGAAGCGCAGTGCGCCAAGCCAGCCAATCCAAACCAATCCCCCCCAAAAAATGACCACCCATGCAATACGCCAAACAAACCACGGATCAGCTAAACTATTACACTCTAATCCTGATCTGCATGGCGCACTGCGCTTTCGCTGAACAACTCTTCGAGTTGCACGCAGAGCTTCGAGTGCGCCCTACCACATTCACCCATGACTACATCCCTTGCCACTGCCGTTTCCGCAGAAATCATCATTAAAAAAAGCCGCTTTATTGCCCATATCCACCCTGTGAGCGGCCGCGCTGAGGCGCTGGCCTTGGTCGATGGATATTGGACGCAACACCCCGAAGCGCGGCATGTTTGCTGGGCTTTACTGGCGGGCGGTGAATCGGGGATGAATGACGATGGCGAGCCATCGGGCACAGCGGCCAAGCCGATTATGAATGTCTTGCAGCACAAGCATTTAGAAGGCGTACTAGGCGTGGTAGTGCGCTATTTTGGCGGCATAAAGTTGGGCGCTGGCGGGCTAACCCGCGCCTACACCGACGCCATCGCCACTGCTCTGCTGAATGCCGAATACATCATCAGCGTCGCCCAAAACAATATCGAAATCGCCCTACCCTTCGCAGACGAAGGCCGCATCCGCCGCTTCGTCGCCCAAAACGAAGGCCTTGTCTTAGGCGTGCACTACAGCAATATCGAAGCCTATTTACAACTGCAACTCGCCCAAGACAAAACCACAGCACTGCTAGAAGAAATCAATAATCTATGCGCCGGGCAGGTACGAGTTACGAGTGGCTGATTTGCAAATCTACTGCGGAAAAGTTCTGTAGACACAGAGAGCAGGGAGAACACAGAGCACACGGAGAAAACCAAGCATTCGTAGCTTGGCTTACGCGATAAGTGTCTACATCAATGTTGATGCACTTGTTCCCCCCTTTGAAAAAGGGGGGCTAGGGGGGATTTAACATTGCATACCTTTACAACAAGGCAGCAAGCCACAGCAAATCCCCCTCAATCCCCCTTTTACAAAGGGGGAAGCTGCAGTACTGAAGTACCGCCTATTGTGTGTAGATATTTATACCCTTACGGTTTTCTCTGTGTTCTCAGAGATCTCTATGCCCACAGACCTTAGGTTTTTAAAGCAGGAAACACCGCTTGTTGAAACATCGGCTCTTCAAACGCTTCATCCTTGCCCTGCTGATCCTCAGCCCGCTGGTGTTGATCCGCCTGTGGCCGCATGAATCGCTGGCCGTTGCTGGATCGACTGCCGTGTTGGCGCAAGATGGCAAGTTGCTGCGGCTAACCCTTGCACCCGATCAGCGCTACCGGCTGTGGCTGCCGCTGGAGGACTTCTCCCCCACGCTGATAGACGCGCTTAAATTGCAGGAAGACCGCTGGTTTTACTACCACCTTGGAATTAACCCCATCTCACTGCTTCGTGCTATTACGGCCACTTATGGTGGCGGGGCTAAGCAAGGGGCTTCTACGCTGACGATGCAATTAGCACGGCTTAAATATCGGCTCAATACCAAAAGCCCCGGCGGCAAGCTCAGGCAAATTGGCTTGGCGCTGTGGCTGGAGGCGCGTTATAGCAAGCACGATATTTTAGAGGCCTATTTAAACCTCGCTCCCTACGGTAGAAATATTGAAGGCGCGGCAGCGGCCAGCCTTGCCTATTTTGGTAAGCCCGCCAAAGCGCTCACCCTGCCAGAAAGCCTAACTCTCGCGGTAATTCCACAGCAGCCTAATCAACGATTGGGCAGCGGCACATCGCTCACCGAGGCTCGTCAGCGCTTGTGGCAACGCTGGCAAAAGCGCTACACCGTTAGCCCAGAGCAAATCCGCCTAATGACCCTGCCGCTGCCGGTAAAGCGCCTCGAGCAACTGCCATTCCGTGCGCCGCACTGGGTAGAACAAAGGCTGGCCGATTCGCCCGAGCAAAGCACGCACCACACCACGCTCGATCTGCAATTGCAAACCCTGCTGGAAAAACAAATCCGCCAATATCTGGCACAAAGCGGCACGCGTGGCATTGTGAACGCCAGCGCCATGCTGGTCGATACGCGAGATCAATCGGTACGCGCCTTAGTTGGCTCGGCGGATTATTTCAACGCCAGCATTGCCGGACAGGTGAATGGCACCGAGGCCAAACGCTCACCGGGTTCCACTTTAAAACCATTTATTTACGCGCTGGGGCTGGATCAGGGCGTGATTCACCCGCAAAGTATTTTGCGCGACACGCCCAGCGCCTTTGGCCCTTATCAGCCAGAAAACTTTGACGGGCGCTTTGTCGGCCCCTTAAGCGCCACCGAAGCACTGATCAAAAGCCGCAATATCCCCGCCGTGTGGCTGGCCAGCCAGCTTAAAAACCCCAGCTTTTACGATTTTTTGCAGCTGGCAGGCATTAGTAAGCTGAAATCAGAAAATCACTACGGGCTGGCGCTGGTGCTGGGCGGTGGTGAAGTCAGCATGGTCGAGCTGGCCGGGCTTTACACCATGCTGATGAATGAGGGCCGCTTAAAGCCGCTGCGCTACTTAAAAGAAAGCCCAAAGCCTCGCGGCGAAGTCTTGCTTAGCCCGGAAGCCAGCTGGCTGGCGCTGGATATGCTGAGCAAAAATCCGCGGCCAGATGGCGGTAGCAATGCTTGGCCGGTGGCGTTTAAAACCGGCACCTCTTGGGGATTTCGCGATGCCTGGACAGCAGGCGTAGTTGGCCCCTATGTGCTGGTGGTCTGGCTGGGCAATTTTGATGGGCAAGGTAATCCGGCGCTGATCGGGCTGGAAGCCGCAGCACCGCTGTTCTTTCGCATCAGCGATGCACTGGCCTTAGCAAAACCCGCCGATAAACCACAGCCACGCAGTACACCGATGGGCTTAAAGCGTATCAATATCTGCACCGCCAGCGGCGACCTACCCAATACTTATTGTCCGCAGCAAAGCAGCACATGGTTTATCCCTGGCAAATCGCCTATCCGCGTCAGCAGCCTGCATCAGCAAGTACACATCGACACCCGCAGCGGCCTCGCCGTCTGCCCGCCTTACGATCCAGCCCATACCAAAACAGAAGTTTTTGAATTTTGGAGCAGCGATATGGCAAGGCTGTTTAAAGAAGCAGGCGTCCCCCGCCGCAAACCTCCGCATCTCGATTGCAGCGGCATGGCCAGCCTTGGCGAAGCACCCAAAATCAGCTCACCGCTAGCAGGCCTCAGCTACACCTTACGCCTATCCAAACCCGACGAAACCATCCCCCTGCAAGCCGCCGCCAGCAGTGAGCAGCTCTACTGGTTTGATAATCAGATTTATCTGGGCAGCGCAAAATCCAGCGGCCTAGCATGGCGGCCACAAGCGGGTGGCTGGCATCAGCTTAGCGTGGTGGACGATCATGGCAGGAGCGATAGCAGGCAGGTGATGGTGGAGTTGTTGCCGTAAGCCAAGTACAGAGAACACCATTTTATGCCCCCGCGCGGGCAAAAATGTTCTACACCAAACGGTACAGATATCCAACCAGCTTACAATAAATCTTGCTTGACCATATCTCCTCCAGTAATCTCGAGAAAACAGAAGTTTTCTGCCAAATCAGATACATAAGAGAATATTGAATGAGAGATCCAATTCAGCAGGGAAATGCCTTCGCGGCTCGGCCTTTAAATAGGCAGGACTATAAAACCTTGGGCTTGGCATCACTTGGTGGTGCCTTAGAGTTTTACGATTTTATTATTTTTGTATTTTTCACCGTTGTTTTAAGCAAGCTCTTTTTCCCTCCTGATATGCCTGATGCACTCAGGCAGGTTCAGACCTTTAGTATTTTTGCCGCAGGCTATCTGGCACGCCCGCTGGGTGGCATTGCGATGGCGCATTTTGGTGATTTGCTGGGCCGCAAAAAAATGTTCACCCTCAGTATTTTGATGATGGCCCTGCCCACGCTGATGATTGGCTTACTGCCCACCTATCAGCAAATCGGCATCTGGGCCCCTCTATGCCTGCTTGCTTTGCGTATTTTGCAAGGTGCGGCGATTGGTGGCGAAGTGCCCGGTGCATGGGTGTTTGTAGCCGAACATGCGCCCGAGCGCCATACAGGGCTGGCCTGCAGCATGATTACTTCCGGGCTAACTCTGGGTATTTTATTAGGCGCGTTAATTGCTATGACGATGAATAGCCTGTTTAGCCCAGCCGAGCTGGAAGCATGGGCTTGGCGTGTGCCCTTCTTAATTGGCGGTGTATTTGGCTTGGTCGCCATGTATTTACGCAAATGGCTGCATGAAACGCCGGTTTTTTTAGAGCTGCAGGCTAAAAAGCATCTTGCTGACGAGCTGCCGCTAAAAAAAGTATTGCGTGATCATCGCCTCAGCATTGCTGTTTCTATGCTGGCCACCTTTTTACTTGCGGTGGCGATTGTGGTTGCTATTTTGATGACGCCGGCTTACTTACAAAAGCAATTTGCAGTATTGCCTGTGGATGCCTTACGGGCCAATTGCTACGCCATCGTGGCGCTGAGTTTGGGTTGTGTGGTGGCAGGATGGGCAGCAGACAAACTAGGCACTGGCCTGACCATCCTGATCGGCAGCATCTTGCTAGGCAGCAGCAGCTACGCGTTTTATCACACGATGAGCCATGACACGAGCCAGCTCGCCCTGCTCTATCCGCTGATGGGATTTACCGTGGGCATTGTTGGCGCAGTGCCACTCTTAATGATTAAAGCCTTCCCCGCAGCGATCCGCTTTAGCGGTTTGTCTTTTTCTTATAATGTGGCCTATGCCTTTGCAGGCGGGCTTACGCCGGTGATTTTATCCTTCTGGATTAAATACGATGTGCTGGCCCCCAGCTATTATCTTTTGCTACTTAGCATCATCGGAACGGGATTAGGCGGCTACTTAATCGCAAATCAAGGTCAGCAGCTTAAACACAGTATTCGCTAAATAAAAAACCGCCTCTTTAGAAAAAAGAGGCGGCTTTTTACAAAATTGCACATTATTTAATTAAAGACTTCCCTCGCTAAATCTTTGCCTGCAAGCCCAACCTCATCCAAAGCTCGGCCACACCGCTGGGCACGGCCTCGCTAAAGTAGAAGCCTTGCATCCGTTGCACGCCTAAGCCCTGTAAAAAGCGCGCCGTTTCAAGGTTTTCCACGCCTTCCACCACAATTTCCAGCCCAAGCCCTAAGCCAAGTTGCACGATAGCTTGCATAATCCGGCGGCCATCTTCGGTATGCAGACGCAGGGCAAAAGACACATCAATTTTAATCATTTGCGCGGGCATTTCATGCAGTTGGGAAAGCGATGAATAGCCAGTGCCAAAATCATCAATCGCAATTTCAAAGCCCGAGGCGTTCAGCTGGCGTAAATGCCGCAGCTGGCGCGAGTAATCGGTGAGGGCCACTGATTCAGTGATTTCAAGAATTACATCCTCGGCGCGCAAACGGTGTTGCATCAGCCTTTCATTAAGCTGAGTCACAAACTGCGGCTGAAACAGCTGGCTACGCGAGATATTAATCATCAGCTTTTGCGTTAAACCTGCATCACGCCATTCGCGTAATTTAGAAAAACTTTGCTGAATCACAAGCTCAGACAGCTCCTGGATCAAACCGACTTTCTCGGCCATAGGGATAAACAGCTCGGGGCTAATCCAGCCACTTTGCTCGTCCTGCCAACGGGCAAGCGCTTCAACCGAGATCACCTCTCCGGTTCTGGCATCCACAATCGGCTGATAAAACACTTGCAAACGATTATTACGAATCGCCGTTGAAAGACGCGATTGAATCGCCACATGCTCACGCCCAAGCGCTTTTAAATGCACAATATCGCTGTAAAAACAGACATTATTCCGGCCAGTATGTTTGGCGTGATACATGGTGTGATCGGCGGCGGATAGTAATTCTTCGCCCGATTCGGCGTTGTCGGGGAAAACCGCAAACCCTAGCGAAATAGTAGGCTGGGTTTCCATGCCATCAATGGTTACCCCCTGCCTTGCTGCGGTGCGTAGGCGATCTGCAAGCTCTCTCATGACGTTTAAATCAGTTAGATCGGGCATTAAAATCACAAACTCATCACCGCCCCAGCGTGCTAATACGTCATTTTCACGTAAAACACCTGCCAGCTGCCTTGCCACATTCACCAGTAATTCATCACCAATCTGATGGCCAAAGGCATCATTGATTTGCTTAAAGTGATCCAGATCGATAAAGCCCAGGGCCACTTTGGTGTTTTCCACCCGTGCTCGATCAATCGCGCTATGAATTTCGCTATCGAGCATCAAGCGATTAGGCAATTTAGTTAGCGAATCATAAAGCGCCAGCTGGGTAATATGCTGCTCGTTTAAGTGAGTGATAGTGACATCGCGCAGCACACCACGGATAGCAGACAACAAACCATCAGGGGTACGGTGGGCAATCAACCTAGCCTCCACCCACATATGCTCGCCATTGGCTTGCACCAGCCTGAAACGCTGGGTAACAGGCTCTGTGGTTTTTAGTATTTTTGATAAGGCCTCGACCATTGCAAGACCATCATTGGGATGAACCCAGGCAAATAAGGGCTGGCCCAAATCGCTGGCAACTTCTCGTAAATCAAGTGCGCGTAATTTGGCCCAAGCAGGCGTGGTGCGCACCAACTCGCCTGTGGGTGATAAATCAATCACCGCCTCTTCAAGCAAGTTCAGCGTATCCAGCATGGTTTTACGCTGCGCATCTTCAAGCATCAGTACAGTCACATCATGCACCAGAGCAACCGCATGGTTTTGCCCATTAGGCGCTTGCACAGGCTGCAGCCGTATAAGCAAATAAACAGGGCCATTCGGCGTTTGTACCGTGCAATTAAACTGGGCGCTTTCTTTATTTTTTAAAATACGCGGCAAATAATGCACCAGCTCGGAAGCCAGCTCATAGGGCAGTACACTGATAATTGCCCGTCCCTGCAACATTTCAGCGGATGGCAAATCAGGGTGGCCAGACCATACACTGATAATCACCCCCTGCTGATTACACTCAAACACCATATCTTGCAGTACGCCCACCAAAGCACGTAAGCGCTGCTGATTGCAGAGCAGCTCTTGCTCAACCCGCTGCTTCACTAAAGCCTGAGCCACATGATTGCTCAGCATGGCTAAAAGCCTTAGCTCGCTACGGCTGCGTTGTACTTCTGTGTCATTTAAAAAGCACAGAAAACCAAATGGTTCTCCCTTCTCAAGCAGGGGAATACACAGCAACTGACGCACGCCAATTTGTGCCATCAACATTTGTTCAGCAAGGGGTAATTCTAAGAGGGATTTACTCAGCATCATACCTACAGCCAGCGTGTCTGCCAGCAAGGGATAAGCGCTGTAATCGAGAGAGCGGCAAGGATCAGGGGTAAAATCAGCTAAACGGGTATCGGGATCCCGCCAGGCCGACACTAAATGCGCAGCCTGATTGTCTGGCGTATTTAAATAAAAACACGCCGCACTGCTTTTAGAGGCTTCAGCCAAGATATGTAAAGCATCCAGCATGCCTTCTCTGCCGGTGTCCAGCAAAGCGGCGACCATGCTGTCAAAAGCTTCAAAATAAGTTTGCAACAACCCAAGCTCGCTCCGAAGTTCGAAATCAGGATCAGATAATACATTGCGCTGCACGGCAAACCTCTTTTGAAGAGCGCCCCGAAATGCTACCCCGGGGGCTCTGAAACTAAGCTGCGGGTTATTCCCGCCCTACAAAAGTATTCAGGGTGAGCATCAAGCCCACCCCAACACCTTACTCCGCCTCGGCTTTTTCAGCTTTTGGCGCGGGTCCTTCAATTACTTCAACATAGCCGCACTCTTTTTGCGGACAAACCTTCTCAGTGCCCCGACGCTTGGTGACTTTAATCGTCATCACTGGCCATTTACATTGCGGGCAAGCCTCGGCAATCGGTGGATTCCAAGTGGCGTATTTGCAATCCGGGTAGGTATTGCACGAGTAAAAGAGCTTGCCATAGCGACTCTTTCTTTCGATCAGGCTACCTTTTTTACATTCCGGGCACTCCACACCGGTATCGCGTGGTTTTTCAAGTGGCTCGATATGCTTACACTTCGGATAGGCTGAACAGCCAATAAACTTACCATAACGCCCTACCTTGATATGCAATGCTGATTCGCATTTAGGGCAGGTGCGATCCGGTACGACTTCCGGCTCAGTAGGTGCAGTATCGGCATCATCCCCCAGATTACGGGTGTAATCGCATTCCGGATAAGTGGTGCAGCCAATAAAGCGGCCACGCTTGCCTAAGCGAATCGCGAGCTTTGCCACGCCACATTTTGGACAGTCTTCGTCCATTTCTTCCTGGGTGACTTCTTTACGCGATAAGCCTGCTTTTTCTTCGCATTGCTTATGAAAGCCTTTCCAGAAATCAGCCAGCACCGGAATCCAATCGCGTTTACCGGTGGAAATCTCATCGAGCTTGTCTTCTAGCTTGGCGGTGAAGTTGTAATCCACATACTGGGTAAAATGCTCAGTCAGGAATTTATTCACCACTTCGCCGGTATCGGTCGGAGTAAAACGCTTTTTATCAAGAATCACATACTCGCGATCTTTCAGCGTTTTAATGGTCGACGCGTAAGTAGACGGGCGACCAATACCGAACTCTTCCAAAGATTTAACCAAAGATGCTTCAGTAAAGCGCGGTGGCGGCTGGGTAAAGTGTTGCTCACCAGATAGCTTATCTACCGGCAGCTTGTCACCCACATTCAGTACCGGCAGACGCGCTTCGTCTTCTTCTTCCTCATCATCGGTATCTTCCTGGTAAACCGCAATAAAGCCGGGGAATACCAAAGTTTGGCCGGTAGCGCGGAAGATAGCGTCCGGGCCAACAGCAATATCAACCGCCACGGTATCAAACTTGGCCGCAGCAATCTGGCTGGCTAAGGTGCGCTTCCAGATCATTTGATACAGCTTAAATTGATCGGCCGTTAGGTAGGCTTTCACTTCATCTGGCGAGCGATAAATCGAAGTTGGGCGAATCGCTTCGTGTGCTTCCTGGGCATTTTTGGCTTTATTTTTGAAAACAACCGGCGCATTAGGCAGGTATTCTTTCTCAAATTTCTCGCCAATATACGCACGGATTTCATCCAGCGCATCATTGGCCAAGGCCACCGAGTCAGTACGCATATAGGTAATCAAACCGACGGTTTCGCCGCCGATACTCATCCCTTCATACAACTGCTGAGCTGTACGCATGGCGCGATCAGTAGTCATACCCAGCTTACGCACGGCTTCTTGTTGCAAGGTAGAGGTTGTAAACGGCGCAGCAGCACTACGCGATTTCTTTTTCTTTTCTACCGATTGAATCTCAGCACTCTGGCCGCTCAGCGCATTCAGAATGCTCTCTTGCGTGCCCGTATCCGGGATATCAAATTGCTCAAGCTTTTTGCCCTGCCACTGGGTGAGCTTTGCACCAAACTTGCTGCGGCCTTGATGAGTATCGAGGTGTACCGACCAGTATTCTTGCGACGTAAACGCACGAATCTCGATCTCACGCTCGCAAATCAGGCGCAGTGCCGGGCTTTGTACGCGGCCAGCCGATAGGCCAGAACGCACTTTGCGCCAAAGCAGTGGGGATAAATTAAAGCCAACCAGATAATCCAGCGCGCTACGTGCTTGCTGTGCATTCACGAGATCGTTATCGATATCACGTGGGTTAGCCACAGCATTGAGCACGGCGGTTTCGGTAATTTCATGGAACACCACACGCTTAAAAGTGCGACTCGCCGTCAGCAACTTTTTAGAGCGCAAGATTTCCATGATATGCCAGGAAATCGCTTCACCTTCGCGATCCGGGTCAGTTGCCAGAAAGATGTTAGTCGATTCTTTTACGGCAGCAACCAGCGCATCGACATGTTTTTTATTGCGCTCGATGACTTGGTACTTCATTTTGAAGTCATTCTCGGTGTCTACCGAGCCGTCCTTTCTGACCAAACCACGGACGTGACCATAGGAAGCAAGGATCTGGAAATCCTTACCAAGATACTTCAGCAGCGTTTTCGCCTTAGACGGCGATTCGACAATCAATAGATTTGCGGGCATGGGTCCCCGGCACGTTTATATATAAATTAAAGGACTGTCCCAGTAGCAAGCAGCGTATCCGTTTATGGCGGTAAACCTTTGTTTTTACAAAAGTTTAAATCACAAAAAACACATCACTGACTATCGCTAAAGGCAGCGCATCTCACGGCATTTTGCCTATCCATAGATAAAAAAATAAGCTCTATGGATATAGCAGGAAATCGAGTGGAATAACGAGAAGGGCACTTCCTTTAAAAGGAATCTCAAAATACTTACGCCCTACTCAGGCAATCCGCTGATAGCGACTACCGGGCAGGGCGACAATGCAACCTTCAAGCTCCAAGGTCAACAGCATCGCGGATAGCCTGTCTGTCGTCAAGCCGCTGCGCTGTGACAATGTCTCAATATCCACAGGATCGAAGCCCATATTTTGTAAAAAAGGACTGCTTTTTGATGCGCGTTGCTTGCTTGGTGCTTGCACAGAACTCGTCCAGCTCAGCTCAGATAAAACATCTTCTGCTGACTCAACTAATTTAGCGCCCTGCTTGATCAGCTGATGACACCCCCGTGCCAATGGTGAATGGATAGAGCCGGGAATTGCCAACACTTCTCTGCCTATATCTGCGGCCTGTTTGGCAGTTATCAAGGAGCCACTGCCTACGGTAGCCTCTACCACCAAGCATCCCAGCCCCAGAGCGGCGATCATTCGGTTCCGCCTTGGAAAATGATCCGCCTTGGGTGGACTACCCAAAGCCAGCTCAGAGATAATGACACCATCGCTGGCAATCTGATGGGCTAACTCACGGTTACTGGCGGGATAAACCCGATCTAAACCTGTGCCGACTACGGCAATCGTAGACGAAGCTGCCGCCAATCCACCGCGATGTGCCGCAGCATCAATGCCTGCCGCAAGGCCACTCACAATGGTCAGCCCTGCTTCACTAAAGCAGCGGGCAAATTGCTCTGCATTGTCTAGACCCTGAGGGGTGGCATTACGGCTACCCACAACAGAGAGCGCAGGCATGGTTAATAATTCTAAGCGCCCTTTTACGTACAACAAGGTTGGCGCATCAGGTAAATCTAAAAGCCGGGGCGGATAAGCCGCATCACCAAGGCAGAGCAAGGTATTGCCTGCTTCTTGCTGCCAAGCGAGGGTTTGCTGGATGGTTTCTTCAAGATCAAGGCCATCCAGCCAAGCGTCTAATGCGGGCGTGCTCAACACCTCAGCGAGCTCTGCTGGCGTAGCAGTAAACACTGCTTCGGGCGTTTTAAAGCGGGTCAAGAGCGCAATCTGCTTTCTTGGCCCCACTTTAGTAATCGTGGTGAAGCGCAGCCAAAGCCGCACTTCATCCTCGCTCATCAAGGCGTTTTCACCTCGTCACCCACATTCACCGCTCGCGTGCTATCGAGCACGAGGCCATAAGCAAAACCGGGGAAAACACGGTAAATAAACAAATTACCGTTTTTTTCTATTGGTGTGTAACGATCAGGCTCGCTGCTGCTCTCTTTACGAATTAAGCGGCCCGCTTTGTAATTAAAAAACACGCTGCCCACATCAACACCATGCTCTGAGCCACGGTTAATCACTACCGTTGTTAATGGGCCCGCTTCAGCCACACCGGCATAAGAAGAAACAATCCGGCCGCTCACCGGCTGCTCGGGCACATGAGGCACATAATTTACAAAAGGTGCTTCATTGGCGCGAATCAAACGATTGCCCACCAGAATTTCTTCTTTGGAAGACGTCAGACGCAATGTTGCTACGTCCCCTGTGACTTCTAAACGAGCATCACCCAAATACTCCACCTGATGGCCAATCACTCGTTTTCTATCCGGATCATCTGGATCGATTAAGTTTTTGCCATCCCGGAATACCTGCCAGTTGTCCCCTACTTCACCGACTAAACCAACGGCATAGACCTTGTCGCCACTGGCAAAAATCACACGCTCATCCGGGCCAGCAGCAACACGCGGCGCGGCAGCGAAGGTTTCGCTATCGATTACCAAGGGTTTATTCAGAAAAGGTGATATTGCCGATAAGGGAATACTAGGCGTTGCACCATCACCTAAAGAAGTCGATCGAATACGCGGCGACATCTTGCCAGAAGCAGAACCCGAAGCTGTTTTTTCGTTCTTAAGCAAGCGCAGACGCGGCTCGCCACTGCTTTTATCAAGCAAGACCACATCACCCGGATAAATCCAGTGCGGGTTTTTAATATCCGTTTTATTGAGCTGCCAGATTTCTGGCCAACGCCAAGGCTGCTTCAAAAAATGGCCTGAGATACCCCAAAGCGTATCGCCTTTTACCACCACATAACGATCAGGCGCGTTATCCTGCATTGCAAGACTATCTGCAACTGCAGTGCCAGATAAAAGTACGCTTGCCCAAAGTAGCGATATAATTGTTTTTCGCATGATGGCGATTTCTCTCCGCCGAAAAAGATGCTAGCCGAGTGCTTACATCAGTTTTTCGGAACATGTTTATGTTGATTACTGCATATTTTACAGCTACTAGCAAGAAAATTGCTTGTAGCAATCACAGTTCTTACTTGCACAGACTACTATGGCCATTCTAAATATTCTGCACTACCCCGATGATAGGCTCTACACCATTGCAAAGCCTGTTACGGTATTCGATGATCGCTTACAGCAGCTAGTTCGCGACATGAGTGAAACCATGTACGCGGCTCCAGGGATCGGCTTAGCGGCAACGCAAGTCAACGTTCATGAGCGCGTTGTTGTTATCGATATCTCTGAAGAGAAAAATAGCCTAATGGCGCTGATTAATCCTGAAATCATGACGATGGATGGAAAAACCATGTGGGAAGAGGGCTGCCTTTCTGTGCCTGGCATCTACGAAGAAGTAGAACGCGCCGAGCGAGTAAAGGTCAGGGCCTTTGATAGCAAGGGCCAGGTTTTTGAATTGGCCGCCGATGGTTTGCTCGCGATTTGCATCCAGCATGAATTAGATCATCTGGACGGTAAAGTTTTTGTAGAAAAGCTCTCAAAATTAAAACTGAGCCGTATTGTGCAAAAACTTAAAAAAAATCAGCGTAAAACCATGTAACTCATCACCCAGTGGCTTTCAAGCCTGAGATGCCGTGTTGTCACAGGGACAGGGCCTCAGGCTGGATAGCCGCACACTGTGGCTTTTAAAAAATGAAAATCATCTTTGCCGGTACGCCGGACTTTGCCGCTTGTGCTTTACAAGCACTCATCGCGGCGGGGCATGAAATTGCTCTGGTTTTAACTCAACCCGATCGCCCTGCTGGCCGCGGAATGAAGCTAAGTGCATCTCCGGTAAAAATACTGGCAGAGCAGCATGGCATCAACGTTTATCAGCCAGAAAAGTTGCGTACGCCTGAGCAACAAGCCCCATTGGCAGCCATAGCGGCTGACGTAATGATTGTAGCCGCTTACGGTATTATTTTGCCGCAAGCCGTACTTGATCTGCCTAAGCTGGGCTGCCTCAATATTCATGGCTCGCTCTTGCCGCGCTGGCGTGGTGCTGCACCGATTCACCGCGCCATTTTGGCCGGGGACACCGAGACAGGCATTACCATTATGCAAATGGATGCGGGGCTAGATACCGGCGATATGCTATCTATCCATCGCACGCCTATTGAGGCACACGACACCACCGCCAGCCTGCACGACAAGCTGGCAGAGCAAGGTGCAGCGGCCCTTGTAGCCGCACTGGCAGATTTACCTAAGCTTCAGCAAACGCGCCAAGTGCAACCAGAAATTGGCGTCACTTACGCGGATAAGCTAAAGAGAGAAGAGTCGCAAATTAATTGGCAAAAATCAGCGGTCGAACTCGATCAAATGATTCGTGCCTTTAATCCGTTTCCTTCGGCTCAAACTTTACTGGCCGGGCAGGCGCTGAAAATCTGGCAAGCCACCATCAGCCAAGACAGTGGCACGCCGGGTACGGTGCTTGCGGCAGATAAAGACGGGCTGCTCGTCGCGTGTGGCAGCGGATCGCTACGCATTACTGAGCTACAAAAAGCAGGCAGTAAACGCGTTGCGGCAGCGGCGTTTTTAGCCGGGAACGGGGTTGAAGCAGGGCTAAAGCTGGGGGAGTAAATATTACTGCATCCGTAACACAGCCACAGCACCTTAAGCTTCAGATAAAGCCTGTATCGCCATGTGCGCCGCTGGTTTTGAATAAGTACGATATAGAGATTGAATTTTCTTAAAAAACAACGATCTGATAGAGAATCAATTTGATTTACTTGGGTACGCAATGAATAACTGGCTAAAAACAAGCATTCTAATGGCGGGGATTATCGCCCTCTTTGCCATGATAGGCGGCATGATCGGAGGCATGAGCGGCATGCTGCTGGCGCTGCTTTTGGGCGGTGGAATGAATGTGTGGGCATATTGGAATTCTGACAAAATGGTGTTGCGTATGTACAACGCTCACCCAGTTGACGCCCATAGTGCACCCGAGCTCTATGCCATGGTGGAAGAGCTGGCCAGAAACGCGGGCCTGCCTATGCCTAAAGTGTATGTCATTGATGAAGACCAGCCCAATGCCTTTGCTACCGGCCGCAACCCAGAAAATGCAGCCGTAGCGGCAACAAGTGGCATTATGCGGGTGCTTTCTTACCGCGAATTACGCGGCGTGATGGCGCACGAGCTAGCGCACGTTCAGCACCGGGATATTTTACTTTCAACCATTTCAGCCACCATGGCTGGTGCCATTTCAGCGCTCGCCAACTTTGCAATGTTTTTCGGTGGGCGAGATGCCAATGGCCGGTCAATGAACCCGATTGCGAGCATCGCGCTGGCTATTTTGGCGCCGATTGCGGCGTCGCTGATCCAAATGGCCATTTCGCGCGCCCGTGAATTTGAAGCCGATGCAGGTGGCGCACGTATTTCTGGCGATCCACTGGCATTGGCCGACGCCTTACAAAAAATTGAGGCCTACGCACAGGGTATTCCCATGCACGCTGCGGATGCCCACCCCGAAACCGCACAAATGATGATTATCAACCCGCTGATTGGCGGTGGATTATCCAATTTATTTCGTACCCACCCGCAAACAACCGAGCGCGTAGCAAGGCTGCATGCCATTGCCCGCGGTCAATAAACACGAAGTTCACGCAACGAGTGCCAGCCGTACTTCTTAGGCGGCATTCAAGGCCAGTATTCGCAGCCCCATACCCGTGAACACCAAAAGATCATGTTTCACCTCGCCATTAAGAGACTATTTTGCTTGCTACCCAAAAATTTGCCAGCCGTGTTGTTGCCAGTGTACTTGCTGGTCAAAATCTAAACGAAGCCTTGAATAAAGTATGGCGCGAAGACCCTAGCCTGCTGCCACGCCAAAAAGGAGCGATTCAAGATGTCAGCTACGGCACTTTGCGCCAGCTGGGCTTAATCGAAAGCATCCTGAAGCAGCTTTTACAAAAGCCGCTGCACGAGCCTGAGCTAAAAGCACTGCTGCTGGTGGCTATCTATCAGCTGCAATTTAGCCGCTCAGCACCACACGCCATTGTGGATCACGCCGTCACCGTGGCCATGCAAACAGGGGCTGGCCACGGCAAGGGCTTGGTAAACGGCGTACTGCGTAACTTCCTGCGCCAAAAAGATGATCTTTTCAAAATGGCGCAAAATAGCGAATATGGCCAGTATTCACACCCTGCTTGGTGGATTTCGGCCATGCGCAAAACCTACCCCAAGCAATGGCGCAACATCTTGCTGGCCAATAATCAGCATCCACCGATGACACTGCGGGTGAACTTAAACAAAACCACCAGCGACGCCTATATTGCCCTGCTCGCTCTCGATGAAATCGTTGCCAGCTCTAGCGATGGCTTATCTATCCAGCTGCAAAACCCGGTGGGTGTTGATCGTTTACCACACTTTTTTGACGGTTGGGTTTCAGTACAAGACTTGGGCGCGCAATACGCAGCCCGAATTCTGGATCTGGCGGATGGCCAGCGTGTACTGGATTCCTGTGCAGCGCCTGGCGGTAAAAGTGGCCATATCTTAGAGCTGGCAAAGGTAAATTTAACCGCGATTGATAACGATGCGGCGCGCCTTAGACGGGTGCAGGAAAACGTAGATCGCTTAGGACAGACTGCCACCTTACAACTGGGCGACGCCAGCCAGCCTGATACCTGGTGGGATGGTCAGCCATTTGATCGCATCCTCGCCGATGTGCCTTGCTCGGCCACCGGTGTGGTGCGCCGTCACCCTGATATTAAATGGCTGCGCCGCCCTGAAGATTTCGCCAATTTCGCTCGTCAGCAAGCTCAAATGCTCGACGCACTTTGGCCACTCGTAGCGCCGGGCGGCAAACTCCTGTACGCTACCTGCTCTGTTTTTGCGGCGGAAAATACCGAAGCAGCGAGTGCGTTTTCGGCTCGTCATGCCAACGCAAAACAGCTACCTTTACCCGATTTTATTCCCGCAGATGGTCAACTCCTGCCAACACCGGAACATGATGGCTTTTTCTACGCCCTTTTTGAAAAAACGGCTTAATCGCTACGTATTGCGATTTAATCCATGCTGAAATCCAGCATGCCCGCCCGCCATGCGCAAAGCCAGCCTCGTCTTTTAATGCTGGCTTTGTTGTGCATGGGATGGCTGCTTTGTGCATGGGTATGGGCAGATGCTGGCGATATCAAGGCGCAAAAAGCAGAAGCCAGCTTTGGCGATAATCGAATCGAGATTGCGGCAAAATTTGATGTTTCGCTTTCTAATGATTTACAAGAAGCGCTTAAAAACGGTCTTTCACTGACTTTTGTTTATGAATTCCAGCTGACCCGCCCACGAATTTACTCCTGGTACCGGCAAGTATCCGATGGCTTTGGCCCCAATGCCATGCTCAGCTATCAATTGTCCTACCACGCCCTGACAAGACAATACCGATTGCATATTGGTAGTTTTTACCGCAATTTTCAAAGTGTGAACGACGCCTTAGCTGCGCTAGGCATTGTGCGTAATTGGGGCGTACTCAATGACAGCAGCCTTGCGCGTGATCGAAATACTGATTTTGCTGGCAAAGTGCGCTTAAAACTAGATCGCTCCCGCCTTCCTAAAACGTATCAACTCACCGCCTTTGGCCATGAAGAATGGCAATTAGAATCGCCGTGGGTAGAGCTATCGAAGGCACGTCCTGAAGACATCACCACCAATGAGTAAACCCAAACTATTACTGCTCGCCTCATTGGGCGCTATTCTGATTTTTTTGCTTGCTACAGCCAGTGGCAACACCTCCGCCTTCGCCGAATATTACGGCTTGCTACTTGTTCTTAATTTATTACTATTAGGCGGGCTGCTGGGTTTAGTGAGCTTTCGGCTCATTAATTTAGTTAAAAAAGTAAAAGCCAAAGTATTTGGCTCGCGGCTCACACTAAGAATGGTCTTGATGTTTGCCTTGGTCGCCGTTTTACCTGGCACGCTGGTTTACACCCTATCGGTGCAGTTTTTGAATCGCAGTATTGAAAACTGGTTTGACGTGCGAGTTGATCACGCTCTGGATCGCGGCCTTAATTTAGGCCATAACGCCATTGATTATCAGCTCAATGATCTAGCCCGAAAAGCCGCCGTGATTGCGATGGATATCAGCGATGACAACAGCTCCGGCATGCTGCTGCGTCTTGGCAGACTGCGTGAGCAAACCGGCGTACAGGAGTTATCCCTGTTTAACGAGGGTGGCCAGACTTTAGCTCATATTGGCAATGAGAATGCCAGCCTTTTCCCTATTCAGCCCGATCGCCTCCAGCTACGCCAAGCGCTACGCAGCCCTTTTAAAATCATAGAACCCATCAGCGATCAAGGGCTGACCATGCGTGTGCTGGTGGCCGTACGCGCCAGCAATTTTGGCGATAAAACACGGCTGCTACAGCTGGTACAACCCGTGCCCAAGCAATTGGCTGCCGATGCTGAGCTGGTCGAAAAAGTACGCAGTGATTACAAACAGCTTTCGCAATCAAGGCGAGGGCTTAAATTAATTTACAGCCTTACACTCACGCTGGCGCTCTTGATGGCTTTACTTGGTGCACTAGCCTTAGCCATTTATTTATCTGACAAGCTAGCCGCACCGCTCTCGGTGCTGGCTGAGGGCACCAGAGCCGTCGCAGCAGGCGATTACTCGCAAATGCAGCCCGTGATCAGCCGCGATGAGCTGGGAATATTAACGCACTCATTTAACCGCATGACACGCCAGCTTTCCGAAGCGCGCAGCACACTAGAAATGCATCAGGCCGAGCAAGCAGCGGGCCGGGCCCACTTAGGCGCTATTTTGGGCTCTTTGTCGGCAGGGGTATTATCATTTGACAATGCTTGGCAGCTGCGCTCATCCAATCAAAGCGCACTGCGTATCTTAGGAATTGACCCCGAAAGAATAGGCCAGGAGCCACTCACAAACTGGCATTTATTCTATCCGGCACTTACGCCCTTTTGTGCTCAGATCGCAGATAGATTACTATCTGAGCAAGACCATTGGCAGCATCAGTTAGAACTGGTGAATACCAAACGTGTTTTACATGTACGTGGCACACATTTACTCGATCAACAAGACGAAAGCCACACTGGTTTTGTGGTGGTGTTTGATGATATTACTGATCTGCTTTCAGCCCAGCGTGATGCGGCATGGGGTGAGGTAGCAAGACGCTTAGCACATGAAATTAAAAACCCGCTCACGCCCATCCAGCTTGCAGCAGAGCGTATGGAGCATAAGCTGGCCGATAAGCTAGATACCGCCAGCGCGGAATTATTATCAAGAAATACCCAGACCATTGTGCGCCAGGTTGGCGCGCTTAAAGATATGGTGGATGCCTTTCGTGATTACGCAAGGCAGCCAAGTGGCAAGAAAAAGCCACTCGATTTACAGCAATTACTCACTGAAATTTTAGTGCTGTACGAAGCCTCTCCGCTGATTTTAAACCAAATGAGTGAGGAGCCTTTAATCGTGCTTGGCGATGCCACTCAGCTACGCCAAGTGATTCATAACCTCTTGCAAAATGCTCAAGACGCCATTACAGGGCAAGAGAATTCCGAAAGTCCTAAGCGGATTTGCCTTAAGATGGAAAAAAATGAGCACTATGCAAGCCTAACCGTTACAGATAGTGGCAGTGGATTTCCAAATGAACTCTTATCACGGATTTTTGAACCCTATGTCACCACCAAGATAAAGGGAACAGGCTTAGGTTTAGCCATTGTAAAAAAAATAATCGAAGAACATCAGGGCCGAATACAGGCCGGCAACAGGGATGAAGGTGGCGCTTGGGTAAGAATCGAGCTGCCCCTCGCGGAGGAAGCAATTGGCTAGTCAGGATATTTTGATCGTCGACGACGAAGTCGGCATTCGTGAATTATTGTCAGAAATTCTGCAAGATGAAGGCTATGGCATTGTGCTGGCCGAAAATGCAGAGGCTGCCCGTAAAATCAGAAATCAATCTCAGCCACGTCTGGTGCTGCTCGATATCTGGATGCCAGATACTGACGGCATTACGCTGCTTAAAGAATGGTCGCGAAATGGCCAGCTCACCATGCCTGTGGTGATGATGTCCGGACATGCAACCATTGATACCGCAGTTGAGGCCACCCGAATTGGCGCGCTTGATTTCCTTGAAAAACCAATTGGTTTGCAAAAGCTATTGGCAACGGTGAAGCGTGCCCTTTCCTTACCTAGCGAAACGGCAGTACGCGCCCCAACACTAGAGCGCTTAGGTGCAGGCCTTGCCATTCAAGAGTTGCAATCAACCCTTAGCCCGCTTCGTGGCAGGCCTGGCCCTGTCTTACTACTCGGCCAGCCGGGAGTAGGATTCGAGCACTGTGCACGCTTTTTGAATGTGCCTAACGCACCCTTTGTCTCGCCGCCATCTAATGAAGATTTAGCGCAGGCGCCGCAAGAGCTGCTCAATAAAGCCACGGGTGGCATCTTATTTTTGCGCGATTTAGCTTGGCTCGATCGCCGCGCACAGCAAGGCTTGAAAACCATTCTGCCTAAGCTGGAAAAACAACGCGTGCGTCTGGTTTGTGCCTCAAGCAAACCACTCAGTGTGTTGGCAAGCCAGCTTGAGCCTGAGCTTTTAAATTTTATTTCCCAGCTCAGCATCGCCATTCCGTCTTTGTCAGAGCACCGTGAAGATATCCCTGCATTGGCAGAAAAGCTTCTCTCTGATGCCATTGGCGTACATAAGCTAGGCCCGCGCTTTTTTAGCCCGCTGGCTTTGCAGCTTTTAGCACGGCAAGTATGGGCGGGTAATCTGGACGAGCTGGCAAATGTGGTAAAAAGCGTGGCCATTACCAGCCGCGACGGGGAAATTGATAGCGCTCCCCTTGCTCGCTTATTGTCTCAGTTTGCACCCAATGGCAACGTCAATACCGAAAGCCACAACCAGCATGCGTCGGGCTTGCCCAATATTGATCTGAGCTTGCCACTACGTGAAGCGCGTGATCAATTTGAGAAGCTATATATCGAAAGGCAAATCGACCTATCCAACGGCAATATGAGCCGGGTAGCTGAGAAAGTCGGCCTGGAGCGAACCCATCTTTACCGTAAATTAAAGCAACTCGGTATTGCCGTGCCAAAAAAACAGCGAAGCACTGAGGAAGAGTGATGTTAGCAAGGCCCACCCCTCTTCCCGCCGATATAGACCGCTTGATTGCCAGTGCGGACGAAATTCTGCACAGGCAGGCTAATGAAGGCCTGCAGCTGGCAAGGCATGCTCTGATGCAAGCCAAAACCATCGGCTATATCCAAGGGGAAGCACGGGCAGGTCTACTGCTGGGCAGCGCGCAACTCATCCTTGGCCAGCAGCAAGCTGCGCTGGCCACCTTCCAGCAGGCACTGACTATTGCGCAAGCCTCCTCATTAGAAAAATCCAATCTATTAGAGCAAATGGCCCGCAGCCATCATGATTTGGGCGATACCCCACAAGCCGCCAAAATCTGGGGCGAATGCGCTCAGATTGCACTGGAAAACCAACACTTCACCGTGTTTATTCAAGCGCAGATCGGCTTAGGGCAAGTGCATTTTGGTTTTGAAGAGTATGAAGCGGCCTTGCAATGCCATTACAAGGCCTTTGATTTTCTTTATACCAGCAAAGACCCTGTACTTCGCTGCCAGGTGTATATCAATATCGTCATGGATTTGTATAGCTTAGCGCGTTTAAGTGAAGCAGAAACCATGCTGCAAAGAGCGCGAGATATCTCTTTATCCATTCGCCACTTAGATAATGAAAGCGAAATTTATCGCATCAGCGGCTTACTGCTACTACAGCAAGGCGATATAGAAAACGCACGGACAAACTTTGCAAGCGCATTAAAAATTTGCCTCCTGCAAGAAAACCCTTGGCATAAAGCAATGAGCCTGCTTGGTTTGGCCCACTGTGATCTGGCCGGGCAGCTTTGGCACAATGCACGCATCCAATTAGATGAGGCGCTCACCTTAGCCACTCAGCTGCAAAACCCGCATTTACTCTGCAAAACCCATCACGCCTTATTGCTGGCCTGTACCGGCCTCGAAGAAAACGCAGCGGCAAAAATCCACGAAATTGCCTTTGCTCAATATAAAAAAATGCTTCAACGCCCTAGGGTCTGTTGACGTTTGATTCGCGCCTGCGCTGGGCCGGAAAATGGCCAGTCACAAGGCATGCGACGAAGGCAATAACTAGTTATTCCCGAGGAGCATAACGCAGTGAATGGCCATTTTCCGGCCCAGCCCCATCGCTGAGCGAGGAAAACCCCTCGCACGCGGAGGGTTTGGCTCATTTTTAAAATGGGCATCAATCCACCGTGATCATAAATCAATCATTTTGCCGCACTCTTTACGCAGCAGATCAAGCACATCGCTAAAATAGCAAAAGGTACACAACCCCGGGCAAAAAGGGCCTGTGTCCTCCCGGCATTGATGCCTCCCCCCGAAAGATGGAAAACTACTGTGTCAAATATACTGATCCTTGGCGCTGGCCGTGTTGGCGCATCCGTTGCAGAGCAGCTGGTTCACGAGCGCTATAACGTCACCATTGTTGATGAAAACCCTGAAAACTTAAAACCGCTCGCTGACCGGCTTGATCTGCGCACCGTGGTAGGCCATGCAGCCAGCCCTGCCGTATTGGCAGCGGCAGGTGCAGCAGATGCTGATCTTTTGCTGGCCGTCACTCCGCTTGATGAGCTGAATATGGTGGCGTGCAAAATTGCTTACGAGCTATTTAATATCCCAACCCGCTTAGCTCGGATTCGTGATCCGGATTTACTCGCCCGGCCCGAATTATTTAGTGAAAATAACTTTGCAATCGATCATGTCATTACCCCTGCACAAATCGTCACCGATTATTTAGTGAGTCTGGTTGAAAACCCCGAAGCCTTACAGGTATTAGATTTTGCCGATGGCAAAGCCCAACTGGTGGCCACAAGGGTTGAAGCAGGCGCGCATATGGACGGGCAGGATTTAGCGACCTTAAATCGCCTCCTGCCAAAAATTGATCGACGCGTGGTTTCTATTTACCGTAAAGGCCACCGCATTCATCCTGATGGCGATACCATTTTGCAAGTCGGGGACGAGGTGTTTTTCCTTGCGGCCACCGAGCATATCCGTGATGTCATCAAGGAAATGCGCGGCACAGAAAAGCCCATCAAGCGCATTACCCTCTCTGGCGGCGGCAATGTCGGCTTTAGATTGGCACAAGCTTTAGAAAATGACTATCAAGTCAAAATAATCGAATCGAACCGTGAACGTGCAAACTGGCTGGCCGAAGCGCTGTCCAATACACTGGTGCTCAGAGGCGATGCTACCGATGAAGCCCTGCTGGAAAGCGAGCAAGTTGATCGCTGCGATTTATATTTTGCGCTCACCTCGGATGATGAAGACAACATCATGTCCAGCCTTTTAGCCAAACAAATGGGTGCACGCAAAACCATCGCCATTATCAATCGCTCACGCTATGTCGATTTATTGCAGGGCGGCAAAATTGATGTGGCGATCTCACCCGCGATTGCCACCATCGGCTCCTTGCTCACCCATGTCAGAAGCGGTGATGTAGTGGCGGTGCACAGCCTGCGCCGGGGTGCCGCCGAGGCAATGGAAATCATTGTGCACGGCACATCGGCCACTTCCCGCGTGATTGGTAAAAAACTGGATGATATCAAGCTTCCTTCCGGTGCTGATTTGGCCGCCATTGTACGAGGAGAAAAAGTGCTGATTGCCCACGGCGACACCATCATCGAAGCCGAAGACCATGTGATTTTATTTGTGGATAACAAAGCCCATATCCGCGAAATAGAAAAACTATTCGCCGTTAAAATGGGGTTTTTCTAATGTCGCTCGCCCAACGTATTTTCCCCACCGTCAATATTCTGGCGCGTGTATCAGGCATGTTTTCGCTGTGGATTTTGCTCCCCATTGCTGTGGCATGGTTTGGCAATGATGATGGCCTATCCCCCTTTATTATTTCGCTAGCCAGCTTGCTGCTCTGTAGCCTGGCTTTAGCCATTCTGACTCACGGCTATAAGCGGGAAATGAAAGCGCGGGATGGTTTTGTTTTGGTAGTAGGTCTATGGACGGTACTGCCTGCCGTTTCTGCTCTACCACTGCTGCTATTTAATCCATCACTCTCGTTCACCCACGCCTACTTTGAAACCATGTCGGCACTCACCACCACCGGAGCAACCGTGCTAACGGGGCTGGATCAGCTACCCCCTTCGATTAATTTATGGCGACATTTGCTTAACTGGCTGGGCGGGATGGGGATTATCGTGCTGGCCGTTGCCATTTTGCCCATGCTGGGTGTAGGCGGGCTACAGCTCTTTAAAGCCGAAACCCCCGGCCCAATCAAAGATGCCAAGCTCACCCCTCGCATTAGGGAAACAGCACGTAATCTGTGGATGGTCTACGCAGGGCTCACACTAGCTTGCATTCTGCTGCTTAAATTTGTAGGTGGCATGAGCTGGCTGGATGCGGTGTGCCATGCCTTTGCTGCGATGTGTCTAGGCGGGTTTTCTACGCATGATGCCAGTGTGGGGTTTTTTAATTCCCCCATTATCGAAGCCATTTTAATTGTTTTTATGCTGCTCGCCGCCACCAACTTTGCTACGCACTATGTAGCGCTGAGTGGCCGCAAACTATCTACCTACTTAAAAGACTCTGAATTCAAAGCCATGCTGTTGCTGATTCTGATCAGCACACTGGGCTGCGCCGCGTATTTGGTTCAGCAAAACACCTATACCGATTACCTAACCTCATTAAGGCATGTGGCATTTAATCTGGTATCGATTGCTACAGACTCTGGTTTTGCCAGCGTAGATTTTGGCATGTGGCCCATTTTTGTGCCGCTCCTGATGTTATTTTTATCCTGCATCACCGCCTGCTCAGGGTCTACTGGTGGCGGGATTAAAATGATTCGCACCCTGATTATGCTGCGAGAATCCAGCCGGCAAATGTCTAGCTTGCTGCACCCCAGCGCCGTGCATCCGCTGCGGGTCAATGGCATGGCGATCCCCAATCAGATTATTTTTGCGGTAATGGGATTTGTCTTTTTATACGCCATGAGTATCGTAGGGCTCACCTTTTTACTGCTACTCACAGGGCTTGATTTTCTCTCCAGCTTTACCGCTGTCATTGCCTGCATCAACAATGCGGGGCCCGGCCTTGGCGTGGTTGGCCCGGCCTCCAATTACGGCGTGCTCAGCGATATTCAAATCTGGATTTGCAACTTCGCCATGCTGCTTGGGCGATTAGAAGTGTTTTCCCTGCTGATCTTATTTACTCGTGCCTTCTGGAAATCCTAAGCAGAGCTGGGCGTGTTAAGGTAATACGCCATTTTAAGGGGCTGCTGTAAGCTGTTAAACTGCGTTTGTATTGGCTCACCCGGACCATTACCGTACACAACAGCGATCTACAGAGCCTTAAAATGGATGTCTTTATCACCGGTTTTTTATTGTCGATCTCTCTTTGCCTTGATCTTGGCATTGTCAACGTAGCACTCATCGACACTAGCCTGAAACACGGCCCGCGCCCCGCACTATGGATGGGGCTGGGCTCTTGTTTTGGCGATATGGTATGGGCCGTGGTTTCCCTCTTAGGGATGAGTATTTTGCTGCAGTTCACGGCAGTTAAATGGATCACTTGGCTAGGCGGTGGCTCGCTCTTACTTTTCCTCGCCGTCAAAATGGCGCGCCAAGCATGGCAAGATGCCAAGCAAATAGAAAGCACAACCTTGCCGCAAGCAGGCCGACGAGGCATGTTTGGCCGAGGCATGATGCTGGCTATGGCGTCCCCCACATCCATCCTCTGGTTTGCTGCCGTGGGCGGCAGCCTGATTGCGCAAGCCACCGATGGCAGCATGCTTTCTACCGCACGGTTTCTTTGCGGCTTTTTTGCCGGCGGCATGGCGTGGACTTTACTCATGGTTTATAGCGCCACCCACGGCGCCAAGCTATTTGGTCAGCGCTTTACTCAGGGCTGCCTGCTGCTATCGGCCCTGCTTTACCTCTGGTTTGCTGGCCTTGTTTTGGTGAATGGCTATCGGAATTTGCTGTAGTTATTTGCTGCAGTAGCCGACCAAAGCCGTTCTTCGGCTCGTTAACCGCTTATACGGCACTCCGCCTCATCTTTGTTGCAGTGCACTTTTTTTGAATAATAACTATTATTGTAATTTTTACGAATGAAATTACAGACTATTCCATTCAAAAATTAAAGAATTAAGTAATTGGTTACAGGATTAACCTAAATAAACTTCTCGCTGGGCATGGCCAATTTAAAAAAGAAAGTCGCCGCCATCAAGCTAGGCGAAACCGGTTATTACTGATTATTGATGCAGGTAAAAACCTAGGTAAAGCACTGGTCCACCCCACCATGCGCAATAAAAATTTACTTAAAGAACCTGATACCCAAGGCTATATCGAGAGCATGCTCAAACAGGGCGAGGGCAAATGGTATATGGCAGGCAATGTAGACCGCATCGCGCAAATGAGCGTAGAAAACAGCCGCGCCGTAGAAGAATCGGCACATACCGCGCATTCACTAAGGGATCTCGCCAGCCGTATGGATTTAGCCGTGGCGCATTTTAAATTAAGTTAATGGCTTGATTGATTACTGCCGAAAAACCCAAATATTGAAGCACGGAGGCCCCAGGACACACGGAGTTTCACGGAGAAAAACAGGTTTGAAATGAACGACCTGCAGGTGGGTAGGTTGGTACTTATAGGTTGGGTTAGCTGGTTTATTCGCCTGTTTGGGGCGGATAAATCAGCGTAACCCAACATTTTTCTCACTTGAGCATGTTGGGTTACGCTAATTATCACAGCTAAAAGCTGCAGTGATAATTAGCTAACTCAACCTACAAGTACACAACTACACAGCAAGCAATTAAAACGCGGGAACCACCGCGCCTGCGTATTTGCCTTCGATAAAGGCTTTAACCTGCGGGCTGGTTAAAGCTGCAGCCAGTTTTTTAATGGCAGCGCTGTCTTTATTATCCGGGCGGGCGACGAGGTAATTCACGTAGGGCGAGCTGCGATCTTCCAGCGCTAATGAATCTTTAACCGGATTAAGCTTGGCTTCTAATGCGTAATTCGTATTGATCAGCGCTAAATCAACCTGATCTAAAACACGGGCCAGCATGGCTGCATCTAATTCACGGAATTTCAGTTTCTTTGGATTATCCACCACGTCTTTAGGTGTAGACAAAGCATTTGTTGGGTCTTTCAGTTTTAATAAACCTGCTTTTTGTAGCAGTAATAAAGCACGGCCGCTATTACTGCCTTCATTAGGAATAGCAACGGTTGCGCTGTTTGGTAAGTCTTTTAATGATTTATATTTGCGCGAATAAGCGCCAAATGGCTCTACGTGCACACCAGCCACAATCACCAGATTAGTGCCCTTGCCTTTATTAAAATTATCTAAATAAGGTTTGGTTTGAAAGTAATTAGCATCTATATTTTTTTGATCAACTTGCAAATTAGGCTGCACATAATCAGTGAATACTTTGATTTGTAAATCAATGCCTTCTTTGGCCAATTGGGGTTTTACTAATTCCAAAATTTCTGCATGAGGTACAGCGGTTGCTGCAATGGTGAGTTTTTCTGCTGCTTGTGCAAAGCCTGTTGCTAATAAAGCCGCCAGAGCGCTAAGAACCAGAGTTTTTTTCATTTTAATTCCTTAGATAGAGTGTGGGGCTAGCTGAATGTCTTGATCTGTTTGAAGTCTAACAAGCATTATTCACACAAAGAAGAAATATTAAATAACTTATATATAACAAAACAAGCTATAAACCATGCCATGCACATTATTTAAGACCATCACCACAGCAGTTCTACCGATCAGCAAAGGTAATGTTGGCAAAATGGCAGGGGCATGAAGACGAGTATAATCAAGGCTCAGCAAGCACCCGCAGACCGCTATGCCCTTACGCTATTTACGTGAACTCACCGCCCCAGAGCGCAACGAGCGCAATAATTTTCACCTTGGAATAGCCTTATGCTTTGTGGCGGGGGCGACCAATGCAGGCGGATTTTTAGCCGTGGGCCAGTACACCTCGCATATGACCGGGATTTTATCGGGGCTAGCTGATAACTGGGTGCTGGGAAACTCAACGCTGATTATGGCCGCAATGGCGAGCGTATTGATGTTTATGGCGGGGGCAATCACCTCAACCTTGCTGATTAACTGGGCGCGCCGCCGAGGCAGCCGCAGCTTATATGCCGAGCCACTCATGCTGGAAGCACTGCTATTGCTGTGCTTTGGCTTACTCGGTGGCCAGCTTGATTCTCACTCCAGCAAGCTGATCTCGCTCACCATGCTGCTGCTGTGTTTTATTATGGGCCTGCAAAACGCCATCATTACCAAGATTTCTAAGGCCGTTATACGCACCACCCACCTTACCGGCTTAATCACCGATATCAGTATTGAGCTTGGGCGATTATTTTATTGGAACCGCAATCCCGATACGCCTGATCACATCAAAGTGCTTTGTGATCGTAAGCACCTCAAGGTGCAAAGCAGCCTAGTGATGGCATTTTTTTGCGGTGCGGTGCTGGGGGCTTACGGCTTTAGCCATCTGGGATTTAGCTCAACAATCATACTGGCGCTTATCCTGGCACTGCTTTCTATCGGGCCTTTAATCGACCATTTTTAAGCCACCTGCCCTAAGATTGCTCG
Organism: Iodobacter arcticus; assembly: GCF_042664895.1. NCBI lineage: Bacteria > Pseudomonadati > Pseudomonadota > Betaproteobacteria > Neisseriales > Chitinibacteraceae > Iodobacter > Iodobacter arcticus. Next base: position 155,249 of record NZ_JBHTBQ010000012.1, read on the forward strand.
CGACATTTCCGCGCCTGATAAACGCCCGACCATCTTGCCATCCTGCGCCAGGATCAGCTCGCAGCCGGTTTGGGCATACACCGCAAATGCCTCACGCAGCCGGATATCGGCATCCACTACCGTGGGCTTTGCCCGCAGCAAAGCCAAAGGCTCGGATGCGTGCCAGTATTGCAAAGCAGGCCGGGCCAGCTCTTTAGCCGCCATTCCCTCTAAACTAGGAAAATGACCGGGCTGCATTAAGCTGGCGGCCGATAACACATTCAGCGGATTACTATGCTGCACAAACTGGCGAACATAATCATCGGCAGGCTTAAACATAATGTCTTGCGGTGTGCCATTTTGCACAATCTGCCCATCACGTAAGATGGCAATGTGCGAGCCCAGCTTTAAAGCTTCGTCCATATCATGGCTCACAAAAACAATGGTTTTACGCAGCGCTTTTTGCAGGCTAAGCAATTCATCTTGCAACTGATTACGGATCAGCGGATCAAGCGCCGAAAAAGGCTCGTCCATCAATAAAATATCGCTATCTACCACCAAGGCGCGTGCCAGCCCCACCCTTTGCTGCATACCGCCCGATAGCTCGGCAGGCAGAGCATGCCGCCTGCGCCCCAGCCCTACCTGCTCCAGCACCATGTCCACACGGCGCTTATTCTCCTTTGCGCTCAGTTGCAAAGCATGCAAACCAAAGGCAACGTTTTCTTCTACATTCAGCCAAGGCATCAACGCAAAGTTTTGAAACACCATGGCAATGCCACGGGTTCTTACCTCCTGCAACTGCCTTGCCGAGCAATGCGCCATATCGACTTCAGCCCCGGCGCAGCGCACCGTAAGCTGGCCTCGGCTGATTGGATTTAAACCATTAATCGCCCGCAGCAAGCTCGATTTGCCTGAGCCGGATAAGCCCATCAATACGCAAATCTCCCCCTCTTCTACCCGCAGACAGGCATCCCGCACGGCCACCAGCTGGCCGGTTTGATCAAAAATATCATCGCGTGAGCGCGATTGATCCATCAAGGCAAATGCGGCTTCAGGCTGCTCGCCAAATACTTCATCCACATGGTCAAAACAAATGGCGCTCATCGTTTCTCTCTTGATAAAGAATTGGACTGACACAGACGATCGAGCATGATCGCCAATAAAACAATCGCTAAACCCGCCTCAAAACCCAAGGCCATATCTGCGGTATTTAAAGCGCGAACAATAGGCTGACCTAATCCTTCAGCCCCCACCAAGGCCGCAATCACCACCATAGAGAGCGACAACATAATGCACTGGGTTAAACCCGCGGCAATGCTAGGCATGGCGGCCGGTAATTCCACCCGCCATAGCCGAGCGAGCGGCGAGTAGCCAAAGGCCTTAGCGGCCTCTAAAAGAGGGGGAGGAATATCTCGCAGGCCCAGATAAGTCAGCCGCACAGGGGCAGGCAGGGCAAAGATAATGGTGGAGATCATGGCAGGCACAATGCCCAGACCAAACAACATTAAAGTAGGAATCAGATACACAAACGTCGGAATGGTCTGCATTAAATCGAGCAAGGGATGCAGCACCCGATACACCCAGGGCCGGTGCGCCGCCGCAATGCCTAAAGGCACACCGATTAACATACAGATTGCAGAGGCCAGTGCCACTTGCACCAGCGTTTGCAAAGTGGCTTCGCGATAAGCCAGATTATCGATCAGAATCAACGCTAGCGCAGAAAACAGCGCCAGCCCCCAACTTCGCCGTAAACGATAAATCAGTAAGGTCGCTACAAAAAGTAAGAGCAGTGGCGGGCAATCAACTAAAACACGCGTGATAAGCTGCACCACCTGCTCTAAACCATCGCTAAAAAACGCCACGCCACCTGCAGCAGGCTCGGTCAGGTGGGCCACACCAGTCGCTACCCACTGGCCAATCGGCAATTTATCCACGATGCCCCCCAAAAGAATCAGCGGCCTTGCTAAGGTCTGTTGCAGCTTTAAGCTCGCTTGCAAATTCAGTCATTAGCGTGCATCCGATACCACAGCGGCTTGATTCAACCACGCTTTCAGCACCGGCACGGCAGGCTGGCCGCCATAGCTGTTTACGCCATTTAACCAAACGCCCCAGAGTGTTGGATTTTGGATTAACCACTGGCGGGCAGCCACTTTAGCGCTTTGCTTCTGGTCCAGAATTTGCCCCATCAGCTTGTTTTCTATTTCAGTGCTAAATGCCAGATTTTTAAGTAAGCGCCCCACATTAACGCATTGCTTAGCGTAGGCCGCACGGGTGGTGGTATGCACAGTAGCGCCGCCCAGATTAGGACCAAAATAAGCATCACCCCCTTCCAGATAACGCAGCTTTAAATTGCGGTTCATGGGGTGCGGCTCCCAGCCCAAAAAAACCATCCACTGCTGTTTTAAAGCCGCCCGTTTGACCTGGGTGAGCATGCCTGCTTCGCTGGATTCCACCAATTTAAAATCCTGCAAACCAAAGGCCTTGTCTTTAATCATGCTGGCGATCAGGCGATTGCCATCATTGCCCGCTTCAATGCCATAAATCCGTTTGCCAAAGCGATCAGCAAATTTAGCCAAATCCTCAAAACGATGCACGCCCGCCTGATACACGTACTCAGGCACGGCCAAAGTGTATTTAGCGCCCGTTAAATTAGTACGGACCACTTCTACACTGCCGTTTTTTAGATAGGGATCGATATCGTTTTTCATGGTGGGCATCCAATTGCCCAGAAAAACGTCGATATCCTGAGTCTGCATCGCGCGAAAGGTAACAGGCACCGACAGCATTTTCACTTCGGGCTGATAACCCAAGGCAGTGAGCAGCTCGCTGGTGAGCGCGGTGGTGGCGGTTACATCGGTCCAGCCCACATCAGAAAAACGCACGGTTTTACATGCAGCAGGCTCTGCGGCGTGGCTGGCAAAACTGGCACAGAGGAAAGAGGATAAAAGTAAGCGCTGCATCATAATTGGCGCAAGCTGGCCATGATACGGCCATATAATTTTTGCAATAGCGGCCTGAGCTCAGGTACAGACCCAGCCGAGCCAGCGCTAAAACGCGAAACCAGCATAAAGCGCACTGGCGCCGCTTGGGGAACGTCTTCACGACGTGTAGAGACCATCGAACCATAGAGCAGACTCATCGCACTCATCCTTCCTAAAGGAAAATCTAGGTATGAATGCTAGAGATCTGCTTATAAAAATGCGGTAAATAAAACAGGCCCGCATATAAAGACACTATAAAAACGGCGTAAATAAGAAAGCCCTACCAGGATTCCTCACGCGGGGCACGAGCGGCCAGCCAAAGCAGTAGCGCAATCGCGCCATAGGGCCATAAATCACTAATCACGGCAGACAAGCCATTAAAGTGCAGCAAATGTCCGTAATGCCAGCGAAACAGCGGCAAAGTGGCCGATAGCTGCGGTGTAAGCGGCCAGAACCAGCCGATTACCAAGGTAGCAATCAGCGCCAGCGCCCCCACTAAAGCCCTGAGGCGGCGATTTAAACGCCAGAGCAGCACTAAAGCCAACGTACCCAGCAAGCCACCCACCACAATATTGATATTAATCCAGGCAAAGAACTGCGCAGGTTTGAGCAATAGGCCCGCAAAGCCCAGCTTAAGCATCAGAGCGGTGAGCAGAGTAAAACGAATCGCCTTGGGGCTTTGCCAAGTGTGACGCACCAAAACCGAAACAAATAAGGCCACCCCCAAGAAGTGCAGCATCATGCCGCCGCCTTCCAGCAGCCTTAAAAAAAGCTTGGCATTTTGCATCGGCGATTCAAAAGGTTGGGGCAAGCCAGGGGACTCAACCACCACGCCCAAAAAAGGCTGCGAAGGATCAAGCTGGGTCATAAACCACAGCACCAGCCAGGTGACTCCCCACTCTACCGCAGGCCCGGGTGCACACCATGCATGACGCGCCGCCAGCCAACGATTCTGCCAATAACGATTACCCAAAATTTGCGCCAGCAAAACGCCTAAAACAGCGCCAAAGGCATTGCTTAAAATATCTAAATTAGACGCCACACGGCCGGGTAAAAACTGCTGGATAAACTCTACCGTGGCCGATAAGCCAAGCCCAATCAAAGCGGCAGAAACACTGCCGTAGCGCAGATGCCGCAAAGAAATTGCCAAGCTCATGCCCAGAGGCAAATAGGCCAGCACATTGACGGTATTATCAAAAAAAGTGAAATAGTAAGGCAGAGGGTAGGCGTAAAACGCCCAAATCGGCTCCCCTGTAAAACGCCAGCCACTAAAGGGATAAAGGCTGACCACCAGAATCACCAACAGCGAGCAAAACGCAATATAGCGAGGCACTCGGGTCGGAGTGATTCGCCGGGCAAGATAGCTGATGGTGAGAGATTGTTTCATTCAAGGAAAGGAGCCCCATTACAGAGGGGCCCCTCTATACCCCTTATTTAGAGGTTTTAACTTGCGTCCACAAACGGCTTAAATCGCGGCGTTGTTTGGTATCCAGCGGCTTAAGCTGCTCTAACTTTTTAAGCGCAGCGGCATCAGGAAACACCGCTGTGTTTTTCTTCATTTCCGCATTCACAAATGGCGCAGCCGCGCTATTTGGATTGCCTGTGCCCACCATATTGGTCAGCTCGCTGGAGTTTTTGCCTTCCAGCATAAAGTTAACAAACTTATGCGCGAGGTCGGGGCGAGGGGCAGATTTCAGCACCATCATATTATCCACAGATAAGGTGTTACCTTCTTTTTGCAGACCGTAGCTCACGGTAAAGGCACGCTTGGCTGTTTTAGCATCGGTGGCCGCCTGGAACATATCGCTGGAATAACCGTGCGCTACCCAGATATTGCCCAGCGTTAATTCTTTGATATAGCTTTGTGAATTAAACGCAGCCCAGAATGGCTTGGCTTTAATAATGGTTTGTTGCGCTTTTTTCCATTCTTCCGGCTTGGTTGAATTTGCAGAAAAGCCGTTATACATCAAGGACGCCGCAAATAATTCATTGGCATCATCCAGCACGGTCACCTTGCCTTTGATCTTGGCAAGAATAGCTGGATCAAAAATGACAGCCCAAGAGTTTGGCTCAATGCCCAGCTCTTTTAGCTTGGTCTGATTAAAGCCCAGCAAAGTGGTAGTGAATGAATAAGGCAGTGAGAATTTATTACCCTGATCGAACTGGCTATTTAAAAATGCCGGATTCACATTTTTAGCATTAGGCAGCTTGGCTTTATCGAGCGGTTGCACCATGCCTTGCTTAATCAAAGGCGGCATTGCAAAGCCCGTAGGCACAACCACATCGTAGCCCTTGGCTCCAGCGCTTAGCTTGGCCAGCATTTCTTCCATTGCGCCATAATAATCTTGTACCACACGGCATTTGCAATCTGCTTCAAAGCGTTTGACCGTTTCTGGCGCAATATAATTGTTCCAGTTATAAACGTGGAGCACTTCTTCAGCATTCGCCATATTGGCGGCCAGTAAAAGCGTGAGTAATAATTTCTTCATGTCTCAAACACTCCAGAGCAGTTGAATAAAATAGCAGGCAGATTATGCCTTATTTTTTGTGATGCATTTCAGGCAGAGTCGCTGCTGTTGCATGCCATCCATAATTATTTTTTGGCCAGCAACAAGCAGCAATTCAAGCTTATTACTCAGGCATAAAATAAGGTATGCCAAAGCGTAATTACTTCGCTCTTAAAGCCCCTGGCGCTAATTTGCCCGCAATTAAAATCAGAGCCAGAGTCAACAACATCAGCAGGGTAGAAATCGCATTCACTTCTGGTGTAACGGCAATTCTGATCATTGAGTAAATTTGCAATGGCAAGGTAGAAGCGCCCGCTCCTGCCGTAAAGAAAGTGATCACAAAATCATCAATCGATAAAGTGAACGCCATTAAAGCGCCTGCAATAATCCCCGGCATAATTAAAGGCATGGTGATTAAACGAAATGCTTGCAATGGCGTTGCACCCAAATCACGCGCGGCCTCTACCAAAGATTCATCCATACCTTGTAAGCGCGAGCGCACCACAATCGCTACAAAGCCAATACAAAATGCGATATGCGCCAGCGCCACAGAAACCAAGCCCAGCGTCATATTCAGCATCACAAAGAACATCAGCAGCGATACACCCATCAGGATTTCTGGAATCGCAATCGGCGTAAGCACTAAAACAGGTAAAAGGCGCAGCTTGTATTTATACATTGCCATCCCTGCCAGAGTGCCAAAAATCGTGGCAAAAACGCTGGTAATCACACCGATTAATAATGAATTTCTTGCTGCCAGCAGCATTTGTTCATCATTAAATAAAATCCGATACCACTTAAAAGTAAAACCGACCCACTCGGCATTAAGGCGCGAATCATTAAAGGAATACACCACCACAATCACGAGCGGCAAATATAGAAAAGCGTAGGTCAGCAAAGCAGCAGCCCACAACCATTTATTCTGCTTAGTCATGACTTTCCTTTGCGGCTAATCAGTGTGGCCAATGCTGCCAGAAATAAAACGCTGGCAGTCAGCATAATCGATAGCGTGGCGCCAAATGGCCAATCGCGGCTATCCAAGAATTGCTGTTTAATTAAATTGCCCACCATAATGCCATCGGTACCGCCCACTAGATCAGGCACGGCAAACATACCTAGTGCAGGGATAAACACCAAAGCAGCCCCAGCCCAAACGCCGGGTAACGAGAGCGGCCAGGTGATACGCCAGAAACGCTGCCAGGCCGATGCACCCAGATCTTGTGCTGCATCCAATAGCGCCATATCGTGTTTTTCTAAATTGGCATAGAGCGGCAAAACCATAAACGGCAAATGCACATACACCAGCACCACAATCACCGCAAAATGGGTAAATAGAAACTGCTGAGGGCCGATGCCAAACCACGCTAAAAAGCTATTCACCGTCATGGCAAAATAACCCTGAGGCCCCAGAATAATCATCCACGCATACACGCGAATCAAAAAATTACTCCAAAATGGCAAAATCACCAGCAAAACGAGCAAATCGCGGTATTTCTTCGGGCTACGCGCAATCAGCCATGCCAGAGGATAGGCCAGCGCAATGCAAATCAGCGTGGTCAGGCCCGCATACCAAAACGACTTAATAAATAATTCAACATAAACCCCGTCTTCAAAAAAACGACTGAAGTTTTCCAGCGTTAAGAAATCCTGCCAATTTTGCCAATTGATTAAGACTTCACGTGCACCCGTTTCTGCGTTGGTTTCCAAGAGCGGCATAAGCCCGCCGTATTCGCCCGGAAAACGAAACGCCGAGAAAATCATGATCAGCGTGGGTACGGCAAAAAAGATCAATAAATACAAAAGTGGCGGGCCAGAAATCAGCCACTTCGCCAAGCTAGGCGATTTTACTTTCTGCATGACGCCCCCTTAAGACAGCAGGAAGTGACCAGCGTCATAACGCCACGCCAGCTCTACTGCATCGTTGTCATCAAAGAATTTAGCGCGCCCCGCGGCAGAATTAGGCAACATCGCTTCAACCAGCAGGCCGTTATCCAGCTTCACGATATAAATCGTGACATCCCCAAGATACAGACAGTTTTCAACCGTGCCTTTAAAGTGCACTTCATTCGCATCGCCTTCATCCAACTGGGCAGCCAGCTTGATTTTCTCCGGACGCAAGCTCAGCGTGCCTTTCTGGCCGACCACGGCCCCTGCCACGATCAGCGTTTCTGCAACACCTACGCCAGCAATTTCTACCTGCATACGGTCCTTTGCAATCGAAGTGATCGTGGCATCCAGCAGATTGCACTGGCCGATAAAATCGGCCACAAAGCGGCTTTTGGGGTAGCTATAGATGGTTTCAGGCGCATCAAGCTGCTCTACTTGGCCCTTATTCATCACCGCAATCCGATGCGATAAAGCCAAGGCTTCACCCTGATCGTGCGTGACATACACAAAGGTCACGCCCACTTCTTTTTGCAGGGTGATCAGCTCCATCTGCATTTGCTCGCGCAATTTGGCATCCAGCGCCGATAAAGGCTCATCCAGCAGCAAAAGGCGTGGGCGATTCACCAAGGATCGGGCAATGGCTACACGCTGACGCTGGCCGCCGGATAACTCATGCGGAAAACGATGGGCGAATTCCTGCAAGCGCACGTCTTCCAAGATTTCTGCCACACGCGCTTTAATATCTGCCGCTGAGGCCTTCGCCATTTTCAAAGGAAAGGCAATATTATCGGCCACGCTCATATGCGGAAACAGCGCATAGCTCTGAAAAACGGTGTGCACAGGGCGCTTTTCTGGCGGCACGGTGGACATATCTTTGCCATCGAGCAAAATAGCGCCGGAATCGGGCTGCTCAAAACCGGCCAGCATGCGTAAAAGCGTGGTTTTGCCACAGCCCGATGGGCCGAGCAGAGTAAAGAATTCACCGGCTTCCACCGACAAGCTCACATGATTAACGGCAGTGAAATCGCCGAAAGTTTTTACGACGTCACGGATCTCCAGCAGGGCCATAGTCTTCTCACAAAAAAACGGTCGCCATTTTAACAAAAACTTACCTTAGGGGGTGTTTTTCTAACGGCAAAGCTAACGCTTAAACTTAAAATCTATTAGCAATATTATGCAGTCTGATTTAAAAGCAAGCACTTAGCCCGTAAAAATATTGCCCAATGATGACTTGGCAATATTTGAGGGAAATATTCACCGAAATTACATAAGTAAATACGATCATTATGTCCCCTGTATTGCACATAATCAGCCTTATGCTTTACTCTTTAGTAATCTAAAATGAGTAAACCACATGTCCTTTAAAAATGCCATTCAGATACCTGATGCGGCAGGTATAACAAAAAGTGTAGTTAAATCAACTCATTTACAGTTTACATTGTATAAGCACGCTATCGCCCTTAAAGTAAATGATGCATGTAGTAATAATAAACACTTAAATTAAAACATTATTATCCTGCTTTTAAAAAAATGAATAATAAGCAAGGGATCGGCCTTAGCTACTCGCATTAACACAGCAGATAAAATAAAAGCATACGTATTAGATGCAGCTTATCTTGAGTAGAAAAATAGCCTAATATCGATTCGTCTGCTCCATTCTGCTATAAATCACTTACAATCATCTCGGTGGCTGCATTTCAAACAAGAGTAAGTATTTGCTTACACTATGTACATTTTACGCATCATAGGCAAATGCCGAGCATCTTTAATTGGCTTTTAAAATAGCTCTAGCTTGCACATTCAAGCGAATGGATAAGTGTCAGACAGCCCTAAACCCTTAGTAAAATAAGACCTAAACAATTGGAAACACGACTTCCCGTCTCAGCTTTGCAAGCTGGTTTATTTATCAGCGAACTAGATCGCCCGTGGCTGGACACGCCCTTTCTGATTGAAGGCTTTCTGTTGGAAACGCCCGAACAACTCGCTCTTCTTCAAGAATACTGCCAGTTTGTAACCATTGATATTGATCGTTCAACAGGAGGCGTAGCTCGGTGGGGCTTTCTCAGTGAGCAAAAGCTAAATACACAACAGCCACTTATCCCTCATGTTCAATATCAGACAGTAGAAATCAAAGAGCAAATCACTCTGCTTAAAGAATTACGGCAGTGCTTTGCACTTTGGTCACAAAGTAAAAACAGCAGCAAAACAGACACGCCCTATATCGAGCCGCAAATTATTATTTATGCGGATAGCACACCGATTAAACGGGAAATACCCCAAGCTACGGCCGTGCACCGGCTCGCCAGCGATGTCATCGAAGCCGCTATGGAGGCGATTAGCAAAGATTTGCAGCCGCGTGTCGAAGCGATTAATGATGTTGTGAGTAATATGGTCGACTCCATTATTCGCAACCCCAGCGCCTTACTTTGGCTGACCCAATTAAAAGCAGCCGATCATTACGCCTATGGTCATGCGCTTGATACCGCTATTTATATGCTGGCATTTGGCAGGCACCTTGGTTATCCGCAGGAGGATTTACATAAGCTTGGCTTTGCCGGATTAATGCTTGATATTGGTAAAATGAAATTACCGGAAAGCCTGCTGCAGCATAATGGCTCCTATTCGCCCGGCGAGTTTTTAATGATGAAAACCCACGTCTGGCATAGCTTGGATATTCTGAATCAAATTAAAGAAGTGCCGCTTGATGTTTACGATATGGTGGCTCGCCATCACGAGCGCATCGATGGCAGCGGCTACCCGCTGGGTTTAAAAGGCGAAAGTATCGGGCTGTTTTCCTGCATGGCAGGCATTGTTGATTGCTTTACCGCCCTGACCAGCGACCGCAATCACGCCGAAACCAAAACCTCTCACGTGGCCTTGCAGCTTTTATATAAGTGGAGTGATAAATATTTTCACCACGCGCTGGTTGAGCAATTTGCACAGTGCATTGGTGTTTTTCCTGTGGGTGCCTTGGTCGAGCTCAGTACCGGCGATATTGGCATTGTGGCGGGGCAAAATCGTAGCAGAAGACTAAAACCTAAAATTTTGCTGATCTTAGGCCCGGATAAGCTGCCACACGCACGCCCCAACCTGCTGGATTTAATGGTTAATCCGGTAATGAACGCCGGTCAAGAAATCACCATCCGCAAAGAATGGCCGCAAGGTAGTTTTAATATTAATCCGCAAGAGTATTTTCAAGGATGAAAAACTCGCCTGCCACCGAGCATGACCTCGGTGTATTCGCAAGCTATAAACTAAACCAGATCGATATTTTGAGCCAGACGCTCGACGTATTGCTACAAAACCATTGCCATGAAAAATCTAACGACGATGCCCTCTATAGCGATTACTTTCTGGGGCTGATGCAGGGGGAATCATCCAGCCCGTGGCCACAACTCACACCCCACGGCTTAAACTTATCCACCTTACTGCTTTTAAGCTGGCGAACGCTGATTTTGCAGCACTTGCCCACCAAAGCTGAAGCACTGGTCAACCGCTTATGCTTTGCTGAGCTGGAAAAAACTCGGCAACACATTCAAAACTTGAAGCCTCAGCAGGTCAACTCGCCTGCTCAAGGCTTAGAAAGCGCTAAATCGCATACTCTAGCCGAGCGCAATATTGCCCTGATCTATATTGAATTTGGCCATATCGAATCTTTACGGCATACCGCCACCCAACAGCTGCATGAAATGCTGCGCCCGCAAGATAAGCTCTATCCCTTAGACAGTGGCTTGCTGCTTATTTTGCCCAATCTGGCAGGTGAAGGGCATGCACTTCTGGCCGCCAGCCGCGCACAAACGCTGTTAACAGATTCCTGTACAGAAAGCGCGATCAGCCCGCGTATCGGTATTGCCTTGTGGCCGGAACATGGTAAGCATTACAAGCCATTAATGCTTGCCGCGCAAACCGCCGCCAAACAATGCAGTAATGAAGAACCCGCCATTTATCAGGCAGAGCGTGATATTCAGGGCCGCTTACTCGCTAAACTAGAAAAGCCGCTACGTGAAGCGCTAGCCCAGAATCGCTTCTACCTCGCTTTTCAGCCGCAAGTTCAGCCCACTTCAGCGCAGCCCATTTATAAGGGAACAGAAGCCTTGCTGCGCTGGCACGATGCAGAGCTTGGCGATATTCGCCCCGATGAAGCCGTGCGGGTTGCAGAGCAGCTGGGCCTGATGCCACAGCTTACCCGCTGGGTGATCCATGCGGCGCTACGGGAGTTTTCCCAGCTAAGCAAGGCAGGGCTGACTGGCAGCCTAAGTATTAACCTCACGCCCTCCAATATCCTAGATTCTCGTTTGGCCCAGGAAGTAGAAAACGCGCTGATTCTTTGGAACATCCCCGGTGAGCGAGTTATTTTTGAGATTACCGAATCAGCAGCCATCGACGAGCTTGAAGCCACCATTAGCAGCTTATATGCACTGAAAGCTTTGGGCTGTAAACTGGCCTTGGATGACTTTGGCACGGGCTATGCATCGCTCTCTTATTTAAAGCGTCTGCCCATTGACGAGCTAAAAATTGATCAAAGTTTTATTCGCACTATTACTCAGTCCGATACCGATGCACATATTGTTGAAAGCGTCATCAAACTGGCGCAAACCCTCAGCCTTAGCGTGTTAGCAGAAGGCGTTGAAGACCATGCAACACTTGAAACACTTATGGCTTACGGCTGCAATTTAATCCAGGGCTATTATTTCAGCCACCCGCTTGCACCCAACGATTTGCTGCAATTTTATCGGGCATTACAGCCTTTTGAAGCGCAGCAATAAGCGTTTGCAACCGCCCCATTTAAAGCAGTATTTCTACGAGATCAATGGATGATGAACTGGCAACAGCTGCTCAGCGCTGAGCGACTTGGCGCGGTACGTAATGATTTACTCCCTCACGAATCAGGGCGCAGCGATTTTCATAAAGACCACGACCGGATTGTTTTTTCTTCGCCATTTCGCCGGCTTGGCCGCAAAACCCAAGTTCACCCGCTCACCGAAAACGATCATGTGCATACCCGGCTTACCCACTCGATTGAAGTCAGCTGCGTAGGCCGCAGCTTGGGGATTTTAGTTGGACAAAGATTGCAATACACCCTCCCCCAGCACATTACCCCTTACGATCTTGGCGCCATCGTGCAAGCCGCCTGCCTTGCCCATGATATTGGCAACCCGCCATTTGGCCATGCTGGTGAATACGCAATTCGTGATTGGTTTTGCCGCGATCAGCACGCCTATCTGCTACAAAACCTTAGCGCCAATGAGCGTCTGGATTTAATGACCTTCGAGGGCAATGCTCAAGGCTTCAGAGTGGTTACCCAGCTAGAAAACCACCGTTTTGAAGGGGGCATGCGCCTAACCTACGCCACGCTGGGCACGACCCTTAAATACCCATGGACTTCCAGCGATGCCACGCCCGGCGGCAAATTCAGCTGCTACCAGTCAGAACAAAATATCTTAGAAGAAATCGCCACCGAGCTGGGGCTACCTAAACTTGGCAACAACCGCTGGGCGCGCCACCCCTTATCCTATTTGATGGAAGCCGCCGACGATATTTGCTACGCCATTCTCGATTTAGAAGACGGCATAGAAATCGGCATGCTGGCTTACGAGCAAGTAGAGCCGCTCTTGATTAAAATTTGCGGTGGTAAGCAAGATCTGCTCGAGCTGGAAATTGCTGCCGCCCCTTCTGCCAGACGCAAAATATCGCTGCTACGCGGTAAAGCCATAGAGCGCTGCGTGCTGGATGCCAGTGAAACCTTTATGCAGCATTACACCGCTATTATGGAAGGCAAATTTCAGGGTGATCTACTCAATGCCACCCCCAGCGGCATGCGAGATGGCATTAACGCCGCCAAACAACTCGCCCGTGATCGTATTTTTAATGAAAGACGCAAAATAGAAATCGAAGTAGGCTCGTTTACCTGTCTGGACATCCTGCTCAACGCCTTTTGCAATGCGGCCTACCAGCAAAAAGTATCCCCGCAGATGAGCTTCAGAATGAAGCGGATTCTCGATTTAATGGAATACAACGCGCCAAAAAAAGAATGGCCTCTTTATGAGAGCTATAGCCGCGTGCTCGACTTTATCGGCGGCATGACCGATAACTACGCTACCTATTTAGCACAACAAGTCGGGGGAATGGGGCGATGAAAACACCACACACCCGATTGATCAGCCACAAAACGCCAGCCACTCCGCAATTAGAGAAATATAACCATGAAAACCTTCATCTTTGTAATGGCCTTAACCATTAGCCTGAGCGGCTGCGCCGTTGTTGCCGTTGGTGCTGCCGCAGTCAGCGTAACCAGCACCGCAGTAGGCGTGGCCTGGGATGTGGGTAAAGCGGGTGTATCTGGAGTGACCGCCGTAGGTGGCGCTGCAGTCGATGCTTTAAGCAGCTCACCCACACCACCACCGCCAGCCGTAGCGCCCGCAAGCTATATCACGCCTGCCCCTAGCGCTCCTGTGCCAAGTGACGCAGAAGTACGGGTATTTAAATCCGAATAAGTAGCGATCCCAATTATTCATCACACAAGCAACACAGCCGCATAATGAGCAGCGCAATCAATCCAAAACCATTACAAATCCGTATTGCCCAAGCGAGCGATCAGCTGCCAGTACAACGGATGCTTGAACTTTACCAATATGATTTATCCAACATATGGGATCAAGATCTAAACGCGCAGGGTGAGTATGGCTATGCGCTCGATCGGTACTGGAACCACCCCGAATGCACCGCCTTTGTGGCTTTGGTAAATGGCCATTATGTGGGCTTTGCCCTTGTAGATCAGCAAGTGAAAGTAGGCAGCCACGGCTACTGGATGGATCAGTTTTTTATCCTGAAAAAATACCGCCGCATCGGTCTGGGAAAATCACTGGCGATACAGGTATTCAATACTTTAAAGGGGCGCTGGGAAGTAGGCCAAATGCCGGATAACCATAAGGCACAATTGTTTTGGCGGCGGCTTATTGCCGAGTTTGCCACTGGCTTTGACGAGCACACTTTAACGGGCGGTAAATGGGAAGGCATTGTGCAGTGTTTTAATAGTGATACCGTATTAACAAGAGCCCGCTAAAAGCAATCGGGTTTCACTAAGCAGCGCCGCCATCTGACACATAGGCATATGCAGCCAAGCACTTGGTTTTCAGGCCATAACCGGCATGGCCTCTCTGTATTTGTCTTCATACATACAGCCAACACTTATTCCCCCAAATAAGCGCCTGCAGCCCTGCTCTAGCACTATAACTCACAATAAAATTACTCAATTTACTTTAAAAAAAATAATTTATGCCTTTTTTGCATATTTATTTAAAATATTACATACACCAACACATGCTTTCACTATTATTTCATATTGTTTTCAATCTATTTTAAACCACTTGCAGAGCACACCATCTACTACAGCATCAGGAGATAAGCATGAGTGCATTGATTCCAGGCCAGTATGGTTTTCCACTGCAATTAAAAACACGCTACGCCAACTATATCAATGGCGAATGGCATGCTCCGCTGGCTGGGCAATACTTTGAAAATATCAGCCCAGTCACTGGCAAGGTGATTTGCGAAATCCCGCGCTCTGATGCCGCCGATATCGAAATGGCGCTCGACGCCGCCCACGCCGCCAAAAACGCATGGGGCAAAACATCGACCACCGAACGCGCCAATATTCTGAATAAAATTGCCGATCGTATCGAAGCCAACCTAGACATGCTGGCCACGGTAGAAACCTGGGATAACGGCAAGCCAATTCGTGAAACCCGCGCCGCCGATTTACCCTTAGCCATCGATCACTTCCGCTACTTTGCCGGGGCGATTCGGGCGCAGGAAGGCAGCATCGGCCAGATCGATAACGATACCGTGGCCTATCATTTTCATGAGCCGCTAGGCGTGGTTGGGCAGATTATCCCTTGGAATTTCCCACTACTGATGGCCACATGGAAGCTGGCTCCGGCGCTGGCTGCGGGTAATTGCGTGGTACTCAAGCCTGCCGAACAAACACCACTGAGCATTTTAGTGTTGATGGAAGTGATCGGCGATTTGCTACCCAAAGGCGTGCTGAATATTGTGAACGGCTTTGGCTTAGAGGCAGGCAAGCCACTGGCATCTAACAAGCGCATCTCCAAAATAGCCTTTACCGGAGAAACCACCACTGGCCGTCTGATTATGCAATACGCGGCGCAAAACCTGATTCCGGTTACGCTAGAGCTAGGTGGCAAATCGCCCAATATCTTTATGCCTGATGTCATGAAGCACGACGATGCCTTCTTTAATAAGGCCATCGAAGGCTTTGTGATGTTTGCGCTCAACCAAGGCGAAGTCTGCACCTGCCCTAGCCGTGCATTGATTCATGAGTCCATCTATGACGCCTTTATGGACCGCGCCCTCAGCCGCGTTGCCGCCATTAAGCAGGGCAATCCGCTGGATGCCAGCACCATGCTGGGCGCGCAATCCTCTATGGAGCAAATGGAAAAAATCAGCGCTTATTTAGATATCGGCAAGCAAGAGGGCGCAAAAGTATTAGCAGGCGGCGCTCGCGCAACGCTTGCGGGCGAATTGGCGGGCGGCTATTACATCCAGCCGACTGTATTCCAAGGCCATAATAAGATGCGGATTTTCCAAGAAGAAATCTTTGGCCCCGTGGTGTCAGTGACTACCTTTAAGGACGAAAACGAGGCTTTAGAAATCGCCAACGATTCGCTCTACGGCCTAGGTGCTGGCCTGTGGACGCGGGACACGCATGCTGCTTATCGCATGGGACGCGAAATTCAAGCAGGCCGAGTATGGACCAACTGCTACCACGCCTACCCCGCCCATGCGGCCTTCGGCGGCTACAAGCAATCGGGCATTGGCCGTGAAAACCACAAAATGATGCTCAGTCACTACCAGCAAACCAAAAATCTGCTGGTGAGCTATAGCCCCGACGCGCTGGGTTTTTTCTAAACAAAGCAGTACGTAGCCAAGAACACGTAAACAAAACTACCCCCTCCCCCATCTGCGGGAGGGGTTTAGGAGTGTGCCGCCCCCATGAACAATCAAGTGAGTGCCACTCCAGCCGCCCTTTCCTTAATTAAAATGCTGGAAGTCAAATATGGGCCGCTGATGTTTCATCAATCTGGGGGCTGTTGTGATGGTAGCTCGCCCATGTGCTTTCAGGCTGGGGAACTCATCATTGGAGATAATGACGTACTACTGGGCGAAATTGGGGGTATGCCGTTTTATATAGGCGCAGCACAATTTACTTACTGGCAACGCACTCAATTAATAATTGATGTTGTTACAGGGCGAGGGGGAATGTTTTCTTTAGAAGGGCCAGAGGGTGTCCGGTTCTTAACACGCTCTAAACTTTGCCCAATTTAAGTATAATCACTTACAAGTCATTTTTTTTGAAATATTATAAATACCCCAAAACATAAAGCAATTGCTAGAATCGCGTGATCGATCATCAATATTACTCACCGAGATTATCAATGCTCTCCAATCTGCGCTTTTTTAGAAGCTCCTTCATCGTCACTTTTCTTGGTTTAGCCGCTGCCTACTGGTTAGGCGGCCCTAAGGCCATGTTTATTGCCGCCATTTTGTCTGTATTAGAAGTGTCCCTTTCTTTTGATAATGCAGTGGTCAATGCAACCGTACTTAAAGACATGGATGCTGTTTGGCGCAAACGTTTTATGACCTGGGGTATGCTCATTGCCGTATTCGGGATGCGGGTTATTTTTCCGGTACTGATTGTGGCTGTGATTGCACACCTTACCCCTTGGGCTGCTTTAATGATGGCCGTTAGCCAGCCAGAACAATACGCCGCAGCATTAACCTCATCTCATATCATGGTGGCAGGCTTTGGTGGTGCATTTTTAATGATGGTATTTTTGAAGTTCTTTTTTGACCAGGATAAAGAGGTTCATTGGCTACATATTGTTGAATCGCCTTTGGTTAAAATGGGCAAAATGGGCGGTATTGAAATTGGCCTTTGCCTTATTCTTGCCTATGCGTTTTCTACTCAACTCAATAGTGCCGAGCAGCTTAGTTTTATTTTAGCGTCCATTATCGGGATTGTGACTTACATTATTGTTGATGGTTTTGGTTCATTATTAAGTAGTGAAGAAAACCACGGCCAAGCAACTGTAGTTAGAACAGGCTTCTCTGCATTTATGTATTTAGAAGTACTCGATGCCAGTTTTAGTTTTGATGGTGTAATTGGTGCATTTGCGCTATCCAATAATATTTTCATTATTGCAATTGGTCTGGGTATTGGCGCGATGTTCGTTCGTTCACTCACCATTATGTTTGTTGAGAAAGAAACACTCGATCAATTCAGATACCTGGAACATGGCGCATTTTATGCAATTGGTGCGCTTGCCTTTATTATGTTTATCGGCACATTCCATGAGATTCCTGAAGTCATCACCGGCTTAATTGGTGCAGGCTTAATTGGTATTTCTTTACTGGCATCACTGCATTACAAAAAAAATAACTAATTAAAGTTTCATCCCAAAAAAAGGCGATATTTATATCGCCTTTTTTTATTTCTTAAATACTGAGCCTGTAGCCTGCATCTAAAAAATATTACAAATAAAATACAAAACCTTTCACAAAACCAAAACAAAACAATGTCCGCTCATCAGCTTACTCGTGCGAGTTGTTTTAAAAAAAGATAAAAAGTCGTACATTTTAATGATCAGCCTGACTAATTCAGAGAAAATCATGAAAGTTAAAAACAAGCTAATGCTACTATCAGGCAGTCTTATTGGTATTACTTTAATGCTTACCATGCTTAGCCTAACTTGCTTGGAAAGCGGCTCACAAAACTTCCAGACAACTATCGCAGATCGGGTGATGCCGCTTGTGCAGCTCAAAAGCGTATCCGATATGTATGCAATCAATATTGTCGATACCGTTCACAAGGTTACCAATGGCAGCATTGCTCCCATTGAAGGCTTAAAAAATGTCAGAACAGCCAGAAAAACCATCGAGCAAGAATGGCAAACCTATAAGGGCACAAAGCTCACGGCTGAAGAAGATAGCTTGGTGCAAATCGCCGATAAAAGCATGATGCCGGCCAGCGCCAGCTTCGATCTACTCGAAAAATCATTAGAAAGCAGTAACTTTGCAGCAATCAATGAATATGCAGCCACCACCTTGTATCAGCGTGTTGATCCGATTACTAATGCGGTAGACAAGCTGATTAAGCTACAGCTTAGCGTGGCCAAAGAAAACCTAGATTTATTCAGGCATAGCCATAATCAGGCCATCTGGGGCGGCGCTTTATTTGTCGTCATTGCCACCCTGTCGGGCATTATCCTTACCTTCTGGATTGTTCGCTCACTGCTCAAGGATCTGGGCGGAGAGCCCAGCGATATGCGCTCTGCAGCCACACGTATCTCTGAAGGCGATTTAGCCTCGCCAGTGCATGTGCCCAGCAATATGCGGGATAGCTTGGCAGGCGCAATGGAATCAATGCGCACCCAGCTTGCCGCCTTGGTAGAAAACATTCAAAACTCATCCACCCAGCTCGCCACCGATGCCGCGCAAACACGCAGCAGCAGCCAGGAAGTTCACGAATCAGCCGGAGAGCAAAGCGATGCCGCTGCCAGAATGGCTGCAGCGGTAGAAGAATTATCCACCGGCATGGCTCATCTTAAAGACTATTCAAGCTACGCCTTTGAAGTGGCCACGACTTCTGGCCATCATGCGGAGCAAGGTGCTCAAGCCTTAGAAGAGCTGACCAAAGAAATGCAAATCGTCTCTGATAGCGCCCATATCGTTACCGATACTGTCAATAATCTGGAAGAACACAGCGCCAGCATTGGTCGAGTCGCCCGTGTAATTCAGGATATTGCCGAGCAAACCAATCTGCTGGCCCTGAACGCCGCCATTGAAGCTGCTCGTGCAGGCGAGCAAGGACGCGGCTTTGCCGTAGTGGCCGATGAAGTACGCAAATTGGCCGAGCGCACCACCCAAGCCACCCGGGAAATCCAGGAAACACTCAGCACCATTACCAGTACCACCCATGATGCAGCCAGCAATATGCGCAACAGCCTAAGCCAGACCGAGCTGGCTTTAGAGCATGCGAATCGCAGCAGCGAAATACTGGGGCTGATCAGAAAAAGTGCAGCAGAAACCAAAGACGCCATGGCAAAAATCACCGATGCCTTAGCCGAGCAAAACACCGCAGGCCAGGAAATTGCCGTGAATGTACAACTGATTGCCGTAATGACCGAGCGTTCGTTCTCTGCCTCAAAAGAAATCAATATCGCGGTAGACCACAATGCAGAGCTAGCTCAATCATTAAGGCTGGCGGCGGTGCGGTTTAGTTGTTGAGGAAATTTACAAACAGTAAGGGCCGCGAATATTCGCGGCCCTTACTGTTTGAGGTGGCTCATCACGGAGTCGTAGGGCGGGTTTCACCCGCCCTACGATAATTCAATGATTGTGAGGCAGCATCAGATCGCTCAATCAAAAAGTGCCCCCAAAACATCCTAATCCTTAGACCCCTTCTGAAACCGTAAACCAAATCCAAATTTATCATTCAGTTGCTCGTGTGCGCTTTTGCCATTGGTTTGGGCAAAGTACTCCGCCAGCTTAGTCACTTGCAAATTGCCGCCGATGTTTTCAATCATGGCAATCGCACACATCGATGCATCACTACCATTATCCAGCCGCACTTCTACTGGCGCTCTGCCGGGCACTTCGATGGTGACTACGCCGTCAGTTGCGGCCCAGTTGGCTGCGCCTTCATAAATAAAAGTAAAAATCACCAGCCGTTTAATCTGCTGAAACTGATCACCATTAATAAAGATATTTTCCCCGCCCGAATTACTGCCTGAGCGATCGTCGCCTTCCAGATGAATAAATGGTGGCTGGGTAAAACTTCCCCAGCTCTTACCCAAAGCTTGCACACCACCTGGCGTACCATCGGCCATTTGAAACATGCAGGCTAAATCAAGATCAATCTGATTCTTGCTAGGGGCTGGCTTATTGATGAGCTTATTAAAAAAACCGCTTTTCTCAGGCTCGGCCAGCTGCACCGATTGATTCCAATTTAAATTCACCCGAATACGGCCAAAGCCACCGCTGGTGTTTTTCTCTAGAGAAATCTTATCACCGCGTTTTTCTAGCGTAATTTTTGATAAAGAGATGGGTTTTGCTACGGGTGCGGGTGCGGGTGCGGGTGCGGGTGCGGCAGATGATTCAGCCTCAGTGCCGCCAAAATGCTTAAGCAAGGCCGATAAACCACCATTAAAACCCTGCCCTACCGCACCAAAACGCCATAAACCATCGCGCCGATATAACTCACCGACAATCACCGCTTTTTCATCCTGAAAATCAGCGCCCGAGAATGCAAACACCGCGTCCCCTAGGCTCATCGAGCTGGCTTTCAGCTGGCGCATCGCACCTTCGCCACTCACCGAGGCCGCAAACACCAGCTTATGAATGCTGTCCGGCAAACGGGCCAGATCGGTCATAAAACGAGCACTACCCGCCCCCAACTCCAGCACCACGGCGTTATTCGGGCTCGATTTCTGGTTAAAAAACACCATATAGCGATCATCAGACAACTGATCATTCGCATCCAGCCCAAAACAAGCGATATCGACGTCCATCCCCGCCATATTCAGCAACACAGGAAAAGCCCCTGAGCAGCCCAAATCAGCCAACTTAGCCTTCTGTCCACGCGCAAAATTTGTCATGACTCTCGATTCTTTAGATAAATTAATAAATGATATGACGCAGAAAAAACCCAAATCTTGAAACACGGAGGGCACAGAGAACACGGAGTTTCACGGAGAAAAACGTTTTTTTAAATAGCCATTTGCCATGCGTTTTGGTCATTTTCAAACACAGCAATCTGGGTCTATATCACAGCTCTTAGCGTAGGGCTTAAATCTCCCCTTGAAACACGCCGGAGCGAGGAACAAGCGGGGCGGGGTTTCGGCCAGGGAGCGAGGCAGCGAGCCAATCCCGCCCGCCGCCGACTCGATTGTCCGCAACGCAGGGGCCTTCGTGTTTCGTGGGGCGGCCTTCTTTGGCTTCGTTTCTTGGCCGCACAAGAAAGGAAGGTCCAGCGGGACGCCCGCACCTAAATCAACGTGCCGAAGGCACTAAAAATATCTTTTTAGCTTTGCTTAACATCCAAGAAGTCAAACCCACGTAATTTGCATTTAAATAGAACAAATTCGCGGATTTCACCCGCCCTACACACAACAGCCCTCACACCATCGAATGAATCCCAAACACCCTTGCCTGCTCCAATACGCCATGCGCCCATGCGCGGTGGGTGGCGACTTCGCACATGGAGTCGTGCATCCTAAAAACCGCTGGGCTGGCTTCGTCGATAATTTTTAAAGCCACATCCACATCCCGATGCTGCACCCGATAGTGCTGCTCAATCAGCGCTACTTGGCTAGGATGAATCGCCGTTTTGCCGACCATGCCGTGCGCCAAGTCTTCTTCCACCTCCTGAGCCAAGAGCGTTGGATTATCCAGATGCTCGAACACCGGCGCGGTCAGCACAAAGCCATAGGGACGGAAAATCGTCACTAGTTTGGAAATCACCGCGCCCAAAGGGGTTCTATAAATACTGACATGCCGTGGGCGACGAATGCCCAGCAGCGCCAATAGATCATTGCCGCCAATGCGCAGCGCCAAAATATGATCTCGCACACCCGGGCGCTCTAGACAAAGCCGCAGCTGTTTCATTTCGGCATCATCAAATACTTCCACCGTTTCTAGCGTCGGCATCAGCATAAAATGCGTTTTACGCACCTGCCTAAAGTAAGAGTCGAAATTATGATGAGTGATTTTGGGCAATACAAAGCCCGTCAGCTTTTCTACGCCCGGCATGGCCAGCACGCGTTTCATGACTTCGGGGTTTCTCACCCGCACAAAACGCTCGGTTGTTGGCCGCTCAACCATCTGCTGCAAGACCAGCGACAAGCTAAATAAGGCATAACTCAGCTCGCTTTCAGCCACCGCATCTTCGGTACAAAAAATCACCGAGCGCAACTCGCCCAGCAACTCACCATCAGCAATCTGCTGCAAATCTTTATGTGTGGCAGGCACATAAAGTGAAGCTCCCAGAACCTTAGCCATCTATTGCGCTCCTTATCAGAGAGATTGCCTGCAAATCTTTATGTATTACGGGTGCGTACAAAGAAGTTCCCAATACTTTAGCCATCTAAAACACTCCCAATCAGTGATACCGCTTGATAAGGCAGGCCCGCATCCACAATAAGCGGCACGTTTTTTTCTATTGCTAATAGTTTTAAATGCGCCACATCGGCTACAAACGGATCGCGCAAAATCAGCAACCTTGGCACTCTGCGCAGCAACACGCGGGTGGCTTCGCCTATGCCGGGCTTAATCAGATTAAGGTCTTCAACGCCGTACTGCTCTTGGGTAGCTTGCAAAAAATCAGCTGAAATTTGCGCCATTTTTACCCGATCAATCGGCAAGGCGGCAGGCACGCCCTGATCCTTTGCCAATCGAGTCGCATCGGCCACTAAGCCATCAGAAAATAATTGCGACTGGTCTTGTGACTCAAACTCATCGTAATAAACACAGCCATGAAAATCGTCCGGCCCGATTGAATCATTGAGCACCGAGCGGCTAACTAGGCCAGAAACGGTAGCGTTCAAGATGCTCGATGGAATCAAATAATCTTCTGCCGAGGCCGCACACGCCGCCGTGCCCGCCAGATCAGACAACACATAGAGGCCACTATCAATGGCGACTCGATGCTGCAAATTAAACGCATTTACTGCCTGCTCCAGCACGCGTGAAATCACGCCTTTACCAGTCCAGCCATCAATAAACACAATAGATTCCGGGCGATGCCCTTGCTGCAAAATATGCTGCAAGGCTACCGCATCAATGCCTCGATCACGAATAATCGACACCGAGTAATGCGCCACTTCCCGCCCTAATACACCTTGCAAAAGATGCTTCAAAATCACGCCAACGGGCGTTCCCGCCCGCACCAAAGAAACCAGCGTGATCGGCCCACTGCGTCTTGCTGCAATCAGCGCCGCCAGCCTTAGGCAATCTCCTGCCATTTGCTGACGATTAGCTGCGAGTGCATCTTTAAAAACCTGCAAATAGCGCGGTGAAGGCAAGGACTCTGGCGACAGCATTTCGCTGTAATGACGCGCGCCGGATTGAATCAAAAACTCTTTATTTGCCACATCAATAAACGGCTGTTGCGATAAGCGTTTAAGCAAAAAGCGCACATCATCCGGACGATAACTACCGCAAAAACCACGACTGTTCATAAAGCGGCAACAGTCAGCTTGGCCAGCTGTGTGCCATTCGGGATTAAAGCGTAATCACAGCTCGCCATAAAGCGCGCATCGGATTGGCTGTCGCCCATGCCGATAGTCATGATTTCGCCGTGCTCTTTTTGCAGTAAGGAGCGCACATATTCCACGGCGCGGGCTTTATTCAGTGTTTTTGGTAGCACGGCTAAATTATTGCCATTGCGGTGAATAAAGAAATCTTTACCCTCGCCCGCCACCCAAGGCGCAACCGCTTCACGCTCGATTTGCTCCAGATTAGCGTCAATCTTGTCAGGGTCTTTAATCAGGGCATAAAACGGCGTATTGCAATCCTCAACCAAACGAGCGCGGCCCTTTAAGCCCACTTTTTCGCAATAATCATCAATCACTGCCATCACCGCATGCAAGCCTGGCAATGCCTGCTCCATATCCACACGCATATTTTCCAGCCAAAACTCATCCACACTGCCACAGGGCTTGAGCACCACGCCGCCGTAATCGATGATGGAATAACTATTAAAAGGTAAATCAACTCGGCGCAAAGCATCTAGATTGCGCGCGGTGCTTGGGATCAGCGTCATGGAAGCGCTCATCATTTCAAAAAACGCACGCTGGCGAGGCGTAGTAAATGAAATCGCCACGCCGTCTTTCAGATAGCCGACCGGACGTAAATCATCTACTCCAGCGCACTTGCCTAGCGTTTGGAATAAGGTGTCGTCCAGATCAACGAACAGATATTTCTTCAATATGATTCTCAGATAAAAAATGGAATAAACGGCCGCCTACGGCTTGCGCCGTGCTGTACAGCGCTTCATTGGGCGGGGTTTCATGACAAACTAATACATGATCGTACTGGCCGAGTGTGACGTTATAAATATAGTTTGCCACCCCTTCGCCATAGTTATCGGCAAAGCTTAAAGCTTGGCTCACCGCGCCCCATTTCAGGATCGGGGAACGTGTGGTCGACTGCACCAGCACATCGACTCCCAAGGCTTCCAAAGCGCTGCCCAGCAGATAAGCCAGATGCATAAACTCGCCCGTGCCTAAAACCAATACCTGCTCGCCGGCCTTAATACCAGCAGCTAATTTTTGCGCCAAAGCATGCGGCGCTGCGAGCGCACGATTCAGCCCCAAGCGGCCAAAATCGCCATTTGCGCCTCGATCAGCGTGCGCCTCAAACACCTGCGCCGCTGCACTGGACGGCTGCAAGTTGCCAGCTGTAAACACATATTCACCGCTTAAGCTGGCGGCAATCGATACGGGAACCCCAAAGCGCTGCGATAAAGCCTCATTCGCGGCCTTGCCCATAAAATTAGTAATGGTAGCAAGGTGGACGTGCTCGATATGGGGATTGAGTGCCCGACAAGCATTGCTTAAATTTAAAAAGGTATTTCCGGTGCTGGCTTCATCGTCCACCAGCACGAGGGATTTAGCGCTGAGTAGCAGTGCTCGCAGCTCGGCATCTTGCGGCATATGCAAAAACTGCCGTGGCGCGTGGCTGTGTGCCTCGGAAAATTCGATAATCTCTGCGCCACCCACGTGATAACGCGAGGTATGCAAAAACAGCGCTTCTGTAACTGGGTGAGCGCTTTTATAAGCCTCAAAAACCCCTTGCCCCAAGCCAATCGCCGTCTCGGCCATGGCAATAAACACCACAGGGCCGGCTAAATCGGCCGGTACTTGCCCGGCCAAATCCATATGGATTTTACGCATGAGCGAGGGGCGCACCGGCCAGTGCTTACCCAGCACCTTGCTTAAAAACAGAAACCCCCGCTTGGCGTTGGCGCGTGCAGCAAAGCCCATCAGCTCGTCCACGCTGAATGCACCCGCATCAACGCTGAGCTCCATCAGCCCGGTAGGCAATTCAACTTTAATGGTATGCGGGCCAGTCATTAGAGCGCCGCACATGAGACTTCAGCTTCAGGTGCCATGACCTGCACTTCGGCATCCGCCAGTATGGCAGCACGGCCTAACTCTGCAACCCGGATTCCATGCCGCACTTCCGGGACATGTAAGTGCTCAAAACCGCGATCAAAGCCAGCCAAAGCGAGGTAAGGTAAATTAGCTCCGGCAAGGCAGGCCATAGCGATACCGCCTGACATGCGAGGATTAATTTCTAATAGACCAAGGCCACCCGCTCTTTCTTTGAATTGCACATTGAAATTGCCATTCAAACCAAAGGTTTTAGCCAGCTGACGCACGCTATCTAAAATATCGCTGCGCATCTCGATCATCTGGCCACGGCCAGCTTGCTTCATTTTTTTACGCGGCACGGCACATACCAGGCGGCCATTGTCGCCAACGCAATCCACGCTGTATTCATGTCCATCAAGATATTCCATGACAATCATGGTTTTAAAAGTGCCCATTGCGGCAAAACCACGACGCAAATCATCCAAACCAATATGGTATTGCACGCCTTCTACCAAGAGCTGCGCGCTGGATCGCTCTTCTTCAATCACCGCAAAGCCCAAGCCAAACACCGATTTGGCTGGCTTAATACAGAGCTTGGCGTGATCTTGCTTAAGCGCTCGATAAGCCTCTTCAAACTGCTCTGCCGTTTCCACAACCCGAAATGCGGCCGGTGGCGTGAGCGGCAAATCAACCGCTTGATAAAACGCC
Source organism: Iodobacter arcticus (assembly GCF_042664895.1). Lineage (NCBI taxonomy): Bacteria > Pseudomonadati > Pseudomonadota > Betaproteobacteria > Neisseriales > Chitinibacteraceae > Iodobacter > Iodobacter arcticus. The sequence goes on from NZ_JBHTBQ010000012.1 coordinate 181,484, forward strand.
GCCTTATCGTGCAGCAGCTCCAGCATTTCAGCTGAGGCCACGGATAAAACACGCGTGCCCTGCTGCTCAAAGCGCTCACGCTCTGCACTGATTAATACCGCTTCCTTACCGGGGATAAAAATCGTAATGGCGTGATCAAGACAAAATTGTAAGCACCAAGCCAGATACACTTCGCCCTGCAAACCAGAAGGCTCAACCGCAGATTCGTGCGCTTCTTGAAAAGCCGCTGAATACGGATTGGTATGGCTAGATACAATATGATATTCACCAAGAACATCAGCCTCACGAATGAGGCTGATGGCGGCGGCAACAGATGAAAATGTTTTATTAAACCAGACGTGCTGCATGGGAACCTTAAGGCGCGATTAATCGCAAGGCCAAGCAAGCTCGATGTCATTTCATGGGAAGGGTAAAACCCGCCACAAACAGCATTGCAAACGGCGGGTTTTCACCCACCATACAAAATCACAATCAACGCTTACCAGCCGTGCTTTTCTTAGAAAAAATTATAAATGCGGTGTAATTTGCGGCATCAGCTCATCAAAGGTGCGGCCATTGCCAATTTCACCGATGGCGTGCATTTTCCATTCATTATTATGGCGATACAGCTTGGCCATAATTTGCGCATTGTGCGAGCCCAAAGCGGTCAGATTAAAACGTGCGACTTCTTTATTGTCGTTCGCATTCAGGATACGGCAAGTGGCATTGGCAATTTGCGAGAAATTCTGGCCAGTAAAGCTATTCACCGTGAATACCAAGCTTTTAACATTGGCAGGCACGCGGCTCAGATCAACCACAATTTGCTCATCATCGCCATCGCCGTCCCCAGTGCGATTATCACCAGTATGCATCACTGAGCCATCTTTAGATTTCAGCTGACGGAACCATACTGCATCAATCGGATGATTTTGCTCATCAAACAAAATGCAAGACGCATCTAGATCGATATCCGGTGCGCTGCCGCCAAAGCCCAGGAAACCTTTGGACTTCACCGCATCCCAGGCAAGGCCCATGATGATCTTGCTTAATGTAACGCCAGCCTCTTTATCGAGGGAAATCTTTTGGCCTTTCTCGAGGTTAATCGCCATGCTGTACTCCTTGATGGTAAGTATTGTAGGGCGGGTAAAACCCGCCAATGAGGACATGAAATACTAGTCAAACGACGGATTTCACCCCAATCCTATCAACTTAAGTGAAATGTTTTTCGTATGGCGGGTGAAACCCGCGAGCGATGCTGAAAAATCCGCTGGCTTCACCCGCCATACAAAGGCCGTTAGGCCATTTTTAATTTAAACGCCGGTCTTTTTCTTCAGCCACTCGGCAAAAGAATCACGGTTTCTAGAGCAAATAAATACCTTACCTGTGCCGCTAAAACGCAACACAATGCCTTCGCCACTGGTCACGCTATTGACCAAATTACCCAGCATGCCGCCCAAGCCACCGCCGGTATTGCCTGTGGTCACAGAGATTTCGTATTGCAAATTATTGTCCCAGCACACCACATGCGAGTTATCGATAATCACATCTTTGCCGGGCGCGACATCCAGCTCAAACATCGAGCCAAAGCCCGATACCACCACCTGCCCCGTGCCGGAGGTTTCCATAATAAAAAAACCGCCAGACTGGGCAAAGAGCGCATTGCCAATACTTTGCGTACGCACTTTCATTTCTGTGCCCGATGTTGCCGCAACAAAAGCGCCATCGTTTAATAAATACTGTTTTGTACCCACATCAATAACGCGCAAAGCGCCTGGCAGTGTTGGGGACAACAGGCAATCGCCTTCCCCCCTTACCGCCTCAATTTGCTGCTGAAAGAAAGACTCGCCATTAGCAAAACGACGCATAATCGCCCCGCCGATCCCGCCATTCATACTGCCTTTCAAATCTAGATTGGCTTCCATCATCACCATTGCATCAGATTCGCAATAGATCTTGTCGCCCTTTTGTAAGGACACATGCAAAAACGGATCAACATCACCGGTAGCAGTAAATACAGTCATTAGTCAGCAACACCTTTATACGTTTTTGTTTCACACAAATTATTTAAATCAGCCCATGCTGAGTAGCCAGCTTTAGCCAGCCAGGGTATTCAGTCATGAGCAGGTCATACAGCGCGGCATCTGAATACTCATCAGGGGAGCTCAGCGAGAAATAATCGGCATTATCAATCAAGCGCCCTGGTAAATCATCAAGGCTTTCTAGAAAGGGGAAATCAGAATCGGCAAACGCCAATAAGCGTTTATTCTTCGATTTTCTGCCCTTACCAATCCCCATAAACTGCCAGAAAATGGGCTCTTTACTCGACCAGCGCAATTGCTTTTCGGTCAGTGCTTTATCAGAAGTCGATCCATCGGTTACAAACATCACATAGACCGGCTGGCTGGCTTTACTCACCCCTTGGCATTCACCAGCTGCGTTTTCTGGAAAGTAAAATTTGCGAATCGCCTCCATCGCACGCCCGTAGCGCGTGTCGCCTTCTAAGGGGTGGCGCTGGATAATCTGCTGGATATAGCCCTGAAAATTAGCGAGTTCCATCGGTGCTGGCTGATGGACCTTTTCGCCAAACAAGAACACATCAATGGCACCGTCATCGTCAAACTGACAAGCCAATGCAAGGATGCGCTCTGCAAAAGATTGTACTAGCCCCTTTTTATACAGGGCACTCATTGAGCCGGAAATATCAAGGCATAAACAGACTCTGGCGCGATGGCGCTCTAAGCCCGCTTTTTGCAGCGAAACACCCGCAGCCTTATGTAAATTGACCAGCTGCGGCGCTTCGCTGGCTATTTTTTTCTCTAAAGACACCTTAACCGGCAGCGGATCATCTTCGACGCTGCCACCAAAATGCCTCACTAAAGCATCCATCCCGCCATCAAAGCCTTGACCCACGGCCATAAAACGCCAATCGCCCTCTTTACGATAAAACTCGCCCAGCATTAAAGCGCGCTCGGCAGAAAAATCAGATCCCAAAAAAGGAAAGCGGGCATGTTCACGCTCTCCCTCAATAATTCTTAAATAACCAGAGCGTAAAGCCGACATCGCCCCATCTTCGCTCGCACTAACCGCCACCACTACCCGCTCAATGCTGAGGGGTAATTGATCGAGCTGGAAAGCAAAACCTACTGCATCCGCTGGCGTTTTACACAGCTCAACGCCGCCGCAAGGGCTACGTGGCTGATTAAAAAACGTCATATATCGATCGTCAGATAATTTGCCAGCCGAATCCAGCCCAAAGCAGGCGAAATCGACTGGCAAACCTTCGGCAACAAGACCCACTTGAAAGGCGCCCGTCGAAACCAAATCCCGAATCTTCAGGCGTTGGCCCTTTGCAAGTAAGGTCATCAAGCTGCCCTTTTTAAGCGCTAATACCGAAAGAGCGTGCCAGTGGGCCTAAGCCACCCGCAAAGCCCTGACCTACCGCTTTGAATTTCCACTCTGCGCCAGCACGGTAGATTTCGCCGAAGACCATGGCGGTTTCTGTTGAGCTGTCTTCAGACAAGTCATAACGAGCGATTTCTTTATCGCCATTGGCATCAAGGCAGCGGATGTACGCTTTGCCTACCATACCAAAGTTTTGCTTACGTGCTTCGGCATCATGAATCGTCACGCCAACGGTGATTTTTTCAATTTCTGCAGGCACTAAAGCCAAGTCAATCACGATTTTTTCATCATCGCCATCGCCTTGTCCGCTGGTGTTGTCACCTGCGTGGGTCACTGAGCCGTCAGTTGATTTCAAGTTATTGTAAAAAATGAAATCAGAATCAGCACGAACTTTGCCGTCTGCTTTGAGCATAAAAGCACTGCCATCCAAATCGAAAGCAGAACCATCGGTAACGCGTGGATCCCAGCCCAAACCAAGCACTAGCTTTTGAAGGGAAGGCGCTTCTTTACTTAGATTGACGTTGCCGCCTTTTTGTAGACTAATAGCCATGAACGATATTCCTTTAAAAAATCAACGATACGCCTTACGAAAAACGGCGACACTCTTACAAAGAACACACATCAAACCCAATAATACCAAAAATCATCTATTTAGCATCTTTCACTCGGGCCAAAAATAGCACAGTTTTTCCCTTAAGCGGCCAGACCTTATAGATCTGTTCGCCCTCTGCCATTTTCAAGCGAAGCAAGATAAGTAATTATAATTATTAATAATTTCTTGCTTTGATCATCAGTAATTAGACAAGTACAAACAAAACATCCGCCAACTCATAAAGATCATGTGCTTACAAAAGACAGGACAAGGGCATAGAAGTTTCATCCACCTGCATTTATTTTGCCTGCTGCATTTTGCCTGCTGCTTATCCTTGGCTGTCGCCTATAGGCATGCACTTAAGCGCGACGGCCTTATCAAAAGCCCGTCATCCCCGACTATCGGGGATCCAGCAGCGCAGCTGGATTCCCGTCTTCGCGGGAATGACGCCAGAGGCTTCAGTTGATGAGCACAGCCTACCTACACGCCTCGCCCACCATCTGCACCACCACCAGCCTGCCTCCCTCGCCCTTATCTAGCAGAATTTGCTGGCCGTCTTTTAGCTCCAGTTTGCCGCCAATAGCCACTGTTTTTTTAGTTACCACATCCATTAAATCGGGCAGGCCGACATTAAAAATCCACCACACATTGCGATAAAAAATAAAGTAGGCCACGCGCGGCTTATGTTCATCCGCCAGTTTTTCATTTGGGGCTAGCAAATAGTTGGCGTGCCAAGCGTAAAGCGATTGTCCTTCCCAAACCATCAGCCGGTGGTTATCAGGCCGGAACTGCCCTTCCTGGCGGGATGAATACAGATTAAGCACCGGCAGCTGGCCGTGATAAGCCGAGCCGCAAAACGGGCAGGCTGGCTGGGTAGAATTATCGAACACAAACCATTTTTGCTCGCAACGGCAAGGCAGCGCTAGATCAATGGTTTTAAGCAGTGCCGTTTCCCAATCATTGGCCGATGGGCGCTGATTAGGCTGATGCAGACCGTCAACAAAAGCTTGTTTAAACAATGGCGCTAGATAAGGGCCGGTTAGGGTGTAAGGCAGCTTGCTGCTGTCGGCCCACGGCAGCTCAGTCGGCTTGGCGTCATTCAGATTGATGCGATTGCTTGAATCGCTAGGGTGTTCAATAAACAGCGCACGCTCGCCCATAGCAAGCGCTTCGTCCCGCTGCTCATCATCCATATCGTGCACTTTGCCGCCGCGCAGAGGGTGGCGATACAGCAAATACATATAAATCAACACGGCCAGCGCATGTTGGTCTGTTTCGCGGCGCGGTAAATTGCGCTGCGGATCGCCCTTAGCCAGATGACTGGTGCTGACCACTTCGGGCGCAATAAAATCAGGCGTACCCACCACATCCGGCGGATAGCGGCCCGGCACCACTAGGCCATCCACATCGATCACGCAGGCAAAGCCCCCCGACGGATCGACCAGTACGTTTTTATACGACAAATCAGAATGCGCCAGCCCAGCCATATGCATACGGCGCACCGCGCGGGCAATCAGCACACAAATCTTTAAATGGCTAAGCCAATCACCCAGCTCGCGCTGATCGACAAAACGCTGGCGCAAATTGGCGGCAGCAAACCACTTACCTTCTTTTTCCTTGCCCTTGATCTCGAGCATGTCATGATTTTTGGAGCCGAATTCAAAGAAAAAATGCTTAGAGTAAGTAGGTGCAATCAACCCAAGCTTGCCTTCGTACTCCAGAAGCGCCGTTGGCCAGCAAAACAGGTTCTTCCAGTAATCACCGCCCACCTGATTAAAGATTCCCTCGCGGTATTTGCCAATAATCATCTGCAGCCGCTCAAGCGCTTGGGCATCTTGCTGCTTCTTATAAAACGCCACTACATAAGACTTATCCGGCGAAAAATAAACCTCTTTCATCGCCCCAGAAGCAATCATCTCATCTACAAACTCAACCAGCTGCCCATCCAATGTGCGGCACTGAATTACCTTCGCCATACCTAGCTCCTGATTGCCTGCTGCAAGTCAACTTGTGAAGAAACCCAAATCTTGAGATCTAAAACCCAAATCTTGAACCACGGAGTTTGGGAGGAAACGGAGGGACACGGAGAAAACCTTTAGGGGGTATCACTAAAGAAAAAAACATAGCAAAAAAGCTGTTTTTCATAGGGTGTGCAAGTCGCTTTTCTTGCGCACCGCCCTTTTGCGCTCCGACTGCGTCGTTGTACACCCTATAAAAACTGATTCGTTCCATGACAAAAGTGAATCGCGCATGAACGCGTGGGCATAAAAACCTGCCCACCCTACATTACTAGGTTTTCTCCGTGAAACTCCGTGTTCTCTGGGACCGAAGAGGTTCAAGATTTGGGTTTTAACATCTCACCTCCAAAGCAGCGCCATGCTTCGGTCATCATGGTGGCCGGGGATAAAAAATCCCATCCAATCCAGCAGGCCTTGCTCTGGCTGATCCGCCGCAAGGCAAGGGACGATTTCGTCCCAGAGGGCGTCCCATTTATCGCCGCTGGCTAAGCCTTTATCTGTTTCAAATTTTGGATCTGAAATACCGTCACTCATCAAAACAATGGCCGAAACATCGGTATAACGGCCAATTTTTACCCGCTGCGCAAAGCGCTCTGAAGCTAAGGCGGCGCGGTCTAGAAAGCGCGTTTGCCCGGCAAATTCACCACTATCCGGCAGGCCCATCAGCCGCACTTTGCCGCGCGGCCCATAAGCGGCAATCGCCCCGTCGCCTATCCAGAATGTGGCTAAAAAGACTTGCTCACCTTCCTGCTTAACCGCCGCAGCTAAAAGTGTCGTTGCGTAATCCTTGGCGTCGCTTTGCTGTGATATTGCGGCTTGCTCGATGGCGTCCACCGCCAAAGTAGCTGCATCGTAAAACAAGGAATGAAACTGCCTGCCAATTTGCCCGCTGGTAGATTCTGAATCAGCATCCCAAGCTTGCAAGGCATGGTTGATGCTGGCTCCAAGATCCCCTTTTAAGACGGCCAGCAAATGCTCACCCGCCGTATCTACCGCCCGCTTTGCGCCCCAACGAGAATACTTGGCACTGCCAGCACCATCGGCCACCAGCAGCACGCTCCAGCCCGATGCGACATCGTGCTGCACAAAAAAATCATCATCTCTAAAAAGGCCCGCATGCTCGTGCGAGCGGCCACGGCGGCTGGCGGCAGCGATATTTAAATCGCCCGCATGAAGTGCCTGCGCGGCGCTATGCGGCTTGGGGTAGATCGCGTCACTGGCTGGCTCATTGATTTGCCACAGGCTGCGCGGATCAGGGTTCACCAGCAGCACGCATTGGCCAGCACGCCACCGCAAGCCATCCTCTGTCCACTGAAAAGTAATGAGATGATCGCCAGCCACAGCAGGCTGCCCCTGTAATTCTCCCTCCTCGCTCAAAGTCAGCGTCAGAGCGGCAGGCAAGCCAATCTCTTTAAACTGCAAGGCTCGACTATTGCCCGCCACTTCACGCAACTTGCCGCAATAAGCCTGCCCCGCCTTAGCATTAGGTGCTTGAAAAACCACCTTGGCACCCAGCGGCTGGCTCGCCACCGTGCCAGCAGGCGGTATTGCGCCGGGCTTATTGGATAAATGAAGAGGAGCGGATTCAGGCGAGGAATTTGCATCAGAAGGAAGGTGCATAGCAGTCTCGTGTGTTCCCGGTGGAAGGGCCACGGGGATGTGTCATTTATAAATCGTGGGCCTTGGCACGTCCCGTCTCCCCACCCCCTCCCCCTAAATGGGGAGGGGCTAGAAAAACCATCGCCCTATAAGCATCAAGATAAGTTTCTGCCATAGAGTGAATCGAGTTTATAGGGTGTACAACGACGCAGTCGTTGCGCACCAAAGGGCGGTGCGCAAGAAAAACGACTTGCACACCCTATAAAAATCATTTTTGCTATGTTGTTGTCTTTAGTGATGCCTATAGGGCTAGAAAAAAATCACCCTCTCCCGCGCCCTACATCAAAGCCATCTTCGTCTCCAGAACAACTAAACGAGACTAATTTTTTGCACCAGGGGCAAAAGCCTTCTTCTGGGCCGTTGATGCACATGAGTTTTCCACAGCCGCAGGCGGCAAAGGCGGTGAAGTTGCCGCAGTGTGGGCAGCCCGGTGTGCCGATTAAATCTGCGCTATTTACTTTTAGATCCATGGCACGTGGATCAGACCAAATAAAATAATCTTCTTCCAGCGGGTAGCAGCCCGCAATTTCAAAGCGTGATACTTGCAGCTTAAAATCTCTGGTTGCTACATCCTGAATGGCCCGGTCGTACTTCATCAAATAGGGTTTGCGGGTTTTCTGGCAGCGGCCTACCAAGGTGATGCAGGCTTCATCGGCTTGTTTTGAGGGTGGATTTTTGAAAATACGCATCAGGCTGGCATCGATATTGGCCAGAGATTGCGCATCGCTTTCCCCCACGCTTTTGCTTTGAGCAACCACTGAAGCAGTTACCCAGTTAATAAACTTTTTGAAGTCGCCTTCCTGCGTGTCTTCAAACATCATGGCGTTGTCGGTTAGTCTGCGCAGCGTTTCAAAATCAACTGACTGGCCCAAACCCACCGCAATCAGCGTGGCTTTTTTGGCGTATTTGGCATTCCAGCGATCAATGGCCGTATTGGGATTATCGGTTGGGCGACCATCGGTAAAGAGGTAAACAATCGGCTTCCAATCGCCTTTGCGATCGGGCGTGGTTTTCACCACAGCGGTATCTAGCTCGGCCATCAGCGTTTCTAATGCCACGCCTAAACTGGTTCCCCCACCAAGCGGCAATTTGGGCGGGTAAAAAGAAACCAGCTCAACCAAGGGGGCAATGGTTTTAGCCACGCCCGCAAAGGCAATCACCGAGATATAAACCGTTTCTAAGGCATGAGGATCGGTTCTGAGCGCGCGAACGATAGCTTGCAAGCCATCTTCCATTTTTTGCAGGCTATCGCCCACCATCGATTCGGAACAATCCAAAACAAAAAATACCGGCAATCTGCGCATGGTTTTGCTCTTTTAATTAAATTCGTCGCTTTGAAAGATACGCGTTTGCCAGTGCTTACTTCTTTGTAGGGCGGGTGCAACCCGCCGCTTTTCTTAGCATTTCATGCCAAAGTCCGGCGGGTTGCACCCGCCCTACAAAAATTGCACCACATATCATTGTCTTCACTTGATACCTTAGCGTGGGCAATACGGGGCTACAGAACCAAATGGATTTCCGGTGGTGGAGGCGGCAAAGCCACATCATTAGCGACGCCCGCGCTGCTGCTGCCTACGGCTACGCTGGCAGAAACCCATTTAAAGAAGCCGGAAAACGCCGAGGCATCTAGGGTGTCCAGCGTGACGACGCGATCAGTTAGCTCTAGCAAATATTCTTGCTTGGCCTTAGGGCCTGCGGCACACGCAATAATGGCCCCAAACTGACACTGCTTAATCGCTGGAATCGCTTGTCTGTAAGCGTGCAGATCAGACGGGCTGCCGTCGGTCATTAAAAACATCAGCGGACGCCAATCGCCTTTTTCATCTTCGCTGCTTTTTTGCACATCGCGCGCAAGGCACTCAAGCAGCAGCTCCAATGCAGCGCCCATAAAAGTGGCCCCGGCATTAGGCGAGCTCACATCATGCAGCTGCACATCCGCCAGTGGCGTTAAGGGCAGGTATTCGCGCGCTTCTAAATCAAAAGTAATAATCGACAGCGCCACGCTTTCTAAAGCGTAAGGATCCTGCCTAAGCGCACTCAGCATAGCTTGCAAGCCCACGTTCACCGAGTGAATGGGCTCGCCACGCATAGAGCCGGATGTATCAAGAAGAATGTAAACGGGAAGGCGTCTGCTCATGATGCTCTCTTAGGGAAGCGATGAAACTCGCCATCCCCAAATGCTTTTGCCTGGGATGACGTACAAATATTGAATTCCCACCCCCAACTACAACACTCGAGGGCAGGCTCTGTGCGGGAATAATGCGATCAAATCAATTAACGCATGCTCAACTATATTGTTTTAACCATTCAACAAATGAATCTGATTGCGATGGCTCGCCAATTGCATTGAATTTCCAGCCACCATCCTCACGAATCAACTCTGCAAACAGCATAGAGCGGCAATTTTCATATTGAGCACCGCCAGATAAATCAAAGCGCACCATCTCTTGCCCTTTGCCATCTTCTGCACGAATAAACGCATTTTGCACTTTGCCAAAGCTTTGGCCGTTTTCTGCTGCATTATAAATTTGCACCACAAACACCACTTTTGCATATTGTTCAGGTAAATCATTCAGCCGGGCGATCACCTGCTCATCGTCCCCATCGCCCGCGCCAGTGCGATTGTCCCCCGTCATCCAGATCTGGCCGGAATGATGGCGCAGAGAGTTAAAAAAGATAATATCGCCGCCCACCAAGGTAGAACGCCCGCCTTCGGTACCGCCAAAATTCTGCACCTTGCCATCAGCACCACAAAGAAACGCAATCACATCTAAATCGTATTCTTCTTCTTTTTTACCAAATAAGCCGCCCAAAAACCCTTTCTTTTCTTGCCGAATATCCCACCCCAGACCAATGGTCACGGTAGAGAGATCATGCTCATTTTTTTTGAGGCTAATACCTTGGCCTTTTTTTAGAGACAGAGCCATATGAATTCCTTACAAAACACCATTAACAGACGATAGGAGAAATACGGAAGAAATGGGTAGCTTGGCTTAGGGTCTGTTGACGTTTCATTCACGGCTCAGCGCAATTATGAATGAAACGTCAACAGACCCTAAGATACGGCTCGAAATAAATCCCAATATGGCTTTACCGTCATTCCCGAATGCCTTTGGCGGGAATCCAGCTGTGTTGCTGGATCCCCGATAAAAACACTAGAGGATGACGGGTAGGCATTTTGGGAAAGTAATATGAACCAAGTCCTTAAATGATTTGCTGATATCAATCTGCAAACCAAAGTAAGCCAAGCCAATGGTGATTTAGCTTGCTGAAATACCAAATTGCGCGCACAGAGGGCCAAGGCCACCCGCAAAACCTTGACCTACCGCTTTGAATTTCCACTCGGCATTGTGGCGGTACACTTCACCAAAAATCATGGCGGTTTCGGTGCTGTAATCTTCTGATAAATCAAAACGCACGATTTCTACATTGTTATCCAGATTCACCACGCGCATAAATGCGTCTTTCACCTGACCAAAGTTTTGCTTACGTGCTTCAGCATCATGAATGGTGACACACACGGCAACCCGCATAATCTCTGCTGGCACATTATCTAAATTGATTTTGAGCGCTTCATCGTCACCGTCGCCAGCGCCAGTGCGATTGTCGCCGGTGTGCTCAACCGAGCCGCAGCTCGATTTCAGTTGATTGTAAAAAATGAAATCGGCATCGCCACGCACTTTGCCATTTTCCCCAAGCAAAAATGCCGTCGCGTCTAAGTCAAAAGCCGCGCCATCGGTAGAACGAGCGTCCCAGCCTAAGCCAAGCAAAATCGATTTCAGGCCAGGCTCTGTTTTAGAGAGGGAAAGATTGCCGCCTTTGTTTAATGAAATAGCCATTTTTAATCCTTTCTAGTTTAAATAAGTAACTACTTGGGCTGCATCCTTCAATCGCTCAGCCCACACACGGTAAGAAGGGAGCTTGCCTCAAAGAGTTCCGCCCCAAAACCCTATTCATTCAATACTGCCAAGTGCTTATTCAATCGTCAATATTTTTACAAAGATTGAAATCATAAAAAGAGATTATTAATAATAAAATTACTCCAAAATGAATACAAACACCGACACCCCACATAAAAACACTAATCGGACTGTAAAACATGCTCTAACTGATCTAAAAACACCCTCGTTTTAGCGGGCATCAGCCGCCGCTCAGGAAAAACCGCCCAGGCAGGCACGGCAGGCAAACACCATTCTGGCAAGATACGCACCAGCTTACCCTGCTGTAAATAAGGCTTGGCAAATGATTCGGTGACCGCCAGCACCCCCAAGCCTTGGCACGCCAAGCGCACTAAGAGCTGAGGCGAATTAATACTGAATTTAGCCACCGGCTGAAAATGATGCAGCGCCTTACCCCGCTGTAAAGCCCAAGACATCGCGCCACCCTGACGGCTTAATACACCCAAGATATCGTGCGTGGCCAACTGATCGGGGTGCTCTGGCAAACCTCGCTGGGCAATATATTGCGGCGCTGCATAAAGGCCCGTACTAAACAGCGCTAATCGCCGCGCAGAAAGATGTGCATCACTAGGTAGATCGCCGATTCTGATCGCCAGATCAAAGCCTTCACCCAAGATATCCACCCTGCGTGGCGAGATATCAATCTCCAGCCGGATCAAAGGATAACGCTGGCTAAAATCGCTTAAGAAATTTTCCATAGACCAGCCCGCCATATCCCCCGGCATAGATATTCGCAACAAACCGCTTGGCTCGGCTTGCCGGTGCTCAACCAAAGCCACCGCCGCATCCACTTCGCTGGCAATTTGCCGGCCATGATCGAGCACATGCTGGCCAAACTCGGTCAACATCAATTTGCGTGTGCTGCGTATCAAAAGCCGCTCGCCCAGTGCCGTTTCCATATTGGCAATCCGCCGCGATACGGTCGATTTAGGCTGGCCGATACGCTCAGCCGCACGGCTAAAGCTGCCGCACTCAACCACTCTGGCAAACAACACTAAATCATTGGCTTCGATTTTCATTTAGGGCCAGCACCATTGTTCCATCAATGGAACAATACTATCCATTTTATGGACTTCTGCCCATTTATCGAAGGAGTTACATTAGCGTCATTCCAACGCAGCACAGAAGAGATCAAGCCATGAACATCTTACAAATCAACTCCAGCGCACGTAGCAACGGTGCTTTTTCTACCCAACTGGCTAATGTGCTGGCTGAAAAACTACTTGCTGGCAATGCAGGCTCAAAATTAGTTTTGCGTGATTTAGCCATCAACCCACATCCGGTACTGGATGAAGCCACTTTAGGCGCTTTGATGACTACCGCCGAAGCACGCAGCGCAGAGCAAGCCGCCAGCGTTGCCCGTAGCGACGCTTTAATCGCTGAAGTACAAGCGGCTGACACCTTAATCATCGCCGCCCCGATGTATAACTTTGGCATCACCGCCCAGCTTAAAAACTGGATAGACGCGATTGCCCGCGCAGGCGTCACCTTTAAATACGGCGCGAATGGCCCAGAAGGCTTGCTGACTGACAAACAAGTTTATGTGGTGCTCACCCGTGGCGGCGTACATCGCGGCACCGCGGGCGACACCATCGCCGATTATATGCGTACCGTTTTAGGCTTTTTAGGCATGAGCCGTGTGGAATTTATCTACGCCGAAGGCCTGAATATGGGCGATGAAATGCAAAACAAAGGCATCAGCCAAGCCCACAGCGAAATCGAACTCGCGGTGGCTTAAGGCAAAGCAACTCACAAAAACCCAAATCTTGAACCACGGAGGACACAGAGAACACGGAGTTAAAAACAAAAAAATAGAGAAAAAACAGATAAAAATGCCGAAGTAGATCATTCAAATATATTGGCTATTTTAGTCTCCTTGATTTTCTCCGTGAAACTCTGTGTCCTCCGTGTTCTCTGTGGTTCAAGATTTAGGTTTAGATTGCAGTTTTGTTTGCACAGTTAATAAATGGAGATACACCATGAACACCGAACTTGTAACTCGTCCACGCGCTTTGGAAAGAAAAGTACAAGGACGCCCAGTGATGGAAGGTGCGGGGGTTAAAATTAACCGTGCGCTAACCCAATCTTTGCAACAAAGACTCGACCCGTTTTTAATGCTCGACGCCTTTAAAAGTGACGATCCACAAGATTATTTGGCCGGTTTTCCAGAGCATCCCCACCGAGGTTTTGAAACCGTCACCTATATGATTGCTGGCAAAATGCGCCACAAAGACAGCGCGGGCCACGAAGGCCTCTTAGAAAACGGCGGAGTGCAATGGATGAGCGCAGCCAGCGGCGTGGTGCATTCTGAAATGCCCGAGCAAGAAAACGGCCGCATGGAAGGCTTTCAGCTATGGCTAAACCTGCCAGCAAACGAGAAAATGAGTGCGCCTTGGTATCGGGATTTTAAAACCGTACCCAGCGTAGTAACAGACGCGGGTGTGGCCGTACATGTGATCGCAGGCCAAAGCCACGGCACCAAAGGCCTCGTCGAAAAAGCCACCACCCAAGCGCTGTATTTAGATTTGCATCTGCCCGCAGGCAGCGAATTTACCCAAGCGATTTCTGCCGGACACAATGCCTTTATCTATGTTTATCGTGGCGATGTAGAAGTTGAAGGCAGCGCGGTCGCCAGCGAGCAACTGGCCATTTTTGCCAACGAAGCGGAGAGCGACGGCATCCGCATCCAAAGCCCAGCCGCTAGCCGCGTACTGCTGTTCGCAGGCCAACCACTCAAAGAGCCCATCGTGCAATACGGCCCCTTTGTGATGAACTCGCAGACAGAAATTTCGCAGGCGGTGGCGGATTTTAGGGCGGGGAGATTGGGGGCTTTGTAAGGGATAGTTTCGTAGGGTGTACAACGACGAAGTCGTTGCGCACCGAATGCCGGTGCGCAAGAAAAACGACTTACACACCCTACGAAAAACCATACTTTGTGTGGTGTTCGACCTTAGCTTGAGACGCACGGGTTTGGGTAGTTACAAAACAGCCTCGTAAGATCGTTGCACTGGAGGCTTTAGGTACTAAAGGGGATGAATATATTTAGCACTTAGGTCAATACCTGTAATCCATGCTTTTGAATCACTTCAAGCAGTTTCAAAGCCATACCGCTAGGGCGCTTCGCGCCTGATTCCCATTTTTGCACCGTCGATTCGCTAGTATTTAAATAACGTGCAAATACAGGCTGGCTAACATGATTCTGCTCGCGCAGCTGTTTAATCTGGGCAGGCTCCAGCTCATGCGGCACAGCAAGGCAGGAGTCATCAAAAGTGCGCATCGTTGCTTTATCAATCGCACCGACTTTAAGCAAAGCACTGGCCGATCCATGCATAACAGCGAAAGCTTCACTTTTGAATTTAGGTTTGCTCATGACATATCTCCATCAAATCTTGGTCTTGCAATAGTTGCGTAAGCTGGCTGTTAGTCATCCCCGCATACGCCTTGGCTAGCACGCGAAAACTGGCCAGCTCATCATCTTCAATATTGTCACGATCTTTTTTGGCAAATAGATACTCATACACCCAATATCGCCCAGCTTTGGCCAAAATAATCGAGCGATGTCTATTGCTGTTCAAACGCTTCTTATAAACGCCGCCACCCAAATCATCAGTTTGACCTTGCATCACCTGCCGCATGGCATCGCACAGCTCCACATCCGTGATAAGGGCTTTTTTCGCTGCCTTGGCAAACCAAGCCGTCTTAAAGGCCCGCGCACAGGATTCTGATAAATTTAGCATGCTAAATAGTAGCACTTAGTGCTACTAAAAAACAAGAAACACAAGGATTAAAGGCCGCTTGGCCGCCAGCGAGCAACTGCCATTTTTGCAAAGGAAACGAGTCGCGATCGTACTTACATCAAAAGGCCTGTCAGCAGTCGTGTAAATGCAACCCTAGCCTTACAACCTACCCCACCACATCAATCCGCCCAATTTACATTTCACCTCAGCACGCCCAGCCGCAAAACCCGTTAAAATGGCGCCCTCTCTTTGCACAAAGCGCTTCGATGAACCGCACGGCCTTACTTATTCCTCACTTTAATAATCCACAGGGCCTTGCTGCATCTTTAGCGTCTGTGGGGGAGCACGAGCAGATTGATGCTTTTATTGTGGATGACGGCAGTAGCAGGCAGCGCATCGATGAAGCGGCTTGTGCAAGAGCTTGGCAGGCGGAGGGAGAGCTACATTTTATTTATTTACCGCACAATCAGGGCATCGAGCATGCGCTCAATACCGGCTTGCAGGCGATTCTTGAGGCGGGATATGAATATATTGCCCGGTTGGATTGCGATGATCTATGCGCGCCGGATCGCTTTACTAAGCAGATGGCTTTTTTAGATAGCCACTCGGATGTGTATTTATTAGGTAGTGCGGTGACGTTTTTTGATGCCAGTGGCGATCGTTTTACGATTAATCAGCCACAGACGCACGATGAAATCGTGCGACAAATGCACGACGACAATGCCTTTACCCATCCTACGGTGATGTTTAGGGCCGCTGGTGTAAAAGCGCTGGGGCTTTATCCGACGGACTGTAAAGCCGCAGAAGACTTTGCGTATTTCTGGCGCTTTGTGGCGCGTTATCAAACGGCCAACTTGGCCGAAGTACTGACCCGCAGCGAATATAACGACGCAGGCATCTCCATGAGCCACCGCCGCCAGCAACAAGCGATGCGAATCAAGCTGCTATGGCGCTACTTTGATTATTCACCGCGATCCTTCATAAAAATCAGCAAAGCCAGCCTATCCTTCGCCCTACCGGTCAGCTTCACCCGTAAAATCAAACGCCTGCTGGGGATGGGGAAGTGGGATTGATTGATGTGGGGAGCCGATCAACTTAAGCAAGACCAGCGGGAGTGGTACTTTCGTAGGTTGGGTTAGCTGGTTTATTCGCAGATTTTAAGCGGACAAATCAGCGTAACCCAACATTTCGGCGCAAATAGAATGTTGGGTTACGCGATAAAACTGCTAACCCAACCTACAACAGCGACCCGTACTCAGTTACCTAAGTTTGGATTTCCACCTGCCCTACAATTGTTAATTTAAACGCGAACCAGTACTCGCAAAAACAGAAGCACACATGACACGCCTTATTTTACTGATACCGCATTTTAATAATCCTGCCGGGCTGATTAAATCACTCGCCTCCATCGGCCCCAGCGAGCAATGTGATGTGCTGGTGGTGGACGATGGCAGCACGCGTGCGCCCATCGAGCATACGGTAGCCAGAAATGCATTCAAGGCAGAGGGCGAGCTGCGGTTTTTAAATTTACCGGCCAATCGTGGCATTGAACACGCACTCAATTCTGGCCTGACGTGGATTACTTCTCGCGGCTACGAGCTGATTGCCCGCTTGGATTGTGGCGATGAAAACCTGCCCGATCGCTTTGCCAAACAAATCGCTTTTTTAAAGAGCCACCCCGATGTAATGCTGCTTGGCGGCGCGGCTAGTTTTGTCGATCAGGCTGGTGCCGAGCAATTTGTGCTGCGCCACCCGTGTGAGCACGCGGCTATTCGCCACGCCATGCGTAATAACTCGGCCTTTATTCATCCGGCGGTAATGTTCAGAACAGCGGCTTTAGCAAGCACCGGCCCTTATCCTTTGGATATGCCTGCCGCAGAAGACTATGCGCTGTTTAGTGAATTCACCCGCCAATTTAAAGTAGCCAACCTGCCCGATGTGCTGATCCGCTACGAACTAGACCCAAGCGGCATTTCACTGAGTAAACGCCGCCAGCAGCTCCAATCCCGCCTAGCGGTGCAAAAGAAATACAGCGATGGCAGCGTTGCCGCCCTGATCGGCATGGCCAGAACGCAACTCTTACTCTTGCTACCCTATTCTCTGGTGTTTAAGCTCAAATTAAAACTAAGAGCAAAAAAACGATGAGCCTGATCCCCGTAAAACACGCCGCTAAAATTGTGCATATTGTTGAGGCATTTGGCGCTGGCACACTGTCTATGGTGTCGGCGATGGCCAATGCGCAGACCAAAGACGGCCATAACGTCACCATTATTCATTCGGTACGCGAAGAAACGCCGGATAACTGGCGAGCGCTATTTGTCGATGCCATCCGCTTTATTCAGCTGCCCATGGTTCGCGCCATTAACCCAGCGGCCGACTGGCGTGCGGGTCGGGCGCTTTACCATTGGTTGCGTGAGTTAAAGCCCGATGTAGTGCATATGCATTCATCCAAGGCCGGTGCGCTGGGGCGAATTGTCAGTTTATTTATTCGCGGCAAAACTGCGCCACGGTGGTTTTTCTCGCCGCATGGGCTGTCATTTTTGCAGCGGGCTGAAGGGCGTTTAAAAAATACCATTTTCCTTACGTTCGAAAAAATCCTCTCAGAAATCCCCACCACCTTTATCGCCTGCTCGCCTTCCGAAGGCGCAGAAATCCGCAGCCATCTCAGCAGCAATGTGGTGGTGGTGAATAATGCGGTCGATCTGGCGGCGATTCATCCCGCCAAAGGTAATCAAGATATTGTGCGCATCGGCACCGTGGGCCGAGTCACCTTGGCCCGCAATCCCGAGCTATTTGCCAGCATCGCCAGCCAAGTGGCCCAGCCCGGCGTCGAGTTTGTATGGATAGGCGGCGGCGATGTGGCATCAGAAAAAAACCTGAAAAATGCCAATGTAAAACTCAGCGGCTGGGTAGATCGCAGCCAGGCTTTAGAGCTGCTAGCCAATTTAGACATCTATATCCAAACCTCGCGCTGGGAAGGCCTGCCCGTCGCCGTGATCGAAGCCATGGCCGCTGGCCTGCCCGTATTGGCGACTAATGTGGTGGGCAATAAAGATTTGGTGATTGACGGCGAAAATGGCTATCTCTGCGAAAACAGCAGCGACTTTGTAAAGCATCTGAACACGCTGATCGAAGACCTTAGCACCCGACAGAAGCTTGGCACACAAGCAAGGCTGTTTGCTGAAACGAATTACTCGCTGGATAAGATGATGGCGAGTCTTTATAGGGCTTATGGAATTACATGATAAACGCTACGGCGCACTGCGCTCCGCGCGCGACTAAAAGCCGTCGCACGCAGCGCTTCGAGTGCGCCCTACAATTGCTTTAAACATCAGGAAGTAAAATGAATAAGCATTTACAAGCCGAAAGGGCCAAGCCTTTATTGGCGCTGGCCGATTTTGTTGCGCTTACCGCGTCATTTTGCGTGGCGCTGGCCATGCTGAGTTTTTTCCGCCACCAAAGAATTGGTGGCGACTTTGTCGCTTGGTGGTGGTGGGAAGGCTCGCAGCAAAGTACCGCTTTTCTCTTTTTGGCCTTACTCACCGTGGGCAACTTTTGGTGGCGTGGCCATTACAGCCTGCGCCTGCCGTTTTGGGATGAGCTGCTGGAAATCCTACGCGCCCTACTCTTAGCGGCATTATTAAACGGCATGCTGGTGCTGCTGGGTAAATTCACGGTATCGCGCTTTTTATGGCCGATGTCCTGGAGCTTAGCGCTGCTGCTCTTGCCGTTTTTACGCTCGCAAATGAAAAACTGGCTGTTGTCTAAAACGTTGTGGCAGCTGCCAACAGTAATTATCGGGGCCAGCAGCAATGCCATCGATGCCTGCCGCGCCATGCATAGCGAACGCCAGCTGGGTTTTGAAGTGCAGGCTTTTTTATCGATTAATAAAAATGATCCCGCCGAGCTGGCTATTGATGGCAAGACTCGGCCAGTCATTCAGCTCGATGAAGCGGGGCTTTTATCATGGCTGGATCTAAATGGCCGCCCTCATGTCGTTGTGGCGGTAGATGAAGACGAGCTGCGCCGTCTTGGCCCGCAAATTGAGCTGCTCTCGCTTAAATACAAAGATATGCACATCATCCCGCCGATCGCGGGCTTGCCGCTATTTGGCGTAGTGCCGCATCATTTCTTTAGCCATGAAGTGCTGCTGCTACGCGTGCGTAATAATCTGTCAGTTAAATCGCTGACCACCTTAAAACGCGCTTTCGATTTATTTGGTGCTAGTGTGGGTCTGCTGCTGCTTTCACCTTTACTTGCCTATGTGGCGCTGCAAATTAAACGCCAAGGTGGCCCTGGCAGTATCTTTTTTGGCCATGTGCGCGTCGGCATTAACGGCAAGCCATTTAAGTGCTGGAAATTTCGCACCATGGTTTCTAATAGCCAAGAGGTGCTAGAAAAACTGCTCGCCAGCAGTAGCGAGGCCCGTGCCGAGTGGGATAAAGACTTTAAGCTTAAAAATGATCCACGCATCACACCAATTGGCGAGTTTTTAAGAAAAACCAGCCTCGATGAAATCCCGCAACTTTGGAATGTGATCAAGGGCGAAATGAGCTTGGTTGGCCCGCGCCCCATTATCACTGCCGAACTGGAACGCTATGGCGATCACGTTGATTTCTATCTGGAAGCACGCCCCGGTCTAACAGGCCTGTGGCAAGTATCGGGCCGCAACGACACCACCTACGCCGAACGCGTGGCGCTGGATGCTTGGTATGTAAAAAACTGGAATCTTTGGTACGACGTGGCGATTGTCTGCAAAACCATCAAAACCGTGGCGACTGGGCGCGGGGCGTATTAAGAAGATGTAGGGCGTACTCGAAGCAGTTTTTTGTCGCTCAGCGAAGAGCGCAGTACGCCGTTTTGTTCATGGCTGGCGTACTGCACTCCCTTACATTTTAAAGCCGTACCTCAGCACAAAAAAATCAGCACCGTAATTCGGTGTTTTTATATCGCTATTAGAGTGGTGCTGATACAACAACGTTAAATCTTGTGATCTGCGCTCACCAAAGCGAACTCCTGCGCCCAATTGCTCGCCAAACTGAAAAGCCGTACTAAAAGGGCCGCGTTTGGCATAATCGGTGCGGGAAAACAAATGCCCGCCCAAGCCAGCCTCCACAAACCACTGCAAGCCCTCTTCTTCCGGTGTCCATTCATAACGCAGCTCGGGTGTAATAAATAATTCACCCGTATTGCGGCTGTCACCACGCCAAAATCCGGCTCCCATTGCCAGACCCGTACTCAATTTTCCTGTTTTACTTTCATACCACGACCAAGGTAAATCAGTACGCCATGCCACCCGGAACAAGTGATGCTGCTCAACATGCTTGGGCTGTATGCCTTGACCTGCGCTCACTTGCCACTCAAAAGCCTTTGCATCAGCCGCCGCAAGCAAGATACAGATCAGGCAAAACCGGATTCCTAATGCAAGCATAACGGGGCTCCTTATCGGTGGCGTCTTTACAATATAGACACTGCAATCCTTTTATATTTTTCTAGCTGACGTTATCCTTTGTGCAAAGCTCATAATTTTTTTAGGAATACCATGCAAGCCGATGAGTTCGTCCAGTCATTTCGCCTGGCCGCCCCCTATATCCATGCCTTCCGTGGCCGCACATTTGTGATTGCTTTGGGAGGAGAAGTCGTTCGAGACGGCAAATTTGCCACCATTACCCACGACATCAATTTGCTCACCAGCCTAGGTGTGCGCTTGATTGTGGTGCATGGCGCACGCCCGCAAATTGAAGCACGTATCTCTGAGCGAGGCTTAGAAACCCGCTATCACCACGGCTTACGAGTCACCGACGCACAAACATTAGAGTGCGTCATTCAAGCGGTAGGCCAAGTAAGAGTGGAAATTGAATCATGGCTCTCTATGGGCCTGGCAAACTCGCCCATGGCCAATGCGGATATCCGGGTTTCTGCTGGCAACTTTATTACCGCGCAGCCTATGGGTATTCGCGATGGCTTAGATCTGATGTACACCGGCGAAGTACGCAAGGTAGACACCACCGCCATCCGTTATCGTCTGGATGATGGCGAGCTGGTTCTGCTATCTACGCTGGGCTACTCACCGACAGGCGAAGTCTTTAATGTGCCGCTAGAAGACGTAGCCACCAGTACCGCCATTGCTTTGCGGGCCGATAAGCTGATCTTTTTATTAGGCCTGCAAGGGGTGGAAGACTTAGCAGGCGAGCTGCTCACCGAGCTAACGGCCCTGCAAGCCGATCAATTTTTGAGTACACATCCACACCCGCACGAAGATATCCGCCTTTATCTGCCTTGTGCCATTAAATCGGTACGTAGCGGTGTGGCGCGGGCGCATTTGGTCAGCCATCATGTAGATGGAGCCCTGCTCAAAGAGCTGTTTACCCATGATGGGATAGGCACCATGATCTCGAGGGATTCGCTCGAAACCATGCGTGAAGCTACGATTGATGATGTGGGCGGTGTATTGGCGCTGATTGAGCCACTGGAAGACGATGGCGTGCTGGTAAAGCGTGGCCGGGAGCTGCTGGAGCGGGAAATCCACCGCTACTCTGTGCTTGAGCACGACAGCAAAATCGTGGGCTGTGTGGCCATGTACCCTTTCCCCAAAAGCCATATGGCAGAAATGGCCTGTCTGGTGATTCATCCCGACTATCGTGATGCCAACCGGGGCGAGCAATTACTTAAACATATTGAACAGCACGCCAAAAGCCTTGGGGTACGCGAGCTCTTTGTGCTGACCACACGTACCGCTCATTGGTTTGTAGAAAGGGGCTTTGCACTGGCTACGGTCGATGCTTTACCAATTGAAAGAAAGCAGCTCTACAATTACCAAAGACGCTCTAAAGTATTTATTAAGCAACTACGCAACTAAACGCTATTTTGTAAATAAATATACGGCATTTCAATTACTGATTATTATTGACGTTGCACCCGTCGCCAAATCATTTTGGCGACATTTAATTTATTAACGATGCTTTAGCATAAAACAGCGATCAAGTGGCTTCAGGCGTTCAGGCCACCTGACCTAAATTAAGCAATCATTTCACGACAGGTTTGCATGGCATCGCTTCCGTTTTTTAATTCGCTTCGAACACGTTTAATCGTGGCCAGCACCTTAGTGCAATGTACAATCTTAGCCATTTTATTGCTCAATACATCGAGAATATGGACAGAAATGGCCACCCATGCCACAGAAGTGCGTGTTCAGGAATTATCCAGGCTGCTCAATGCCGCATTTGCCACACCTCTTTCAACCGGCAATCTGGCGCAGGCAGCTGATTTATTAGAAGGAATTCGCACCGCCGAAGGCATTGATTACATTATTTTACTGAATAATAAAAAACAAATTATCGCCGCAAGAGGCTGGGATATTGCGCACCCTCTTCCGCCTGTAGATAAGCTATCACTGGAGCACGCCCTTCCTACCCTCATTCATGCCGCCACACCGATTGAATTTGCGGGTGAGCCTTTTGGCGAATTACGCTTTGGGATCTCCACAGAAATTATGCGCGGCGGTGTAAATCAATTACTACTGCAAAACGCCATCACCATGGTGGTCGGCATTTTATTATCAGCCCTGATGATGGGGCTGTTAGGCGTTTGGCTCACCCGGCATATTCACCGTTTAATTAAGGCCGCAGAAAACGCCGCGCAAGGTGATTACGATACGCTTGCAGCTCCTCTCTCCCATGGTCAGGATGAGATCAGCCAGCTCACCCGCCGCTTTAATGAAATGGCTAGTCTGATTAAAGAACGTGTCGATTCTCTGGTCATGAACGAAGAAAAATTTCATACCATTGCCAACTACACGCATAGCACCGAGCTATGGCTATCCCCGGAAGAAGGTCAACTGGTCTGGATTAACGACTCAGTGACGCGGCTTTCCGGTTATTCAGTCAATGAATGCATGCTGCTTGGCGATTTTCCCTTATCGCTCACCATGCCTGAAGAGCGCGCCCGCGTAACAGAAACGCTCAAACAAGCACTAGAGCATCGCACCGTGATTCAAGATTTTGAATTTCGCGCGGTTCGCCGCGATGGTCAGCCTTTCTGGGCCTCGGTTTCATGGCAGCCCATTTACGACCCTTTCAATAACTACCTAGGTTTACGCGCCAGTATCCGGGATAACAGCGAGTTAAAAGAAGATCGGCTTTCACTACGCAAAGCAGTCATCGAATTACGGCAAATTCAATCCTTGGGCCAAAGCTATTTATCACGCGCCGAATCTGAACGCGCCCGCCTCACGGCCCTGCTCTCAGCCATGCGCTTTGGCGTGCTGTTTGTGGATAACGAAAACCGCGTGGTCTTTCACAACCCTGCATTCTGTGATTTATGGGGCTTGGGGCCGGGCAATCAACTACCGGGCAAGCCCATAGGCCAAATTCTACAAATCGCCGAAAACCGTCCTGCACTGGGCGATATCATTGCCAACTACCTTGAAGAGCTGGCGCTATCAGACGATAAAGTCGATTTTGGCGAGCTATCCATGAACGATGGCCGTGTCATTACCCAGCATGGCTTCAGGGTATTGGATAGCCAAGGCACCGCCAATGGGCGGATGTGGATTTACGAAGATGTGACGCAACAGCGTGAAATCTCCGAACATATGATCAAGCTGGCCGAGCGTGACGCCCTCACCGGCCTCTATAACCGCCATCGCTTTCAGCAGGAGCTGGATCGCATGGTGTCTGAAGCCGATCGCAAACAAAGCGCCATGGCGTTGGTTTTCTTTGATCTGGATGAGTTTAAGCACGTCAACGACACCTTTGGCCATGGCGTAGGCGATGATTTACTCAAAAGCATCGCCAAAACCATAGGTACCCAAGTGCGCCGCCATGAAGTATTTTCACGCCTTGGCGGCGATGAATTTGCAATTTTAGTGCCTGATTGCAATGAGTTTGAAGTGAGCAAACTGGCCGAGCGCATTGTCAGCTCGATCTCGCAAATTCCATTTACAGTAGAAGGCCATGTATTGCGCCCTTCTTCATCGGTTGGCGTAGCCTTGTTTCCAAATCACGCCAGCAACTCGCTGGAGCTGGTTGCCCACGCCGATTCAGCCATGTATCAAGCTAAATCGGCAGGTAAATCCACTTGGCGTATGTATCGTCAGGATGCCGATCCATCCCGATCAGCCATTACCCGCCTTTCCTGGAAAGACCGGATTACCGAGGCACTGGAAAACAATGGCTTAGAGCTACATTTCCAAGGTATTTACTACCCGAAAACCCGCAAACTAGCGCACTTAGAAGCACTGGTGCGAATGAAAGATTTGCAAAAACCCGATGAAATCATTATGCCGGGACTATTTATTCCCCATGCGGAAAAGACCGGCAAAATTATTGATATTGATCGCTGGGTGATTCGCAGCACGATTGAATTACTGGGCAAAAAAGCCAATATTCCATCTATTGCCATCAATATCTCCGGCCGCTCTTTTGACGAGCCGGAAATGCCCGAATATATCAGCCAGCAGCTCAAACTACATAAAGTAAATCCGGCCAGATTATTGGTTGAGTTAACCGAAACGGCGGCTGTTTCTGATATTCGCGATGCAGAACGCTTTATTGATGCACTGCGTGCCACAGGCTGCACCGTATGCCTTGATGACTTTGGTACAGGCTTTGCCTCTTTCGCCTATTTAAAACAACTTAAAGCTGACGTGCTTAAAATTGACGGCTTCTTTATCAAAGACTTAATCAGCGATCACGACAGCCAGGTCTTTGTGCGCGGCATGGTCAGCATGGCCCATGAAATGGGTAAAACAACGATTGCCGAGTTTGTAGAAAACGAAGCCATTTTTAATATGTTGATCGAGCTGGGAATTGATCAGGTACAGGGCTATTACCTTGATAAACCCATGAGAGATCATCCGGGATTAAATATTATTTAGCTGATGCGATAAACCCAGACCTTGAACCACGAAGTCCACAGAGAACACGGAGTTTCGCGGAGAAAAACAAGCCTAGAATTAAATTGTTTTCTAGATTTTAAATCTTAAAAAAAACCAGCAATTAGAATTCGTATCGCAGCTCGTTGCACGGGGCTTAAATTTCCCCTTGAAACACGCCGGAGCGAGGAACAAGCGGGGCGGGGTTTCGGCCAGGGAGCGAGGAACGAGCCAATCCCGCCTGCCGCCGACTCGATTGTCCGCAGCGCAGGAGCTTTCGTGTTTCGTGGGGTCGCCTTCTTTGCTTACTTTCTTGGCGAAGCAAGAAAGTGAGGCCCACGCGGGGGATTCCCGCACCTAAACACCGTGCCGAAGGCACTAAAAATACTCCCGAAAAAGGAATAAACCCATGAGCATGACCATCTGGCTAACCTTTATTGCCACCACCTTTTTTATTTCCGCCACCCCCGGCCCTAATATGCTGCTGATGCTATCGCACGGCACACGCTATGGCTGGCAGGCGACGCTGGCCACCATGAGCGGTGCACTGGCTGGATTAGGCTTATTGTTTGCGCTATCGGCCTTTGGCATGGCCACCATCCTTGCTACATCCGCTACGCTGTTTCTAATTTTTAAATTAGCCGGAGCGGTGTATTTAATTTATTTAGGCTGGCAATGCTTTAAAGCGGGGAGCCATTTAGAAATGCCCAATGCCACAGCTGATTCGGCAGCAAGGCGTTTTCGCCTAGGGCTCACCGTAGCGCTATCAAACCCCAAAGCAATTTTATTTGCGGGTGCTTTCTTGCCGCAATTTATCAACACAACACAGCCGCAAACAGGGCAATGGGCTATTTTGCTAGGTAGCTTTTTTATCATCGAAGCAGGCTGGCAAGTTGCCTACGCGGCAGGCGGTGCAAAACTAGGCAACTGGCTACAAGGCCCGAACCGCATCAAGCGCTTTAACCAAGGCTGCGGCGCGGCTTTCTTTACAGTAGGTGGATTACTGGCAACGGCGCAGCGCTGATTGGGAGTCGGGGGATTTTACCCGCCCCACTCCCGAACAAAACCCAATAAACATCAAGCTAAGCCAATATCTACAATGCACTTCATGTAGGGCGGGTGAAACCCGCGAGCGGTGCTGAAAAATACGCGGGTTTCACCCGCCCTACGAATGATTCAATGCTTGCAAATAAGTAGTAGAAAATATGACTAATACCTAACTTGATACATCTATCCACCCCCAAACATCAAGCCCCATAACGCTCGCTCACTACCCGCTCAAAGTCCGCAAACATTTGCGCGTCTGATTGGGTGTTATCCGCCAATAGCTCAGCACCATGCACAATGCGAATATGCGCATCCAGATTTGTTAATGGGGACTCTGGATAGACTCGGCTCGCAGCCGCGCTGATTTGCATTTGCGCATCGGCCCATGCAGCTTCCACGGTTTGATTGCAGGCATCGGCTAAATATTTGGCGTTAAATGCTTCGCCAGTCAGGCTGATCAGCGTGGCGTTGTGGTTAATACTATTGCCTGTGGACCAATAATGCTTAGCCAGCAATGGACCAATTGCTGAGTTATCGGTTAAATAGCCGTATTCATGCTCAAAGTAAGCGCGGGTCTGATAAACCGCCATATTGGCTAGTAAATAGCCATGATAAGCCGCTGCCGATTCCTGATTTAACAGATGCGGAATCGCCAACAGTGGCCGCCCTGCCTGCTCAAAGCCCAAGATTTGCATTTCAAATTTACGAGCCAGCGCCAGCGCATTCTCGGCGGTCAGCTTGCTATCACTTAGCAAATACAAGGCGCGCTCAAAATACGGCACGACCAAAATATTGCGCTCATTGAGCGCAGCAAAAGGCTGAGTTTTTTCGATACGCGCTTTAATCAAAGCATCCGGCACAGCCTCGCCAGCGGCGTTTTTAGCGTAACGCTTTAGCCAATCTGCATCATCA
Source organism: Iodobacter arcticus (assembly GCF_042664895.1). Classification (NCBI taxonomy): domain Bacteria; kingdom Pseudomonadati; phylum Pseudomonadota; class Betaproteobacteria; order Neisseriales; family Chitinibacteraceae; genus Iodobacter; species Iodobacter arcticus. Next base: position 208,663 of record NZ_JBHTBQ010000012.1, read on the forward strand.
AGCAGGCTATCGCAGAACATCGATTGGGTTTCGGCATAAGCCATCGAAGTGGGGGCGAATTCTTGCGAGAAACAAGGTGAATTCTGCGTCACATTGGCAAAGTGCGCCGCGTGGCCACCTTCATGAAATAAGGTGTTAATCGCGCGTGCGCCACTGCCTACCTGATCAGGCTTGGCATCGGCCGTAAAGTTAATCTGCCCCGCTACCCAGCTGCCATCTGCTTCAAAAAAAGAAGGAATCGGGCCATGGCAAAAGCCATTCTGATACTTGCCCTTACGCTCCAGTAAATCCAGTTGCATAGTCGCGCCGCGATAGGCGATGCCCAGCTTGCGAAAGCTTTCTACCCAGCGCTCAAGCCCTTTGGCAAAAGGAAGATAGGGGTCCATCTGGCGGGCGACATCACCGCTCACTGTATAGCGAAAATTCCATGGTAGTAGCGCGTCTTTTCCATGCTGCTGTGCTAGCTCCTGTAAGCCACGCTGATTGGCTTCACGGGTACGCAGCTCAAAATCATCCAAAATAGCGAATAATTCTTCGACCGACATTTGCTCATTTTTACGCACTTTATACGCAAAATAATCAGGAAAACCCTGAGCGCGAGCAAAGGCATTACGCTGCTTCACAATCTCTAAAAAGCCGTTTTCCAGCACCCAATGCTCAAGGGCAGCCATCGCATCAAACGAGCTTTTACGCGCCGCCTCAGAGGGGTTGGTCGCCATATTGGTCGACAACATGCCTTGGGTGGCTTCTTCGCGCTCGCCTTTTTCATTGATATGCGTTTGCACATAATCGCGCTTTTTAGCAAACAAAGCGGCTTCCTGAGCAATTAACTGGCTCATTAAAGTGCGCGCTTCATCGCTATCAATAATATTGCTTTCAAACAGCGCCAACCAACCTTGCAAGCCATGCTTAAGCTCAGCAGCTTCCTCTGGATTTAAACGCGCCAGCGCATCGCGCACTTCGGCCAGCTTTACTGGATCAGAAATAAAGTTTTTATATGCTTCTTCTGCCTTGGCAAAGCCATCATGATCGTCAGAAACGGCCATATAGGTATCCCAAAACAAATCTTCTTTAGTTTTATGAACAGCAAGATAATCGCGGTTAAGGGCTTCAAATAGCTGACGTGCTGCTTCCAAGGTGCTCTCCAATGTTTTATATAAGTTGGCCAATGCCTTATGCCAATTAAATTACACGAGGCAGAATAAGTGTGCAAATTTACTATTTTCAACGGCATTTAATTTCAGTACTTCGCAACACCTTGTCATTTTCCCGCATAGAGCCATCTCCCGCGCTTGGCAATATCGGCCAGTTTAGTGATGCTTAAATCAACCACTCCGGCCCCGTAGCTGCGTGGGTTCATCCACACTGTTTTCATTCCCAACCGCCTGGCCGTTTTTAAATTAGCCAAGGTATCTTCCACCAAAATGCAGTGGCGCGGATCGAGCTTAAAACGCGCCAAGAGCTTGCGATAAGCCGCAATCTGCGGCTTGGGAATGAGATCAACATCTTCTACGCTCACCACGCCACTGAAGCAATCATCGATTCCCAGCGCCAGCAACATGGCAATCGCGTAATGGCGAGGGCCATTGGTGAAGAGCAATTTATCGCCCGGTAAGCTACGAATCGCCATGGCCAAGCCCGGCATGGGGTGAACAGCCATCAGCAGCTCGTTCAAAGGATGCGTCATGCGCAAGAAATGCTGAGGATTAATGTGCGGATGGTGGCGGCGCAACCCAAGCAGTGTTGCGCCATAACGCAGCCAGTAATCAGTGCGCAAAGCCATGGCGGCTTGCTCGCTGAGCTGTAAATGCTGGGAAAGATAAGCCGTCATTGCCCGGTTAATCACCGGAAAAGCATGTAAGTCTGCGTTATGCAAGGTGTTATCGAGATCAAAAATCCAGACTGGTTTCATTGTTTCAGCGTAAAAAAAGACCAGCCATGCTGGTCTCATTGGGTGGCTGAGCGGGCCGCTCAGGAATGGATATAGTGTTCTAGCTGGGCAATCGTGAATTTTTGTTCTTCGATAATTTCCCGCACTAAATCGCCAATCGATAACACACCTAATACTTTATCACCGTCTAAAACCGGCAAATGGCGAATGCGTTTTTCGCTCATGATAGCCATACATTCATCAATGGTAGCCGATGGCGGCACACAGAGTAATTTACGCGTCATAATTTCTGATACCGGCGTTCCTGCCGAAGTCTTGCCCATCAAAATCACTTTTCTGGCGTAATCACGCTCTGAAAAAATCCCAACCAAGTGGTTTTCTTCCATCACCAGCAATGCACCAATATTTTTTTCTGCAAGCAGCTGTAAGGCCTGATAAACCGAAGCTTGCGGAGCAACTGACAAAATATTATCTATGGCTTTTTCTGCGAGCAGCTGGTGTGCTGTTTTCATATGGGCATCTCCCTGATGACTTGAGCTTTAACTTTAGTAGGCCAAACGTAACATGCAAGGAAGACGTAGATTACTTTTCGCAAAAAAACAAGAATCAACACGTTTTTGATTGATAGAGTGCAAAACCTTAAACCACAAACACAGAGAAACCCATCAGCGCGGGTTTCTCTGTGAAACTCTGTTTTCTATGTGGTTCAGGATTTGGCTCTGCCTAACATCAGTTACTTAGCGCGAATCATCGTCCCCACACCCTGCTCGGTCAGAACTTCCAGCAGCAGCGCGTGTTTCACTCGTCCATCAATAATATGCACCGCGTTCACACCGCTCTTGGCGGCATCCAGCGCTGATGAAATTTTAGGCAACATGCCGCCAGAAATCGTGCCATCCGCAAATAGCTCATCGATACGTTTGGCAGAAAGCTTCGTAAGCAAATTACCTTCCTTATCGAGTACGCCTGGCGTATTGGTCATCATGATTAGTTTTTCAGCATGCAGCACTTCAGCTAGCTTGCCAGCCACTAAATCGGCATTGATATTGTAGCTTTCACCGTTTCTATCCACGCCAATCGGGGCAATTACAGGGATAAAATCGCCAGCGTCGAGGTGAGCCACGATAGTTGGATCGATGGATTCAATTTCACCCACCTGACCAATATCCAGTAGCTCATCCGAGCTATCTTTCAGATACATTTTACGGGCCTTAATAAAGTGCCCGTCTTGGCCGGTTAAGCCCACCGCTTTACCACCATGCTTATTGATCAGGGAAACGATTTCCTTGTTCACATGGCCACCCAAAACCATTTCTACCACATCCATGGTTTCGGCATCAGTCACACGCATGCCTTGGATAAACTCGCCTTTTTTACCGATACGATCAAGCAATTCATTAATTTGCGGGCCACCACCGTGCACTACCACGGGGTTCATCCCAACTAATTTAAGCAGCACCACATCACTAGCAAACCCTTCTTTTAACTCGGGTTCGGTCATTGCATTACCACCGTATTTGATGACGATGGTCTTATCAAAAAAACGCTGAATATAAGGCAAGGCTTCCGAGAGAATTTCGGCTTTTTCTTGCGGAGTAATTGTGGTCATGGCGTGTCCAAAAGCTAGCAGCCTGTCGGGCTTAGGCGGCTCGTAGAAAAATTGCATGGTTGAGGCCAGATTTTGCCGTATTTTCAGCGCCAATAAGGCGCTATCTAATCACACATGGCTGAAATATGGGCCAATCAAGTTATTTTGCAGCCGACTGATGCAAAGACCAGCAGGCTGCTAAGGCTCGAGCAGAATTCTAACAGTCTCGAGCCTGACCGCGCTTTATTTTTGACAAAAAGGGACCGCCGCAGAATAATAAATGAATATTTATTTATTAACTGTAGGTTCATCATGCTGTGCAAACGCTGGACCCGAAGGAAAGAAGCACGGCCACAGGAAATTTTAGAGGCTGCGCTGGGCTTATTTGTGAGTAAAGGCTTTGCGGCCACCAAGATGGCCGACATCGCCAAAGCTGCCGGAGTAACAAGCGGCACGCCATATATTTACTTTGCTGGCAAAGAAGAGATATTCGAAGCGGTGATGCGTGAGATATTATTACCGCAACTTACTATTGGCTATGAGTTGCTTGCAAGTTTTCAAGGCAGCTCGGCTGATTTACTACGGGTCATGCTTAAAACATGGTGGCAAGCGATGGGGGAAAGCCAGCTGTCTGCTTTTCCCAAACTGATGATTGCCGAGGGTAGTAACTTTCCCCAGATTGCAAAAATTTATCAGGAAGAATTTGTTGTACCCGGCAATAAAATCCTCAGACATATTTTAGAAAGAGGGGTAGCCAGCGGCGAATTCAGAGTGGCCGATATCGATTACGCCATTGAGGTGATTTCCGCCCCGATTATTGTCGCCATGCTGATGAAGCACTCACTGATCAACTGCCTGCCTGAAGCTTTAGATCCTGAAAGATTCCTAAATACCACCCTTGATCTCCTCCTTAACGGCCTGATGGCCTCACCCAAGGACAAAGCACATGAATAAAGCGATTCCCCTGCTATTAATCAGCGCAGCATTACTCAGCGCTTGCAAGGAAGAAGCCAAGCCTCAGGAAGAAGTTCGCCCGGTGCGCACCATCACGCTGGCCACCAATGCAGCCAATAGCCATGCCGAATTCTCCGGCGAGCTGCATTCCCGTCAGGAAAGTGCCTTGGGGTTTAGGATTCCAGGCAAGCTCATTAGCCGTTTGGTCGATATCGGCGCAGAAGTTAAAACCGGCACGCCGCTGGCCAAAATTGATGCACAAGATATGGTGCTCAATGCCGCAGCCGCCAAAGCTCAAACCGAATCAGCACTCAGCCAGCTTAACCAGCTCAAGCTGGATCTCACCCGTGCCCAAGAGCTACTGGCCAAAAAATTTGTCAGCCAAGCCGATGTAGATCGCCGCCAGACCGCTGTGATTGCTGCGCAAAAACAATTGGTTCAAGCGCAGTCCCAGCAGCAGCTTGCGCAAAATCAGGCGGGCTATACCACCCTCTTAGCGACCAGCGATGGCGTGATTACCGCTACGCTGGCCGAGCCGGGCCAAGTGCTGGCCGCCGGGCAGCCTGTTGTGCAATTAGCCAAAGCCGGTGAAGTAGAGGTCTTTGTAGATTTGCCAGAAGCCCGCAGTGGCGATTTAAAACCCGGCCAAAAAACAGAAATCAGCCTCTGGGCACTACCAGGCAAAACATTTAGCGGCAAGGTACGTGAAGTTTCTCCCGCTGCCGACCCGGTCAGCCGTACTTACCGCGCCAAGGTGACTTTAGAAAAACCCTCTGATGAGATTCGCCTCGGCATGAGCGCCACAGTAAAAAGCAGCCAGACCAGCAATACCGAAAGCAGCACTACCCTGCCGCTTACCGCAATTTACGGCAAAGCAAAAGAGCAGCGCGTGTGGCTGGTTGAAGGCAATCGCGTGAAAAGTAAGATGATTGATGCACAAATTGATGCTCAGGCTAAAAACGGCGAGCAAGTGCAGGTCAAAGGTTTGAAAGCAGGCGATGTAGTCGTCACGGCAGGTGTGCATCTGTTGCGCGAAGGGCAAGCAGTCAAATTACTCGCTGCGCAAGGGGAATAAACCATGCAAAAACCCGATCTCAGTCAGCAACGCTTCAATTTATCCGCTTGGGCACTTAAGCATCAGTCACTGGTGCTGTATCTGATGGTGGTGCTTACCCTTGGCGGCATTCTGGCCTACGGCAAGCTGGGGATGAAAGAAGACCCGGAGTTCACGTTTAAAGCAATGGTAGTCAGAAGCTTCTGGCCCGGGGCCAGCGCGCCAGAAATGGAGCAGCAGGTTACGGATAAGCTGGAAGAAGCCTTACAGGGTATTGCTTACATCAACTACACTAAAAGTTATTCCCGCAGTGGCGAATCGCTGATCACGATTATGTTGCACGAAGATCAGAAAAATAATGTGGCCGATGCTTGGTATCAAGTCAGAAAACGCATTAACGACGCCAAGGGAAAACTCCCCCCCGGTGTGGCAGGGCCATTTTTTAATGATGAGTTTGGTGATACCTACGGCAATCTCTATGCCTTTACCGGCGATGGCTTTACTTATCCCGAGCTTAAAAAGTATATCGAGCTGGCCCGTACAGAATTACTGCGTATTCCTGATGTGAATAAAGCGCTGTTAATTGGTCAGCAAGATGAAAAAATCTATGTGGAATACTCCAATGCAAAGCTAGCCAGCCTTGGCATTTCACCCTTTCAAATTAATAAGGTGATTGCCGCCACCAATACCGTCACCCCCGCAGGTGCGATTGATGGCAAGGACGAGCACGTTTATTTACGCGTGACTGGCGGCTTTAATGCCGTAGACCACCTACGCAGCCTGCCAATTACAGTGGCGGGAAAAACCTTTTTGCTGGGTGATATCGCACAGGTATTTCGCGCCACGATCGATCCGCCACAAACCAAAATGCGCTATCAGGGGCAAGATGCGGTTGGCTTGGGTATTTCGATGCGTAAAGGGGGCGATGTTGTAAAGATGGGCCAGCAAATTGATGCATCCCTAGCCAAAATCAGAAGCAATCTGCCGGTAGGCATCGAAATTCATACCATCTCAGACCAGCCTGCCGTGGTTAAAAACGCCATTCATATTTTTATGAAGTCCTTACTGGAAGCCGTGGTGATTGTCTTGGCGGTGAGCTTTTTAAGCCTAGGCTGGCGTACCGGGATTGTGGTGGCTTTATCGATTCCGCTGGTGCTGCTGCTCACCTTTCTGGGCATGAATATTTTTAATCTGGAGCTGCAAAGGATTTCGCTCGGCGCACTCGTTATTGCGCTTGGGCTTTTGGTGGATGACGCCATTATTGCCGTAGAAATGATGGCGCTTAAATTAGAGCAGGGCTGGAGCCGCTTTGAAGCCGCCACCTTTGCCTATACCTCTACCGCTTTTCCTATGCTGACCGGCACACTGATTACCGCTGCGGGCTTTTTACCTGTGGGGCTGGCTAAATCGGACGCGGGTGAATACACCTTCTCTATTTTTGCGGTGATTGGTATTGCTCTTGTGCTGTCGTGGATTGTGGCCGTGGTGTTTACGCCCTATATGGGCTATCACCTGCTGCCGGAAACCCCGCGCCATGAAGAACACGACATCTATCAGGGTGGTTTTTACGCGCGTTTTCGAAAGCTGGTAACGTGGTGCGTTACATGGCGTAAAACGGTGATTGCAGCCACCCTAGGCGCGTTTCTGGCCGCCGTAGCAACCTTTGCCCTCTTTATCCCTCAACAATTCTTCCCTGCCTCGGCAAGGCCCGAGCTGATGGTTGATATGTGGCTGCCCTATACCGCCTCGTATGAAGCCACCGAGCGCGAAGTCAAGCGCATGGAAGCCATTGCAATCAAAGACCCCGATGTTTCGCATGTCACCAGCTATATCGGCGTTGGTTCACCACGTTACTACCTGCCACTCGATGAGCAAATGCCAAATTTAAACTTTGGCCAGCTCACCGTGATGACCAAAGACGAGAAAGTACGGGAGAACGTTTATAAGCGCCTGAGCCAAAAATTTGCCGACGATTTCCCACTGGTGCGTGGCCGTGTCACCCGGCTGGAAAACGGCCCGCCTGTAGGCTATCCGGTGCAATTTCGTATTAGTGGCGTTGATCCAGTAGTGCTCAATCGCATCGCCACTGAGCTGGCCGATGTGATGCGCAAAAATCCGCAGACCCGGCAAGTCCATACCGATTGGGGTGAAAAAGTAAAAGTAGTCCGTTTACTCACTAATCAGGATCGCTTACGCCAACTAGGACTGACTTCGCAAGAGCTGGCAACGTACCTGCAAATGGCCGTCTCCGGCATTACCGCCACGCAATACCGTGAAGCCGATCAGAGCATCGATGTAGTCACCCGCCTCACCAGCAGCGAGCGTACCCGCCTCGACTTTCTAAAAGACCTGCGTGTGCCTTTGCCATCAGGGCAATTTGTACCGCTTTCACAACTGGCTACTTTGCAACTGGAGAACGAAGAGAGCCTGATCTGGCGACGTAATCGGGTAGCCACACTCACGGTGCGTGCCGACGTGGCAGGAAGCGCCCAAGCCCCCGATGTGAGCAATGCGCTCATGCCTAAGGTGCGGGAAATCGAAGCCAAGCTGCCTCAGGGTTATCATATTGAAACCGGCGGCACACTTGAGTCATCGGCAAAGGGGCAAAAATCGATCAATAAAGTTATGCCACTGATGCTACTGGTCGTCATGACGCTACTGATGCTGCAACTGCAAAGTATCCAGCGCATGATTATGGTACTGCTCACCGCACCACTGGGCCTGATTGGCGTGGCGATTTCCTTACTACTGTTTCAAGCCCCCTTCGGATTTGTGGCGATGTTGGGCGTGATCGCGCTTTCAGGCATGATTATGCGCAATTCAGTGATTCTGATGGATCAGATTGAACAAGACCGCGCAGCAGGCGACGATGCTTGGACGGCGGTCATTGAATCGGCAGTCAGACGCTTTCGGCCGATTATGCTGACCGCAGCAGCTGCGATTCTGGCCATGATTCCACTAACGCGCGACACTTTCTGGGGGCCGATGGCGATTGCCATTATGGGCGGCTTGTTTGTGGCCACAGTGTTAACGCTTTTGTTCTTGCCGGCTTTATATGCAGCATGGTTTAGGCTCAGCCCGCCAACAAACAAAGAAGCGACATAAATCATACGAAATTACGACAATTTTTAACAAAAGAAGGGGGATATTACTTTTGCCAAGGCAAGCCCCCTTTTTAAGCACGAACACTAGCGAATATTTTCCTTCAAGTAATAGTTGTACTTGAAAAGACTTTCTCGCATGGACAAGATATTTAACATCTCATTCAACAGACACCTGAGAAGCTAATAATGAAGAAAACCTTAATTGCACTGAGCATGGCCATTCTTTCCCAACCGCTTTTTGCTGCTGATTTACTTGAATCCTGGCATGCCGCGCAAAAATATGACGCCAATTTTGCTGCCGCACGCGCAGGGCTTGATGCAGGACGGGAAAAAGCCGAACAGGGCAAAGCCTTATTACTACCGCAAATTTCCCTCTCAGGAAATGCCAATCGCAACACTTCTGAGTACACCCCTGAAAATAGCAGCTCGGTTTCCAGTAATGGCAATAACTATGGCTATGGCCTAAAACTTACTCAACCTATTTACCGTGCAGAAGCATTTGCAGGTGCTGATCAGTTAAAAAAGCAAACCGAACAAGCCGAAGTCATTTTTCGGGTAGCCGAGCAGGATTTAATTTTGCGCGTAGCTAAAGCTTATTTTGAAGTTTTGGGTAGCGAAGAAAAAGTAAAACAAACCAAGGCGCAAAAAGAAGCTGTAGCTCAGCAACTTGCCCAAGCAAAAAAATCCTTTGAAGTTGGCGTGTCCACCATTACCGACACCGATGAAGCACAGGCCCGTTTTGATGCAATCAACTCAGCCGAAATTGCTGCACATAATGATATGGCCATTAAACGCAATGCTTATGAGCAGCTGACTCAACTTAACCCAGGTCATCTCAAGCCTATTAGCAATCGCCAGCAACCCACTCCTCCGCAACCCAATGATATGAATACGTGGCTGCAGCGCAGCGAAAATGGCAGCTTAGTGATTGCAGGCCAACAATTAGGCTTAGATATTGCCGGCCGTGAAATTGATAAATATCGCTTAGAAAACTCCCCTACTCTCGATTTAACCGCTAGTTATGGTGACACTTGGAATTCAGCCGGCATATCCAAATCGGGTGGATTAGACCGTACAGGCTCTGGTCAAATTGGTTTGCAATTATCAATTCCTTTGTATACAGGGGGCGATCGTTCATCCAAATTACGTGAAGCACTTGCAAAAAAAGAACAACAGCGTCAAACAGTAGAAGCAAGTCGCCGCGATACAGCGCAATTCACTAAACAAGCTTTTTTAGGCGTGAGTTCGGGTGCAGCGCAAATTGTCGCTTTACAGCAAGCGCTTAAATCGAGTGAATCATCATTAGCATCAACTAAATTAGGTCGTGAAGTTGGAGTACGTACTACGATTGATGTACTTAATGCCGAACAAACTTATTTCTCCACTCGTTATGACCTTACCGTAGCGCGTTACACCTATTTGTATGCCCGCCTACAATTGGCAGCAACCAGTGGAGAATTGTCTGAAAAAGATCTAAATTCAGTAAATCTTTGGCTAGGTAATTAAGAAAGCTTGAATTGTGGAGAATAGATATCCATAATCCGTTCGGTGGAGTACCCCAATTCAAAGACCCAAGGAGAATTACCATGATTGATCTTTCCCCACTGAGCTATAGCGACTTAGTTGAACTCAAGAAAAACCTGGAAGTTGAAATTGTTCGCCGTAAAGAATCAGAAAAGCAAAACCTGATTGCTGAACTGCAAAACCTAGTTGCTTCTAAAGGCTTCTCGTTGTCTGATGTTTTAGGCACAAGCAGCGACAAAAAAGCAGCTAAAAAAGCAGCTTCTACAGCTAAAGCACAATTCCGCAATCCAGCTGATGCAGAACAAACATGGACTGGCCGTGGCCGTAAGCCACAATGGGCAATTGAATTCCTGGCAACAGGTCGCTCATTAGAAGAATTACGCATCGCCTAATCAATATGCTTTTTATGAAATGACGAATAACTCCGTAGTGCCTTGTTCTATAAGCGATCTTTAAGCAAATAGCCGATTAGAAAAACCTGACGCCGTTGCCAAAAGTGCTTTTAAAAAAGAAACCACTCAGTATCCGTGTAATTTTATAAAATATTGACGCTTTGCATGCATCACCAAACAAGGCAGCTTAGGCTGCCTTGTTTGTATTCAGCTGTACAATCCCTCCTCTTTACCTGTGAATCATTGCCATGCCGCATCCCCTCACCGAAAAACTTAATCCAGAACAAGCCGCCGCCGTAGAATTACCGCCGGAACACGCGCTCATCCTGGCCGGTGCAGGCAGCGGCAAAACAAGCGTGCTCACCACACGTATTGCTTGGCTTTTATCCACCGGGCAATGCAGCCCGGCCGGTTTATTGTCAGTTACTTTTACCAATAAAGCCGCCAAAGAAATGCTGGTTCGCATTACCTCCATGATGCCACTTAATCCGCGTGGATTATGGGTTGGCACATTTCATGGCTTATGTAATCGAATGCTGCGTTTACATTGGCGGGATGCTGGCTTACCCGAAGCTTTTGCAATTTTAGATTCTGCCGAGCAGCTTTCAGCAATTAAGCGCATATTGAAAGCATTAAATATTGATGATGAAAAATATCCGGCAAAAGTAGTTCAGCAATATATTAATGGTCATAAAGAAAATGGCCGGCGCGCAAGTGATGTAGACGCTTGGGATGATTATTCACGCATGCTGCGATTAATTTATGAGGAATATGAGAAACAATGCCAACGTGAAGGTGTAGCTGATTTCTCTGAATTATTACTACGCTGTTACGAATTACTTTCTAAAAATGAATCTTTACGTGAACATTATCAAAGTCGTTTCCGCCACATTTTAGTCGACGAATTTCAAGACACCAATAAACTGCAATATGCATGGTTAAAGCTTTTAGCAGGCCAGAATAATGCGTTATTTGCTGTTGGCGATGATGACCAATCCATTTATGCATTCCGCGGCGCAAATGTCGGCAATATGCATGATTTTCAAAGTGATTTCGCCGTTAAGCATGTGATTCGCTTAGAGCAGAATTACCGCTCACAAGGGAATATCTTAGAAGCCGCCAATGCCGTTATTAGTAATAACCGCAGCCGCTTAGGCAAAGAATTATGGACAAGCGAACCTGCTGGCGAGCCAATTCGGGTTTTTGAAGCCGCAACAGATTTTGAAGAAGCCGCATTTATTGTAGAGGAAGCGCAAACGCTGATCAGAGAAGGCAATCACGCTAATGACATTGCGATTCTTTATCGTGCCAACGCTCAATCACGCGTAATTGAGCACGCCTTATTTACTGCGGGCGTACCTTATCGGGTTTATGGTGGTTTACGCTTTTTTGAACGCCAGGAAATTAAGCATTCTTTAGCTTATTTGCGCTTAATTGCGAATCCAAGTGACGATAATGCGCTGCTACGCGTCATCAATTTTCCGACTCGTGGCATCGGTGCGCGCACCATCGAAAGCATTCAAGAAAACGCCCGTAACGCAGGCATCAGCCTATGGCAAGCAGCCTGCTCTGGCGGCGCTGGCCGTGGAGCCGCGGCAGTTAAGAAATTCGCCGAAACCATCGAAAGCATGCGATCCCAAGCCACCGGCCTAGCCATGCCCGAGCTGGTGGACATGATGCTCGATCTATCGGGCTTACGCGCGCATTACCAAGCAGACAAAGAAGGCGAGGAGCGGCTTGCCAACTTGGGTGAGTTGATTAACGCCGCCACCAATTTTGTGCAAGAAGACGAAAACAACCTCATCGCCTTTTTGTCGCATGCCAGCTTAGAAGCGGGAGACCATCAAGCAGGCGCGCACGAAGAGGCGCTCCAGCTAATGACGGTACACGCCTCCAAAGGGCTGGAATTTCACGCGGTATTTTTATGCGGGCTTGAAGAAGGCTTATTCCCACACGACAACAGCATGAATGATGCCAGCGCGGTGGAAGAAGAACGCCGCCTGATGTATGTGGCGATTACACGTGCCCGCCGCCGGCTTTACATCACTCTTGCGCAAAGCCGTATGCTGCATGGGCAAACGCGCTACGCCGTAGCCAGCCGCTTTATGCAAGAGATTCCGCAGCAACTATTAAAATTCTTAAATCGCGGTTATGCCCCGCAAGGTTATTCCGGCCCTGCCACGCTCGCCAGCAAAATTAAGGCTCCTACGCCAGAGCATGGCTTGGCCATCGGCATGAATGTAGCGCATCCAAAATTTGGTAAAGGCGTGGTTACCGATCATGAAGGCGGCTCAAGCGGCAATGTGCAGGTGAATTTTGCGGAGGCGGGCTCTAAATGGCTGGCGGTGGCTTATGCCAAACTAACCGTACTCTAAGAATGGCCGCCTTATATGGGCAAAGTGCTTACTTTGATTTACTCTTGAGCTATAAGCCCTCCCCGCCATAAACCAGGGGGGTTTATACGTTTTACAACGGACAACTAAGCCTCAGACTATGGCTGAAAAAATAAGCGCCTTCTCGGTTATCTCCTCTGCCACAGCCAAGCGTAAAGCGGCCAGTGGAGTACCGGACGTGGCCACTTTGCGCGTACTGCTTATCGACCCCGTGGCAGAAATACGGCGCACCATTGGCATGACATTAGGTCAATACGGCACCAGCCATATCGATCATGCCAGTAGTAGCACTGAAGCCCTGGCCAGCATGAAGAAGCTTAAATACGAGCTTATCCTTTGCGAATATGATTTAGGCAAAGGTCAGGATGGCTTGTTTTTATTTGATGAAGCACGCAGGCTCGATTTACTCAAAGCGTCTTGCATCTTTATTATCACGACTGCCGAACGCGGCGCGCAAAAAGTGCTGGGGGCGGCCGAGCAATCACCCGACGCCATTTTGCTAAAACCCTTTACCGGCGAAATGCTTTACAGCCGGGTGCTCACCGCTTTACAAAAGAAAGTGCGCTTTAAATTAGTTGATGAAGCCATCATGGCGCATGATTTCTTAAATGCTATCCAGCTTTGCAGCAAAGCCGCCAACACCAGCGCCGAATACACCCTTGATTTTTTACGCCTCAAAATTCATCTCTTACTACGTATTGGAGATTGGACCAGTGTTCGGGATGAATGCAGACAGCTACTAGTAGAACAAGAGCTACCTTGGGCCAAAATGGCACTTGGCAAAGCCCTGTATCAACTCAAAAACTATGCAGAAGCCTTAGCCCTGTTTAAAGCGATAATCAGCAGCCATGCGCACGCACTGGAAGCCTACGACTGGCTGGCCCGCACACAACAGGCCATGGGTGAAGATCAAGCCGCGCAGGACACGCTTAAACGCGCTCTGAATAAGTCACCCTATATCGCCACCAGACAACGTCAGCTTGGTGAGCTTGCTTTAAGAAGCGGAGATTTAGCCACGGCAGAAAGCGCGATGCTGGAAACCGTTAAAATCTCCCGCCATTCGTTTTTGCGTAATCCTGCCGATTACGGGCAGCTGGCTGATATACAAATTAGTCGGGGTGATGTGGCTGCAGCAAAGCTGACCGTTGAAGAAGTGCGTAAAGACTTTAAAGACCCTCAGGTCAGTGTGCTCGCCGATGCCCTTGATGCAGACATCTACATGCAAACGGGTGAAACTGAAAAAGCCCAGAATCTGCTCAGAACAGCCTTGGCTCAATTAGTGCAGCTCGCACTGCCACCTTCAGTTACCGTAGGCATGGCGCTGGCTAAAGCCTGCTTTAATCAGCAACAAGGTGCTCTGGCGGAAATCGTGGTGCGTAATCTGCTTAAAAACAGCCATGATGATTTAACATTAGCCGCAAAAATCACCTCACTTTACCGCCAGCAGGGCCAGCAAGATCAAGCCGAGCAGCTCATCAAAGAAAATAGCGCCAGTATTGTTGCCCTGAATAATGAAGCAGTAAAACTAGCACGCAGTGGTGATCTGGCTGGGGCCGCCGAATTATTTATCCGGGCAGCCACAGATATGCCGGGCAATATACAAGTGCTGCTCAATACCGTGAACGCACTGCTTGCCTATACCAATCAGCATGGCTGGCATCAGGAATGGATGCTGCTGAGCAACGATTACCTGTTACGCATCCATGAGTTAGATCCCATCAATGGCCGGGGTTTGCAATTACAAGAGTTTTTTCGTAAAACAAAACAACGCTATGGCATCAGCTAATCAACGGTAGGGTATCAATACCAGCAAAAACCCAAATGCATCTCTACAATAAGGAAGAAGTAAAAGCTCTGGCTGCTGTCGGGCGAAATAAAGCCTCCCAGAGTGCTAGACTAAGTCAAGATCAACGAGGGACCAAACCATGCAAACCAGTACCAAAATTGACGATCATAAAGGCCGCATTATGCTGAACGGCAATTTTACGTTTGAATCGCACCGCGAATTTAAACAAGCCACTACTGCAGCATTAGAAACTCCGGGGCTAACCGAGCTTGAGATGGACTTTAGCGCGGTCGACTATATGGACTCCGCAGCGCTAGGCATGCTGCTCTTACTTAACGAGCGAGCAAATGGCCGCAAGGTCACCCTAGTCAACTGTAGAGGCACGGTAAAAGCGGTTTTAGAAATTGCCAATTTTGGCAAAATTTTCGAAATCAAATAATAAAAAAGGCACCGAAATTAAACGGTGCCTTTTTATTTACTCAAACAATTTAAATCTTATCGGCATTGATCCCCGTGCCGCCCCGAACCCAGCTGCCCAGCAGTGCATAGCACACCGCCAGTAAAGTCGGCCCCAGAAAGACGCCCAGCAAACCAAAAGCCAAAGCGCCGCCCAGCACACCAAATAAAATCAAAATAAATGGCAAATCGCTTTCTTGGCCAATAAAGAGTGGCTTCACCACATTATCTGCAGTGCCCACCACAAAAATCATCCAGATCGCCATAAAAATGGCCCAACCAGTATGGCCTTGATAATAAAGCCAAGCTGCTGCAGGTAAACCAATCAGCCCCGGCCCACCCGGCAAAATAGAAAGAAAGCAGCTAGCAAAACCCAAGGTCAGAGAATTAGGCACGCCCGCAATAAAGAAACTAAACCAAGCTAAAACGCCTTGCACCAAAGCTGTGCCCAAGAAGCCATACACTACGCCTCTCACCGTGCCTGCTGCCACATTGAGAAGTGCCTCCCCCTTCTCGCCTGCAATACGCCACATCATGCCTTTTAGCCATGCAGCGGCATTTTCACCATGTAGATAAAAGAAAAAGGCCACAATCAAACTTAAAACCAATAACAAAAACCCGCCACCCACAATCCCGCCAAAATGTAATAGCCCCGAAGCCACCGGGCCACTCAGGCCCCGAATACGCTCTAATAAGGCAGGGTCCCCCTGGCCTAATTGAATCCAGAAACCATTAACCCACTCGCCCAAATAAGGAAATGTGCTAATCCAAGCAGGCAAACTTGGCCAGCCCATTTGAAATTGCTGGCTAATGGTTTTAATTAAGGTAGCAGCCTGACTCGCAAATTCAAAGCCAGCCATCAACAAAGGAAGCACTAAGAAAGTCAGCAAAGCCCCCATTAATAGCAAAGCAGCACTAAAACGGCTTCCTCTGCAAAGCCTGACTAACCATTGATAAGGTTTCCAGGTGGTATAAACCAAAATGGCACCCCAAATAACCGAAGCTAGAAACGGTGCCATAATCATTAAACCCAACCAGATTAGCGCCCCCATCGCCAGGATTGCTGCCAGAGGTTCGATCAAATCAGAACTACGTATACGCATATCAGCTCGCCTTTAGCCTCCAGAATGGGCGTTGCTAGCATACCCTTAAAAGTGGTAATTGACCGCTACATATTGCCTAAGAACATTCCTGTTTTTTACTTTTGAATGTTCAATTACTCTAAATCACTTTAAAAGCAAACTCACAGACGCGAAGCGCTCTCCCCGCAGCTCATCTACGATTCACTCTAATCAGTGGCATTACAAACATCTAAAAATAAGAGACCAAGCTACACTTGAAGAAATAGCCAAATCAGATTATAAAAACAGTCTAATTTAGTCATGGTATAGGTAAGAGAAGCGCTTAGATTGAGCAATTAAGCCAGCCACAATCACCGCAGCCTGATGACGACCTGCAATTGTATTAATTTTTTCATCGCACTCTTCTAGAGCCACATGAATTTCGCAAGCCAAGTGAAACAATAAAGTTTTTTCTTTCAAAGGTGCCATAGGCAGGTAATAGTTAATTTCATCAACAACGTGATCCGCTAATTCATTCGAATACTGTGCCTTAGATGTCAAAATACGTTCATATAAACGCACGCCGATCACACCAAGCGCAAGCAGCTGGGTGGGCATGATTTAACTCCTATTCAAATAAGTATTAATCCACTCTAGACTTAACTAAACTCAGCAATTGCCCCTCCCGTCGGATGGTGGCTTATGCCTGCTAGACTAAAACAGCTGCTTAGCCTCGTTCTAAATAAAAAACCATTAATTCTGAAAAATAAGCATTTTTTAAAGGATAAATTATGATTTTTTAGCTCAATCATGCAAAAAGCATAAAAACGTGTGTAATCTCCCTCACACCGCGCAGCCCATAAAAACACGGCATTAAGGCCAAGCCCTAACGCTCAAAGCTTAAAGCTCAATCACCGCCTTTTTCTCATACCAAGGCTTGCTGCGATTTACTACGTTCACCACCAGCAACATCACAGGCACTTCAATCAATACACCCACCACCGTGGCCAGCGCCGCGCCAGAATGAAAGCCAAAGAGACTAATAGCAGCAGCCACAGCGAGCTCAAAGAAATTAGATGCGCCAATGAGCGCCGATGGCCCGGCGACATTGTGTTTCTCACCCACTACACGGTTCAGCCAATAAGCCAAGCCAGAGTTAAATAACACTTGAATCAAGATCGGCACGGCCAATAGAGCAATAATTAAAGGCTGTTTCAGAATCGCCTCACCTTGAAAGGCAAACAGCAGCACTAAGGTGGCTAATAATGCAGTAATCGACCACGGCCCAATTTTAGACATCGCCGTATCAAATGCCGCTAGGCCTTTGCTTAATAAAGATTTGCGCAGGATTTGGGCGATGATCACCGGAATCACAATATATAAAACCACCGAAGTAATCAGCGTATCCCACGGCACAATAATTGCCGACATCCCGAGTAAAAACGCCACCAGCGGTGCAAAAGCTACCACCATAATGGCGTCGTTTAAGGCCACTTGTGACAGAGTAAATAAAGGGTCACCTTTGGTGAGCTTGCTCCAAACAAACACCATCGCCGTGCATGGTGCGGCGGCGAGTAAAATCAATCCAGCGATATAGCTATCAATTTGATCGCTTGGCAAATAGGGCGAAAACCATTGCCGAATAAATAACCACGCCAAAAACGCCATCGAAAACGGCTTGACCAACCAATTAATAAACAGCGTCACGCCGATGCCACGGATATGTTTACGCACCTCGCCAAGGGCTGAAAAATCCACCTTGACGAGCATCCGGATAATCATAATCCAGATCAACACCCCCACAGGCAGGTTCACTTTGGCGATCTCCATGCTGCCAATGGACTGAAACACTGTCGGCCAAAACTGGCCTAAGACTATCCCCACCAGAATGCACGCAAATACCCAGAGCGTGAGATAGCGCTCAAACACGCTCATCGATGCGCTGGGTGCGCAACTTACTTCACATTGAACAGACACGGGTTTTCTTCCTCTAAGTCACTGATGTTACGCAGCCCAAACTAAAAATCAATGCGTTACGATTTTTCAAATGAGCTACAGGCCGCATTCCTACTGAACACCTGCGTAACATCAGTAAGTAAAACTGTTTTAGGCCTGCCTTTTAAGGCTGGCCTAATGACCTTGAACATCCTTTTATTGATTACTCGCAGAGAGTGCCAATAATCTTTCTACGCCAACAGGCTCTTCCTTTAGCAAGGGAACCAGTGCATAGCGCATAGCGTGCTTACTCATCACCGCGTCAATTTCTGCTAGCTCATTGTGGGCGCGTTGGCGCAATAAAGGGGATTGCGCTTGGGTGGCGGCGATGCTGTTATTGATCACCCAAGCCCAAGGCTCGATCCCTGCACGACGTAAATCGGCTTGCAACTGAGCCGCCTCCAGTACCGGCGTGGTTTCGGCCAAGGAGACCAGTAGCACTTTGGTTTGCTTTGGGTCTTGTAGCTGCATCATTGGGGTGAGGTAATGCAGATTTTTGTCGACCATTTGGCGGCTTACTTCACGGTGATAAGCGCCGGTTGCATCTAATAGCAGCAGCGTATGCCCTGTAGGGGCGGTATCCATCACCACAAACTTTTTGCCCGCCTCACGAATAATCCGAGAAAAAGCCTGAAAGACGGCGATTTCCTCGGTGCAAGGCGAGCGCAAATCTTCTGCTAGCATGGCTCGGCCCGCCTCATCCAACTTGGCCCCTTTGGTTTTGAGTACATGCTGACGATAGCGCTCAGTTTCCTCATGAGGATCGATGCGGCTGACGCTGAGCTGCTCTAGCGAGCCTGCTAATGTTTCGTTTAAATGTGCAGCAGGATCAGATGTGGTCAATAAAACGGGCAAGCCACGATGAGCCAGCTCAACCGCAACAGCCGCTGCTAGCGTCGTTTTACCTACGCCGCCTTTGCCCATTAACATCACCAAGCCATGCCCATCGGCAGCAATCTCATCCACTAAAGCGGACAAATTAAGTGCATGGACTAAAGGAACTGGAACGGCCGTAGTAGCAGGCGCTACAGCGCTAAATAAGTGGCGCAGAGCGTCCAAGCCCACAAGATTAAATGGTTTTAAGGCCAGCTGGTCGCAAGGTAAGCTTTTAAGAATGAGCGGCATGGCTTGTAAAGCAGCCGCTTCGCGCGTGCAGATTGCGGCGGCTAATGGATCAAGCTTAGCTTCGCTGGCGGGAAGCACGCCGTTAATCACTAAATATTGCTGGCTTAGGCCAATCGATGCCAGCTCTTCATGGGTACGGGCCACTTCGCGTAAGGTGGCTTGTTGAGCACGAGCCACCAACACTAGACGGGTGCGCTGCGGGTCAGCCAAGGCATCAACGGCTGCTTTATATTGACTGCGCTGTTTTTCTAGCCCCGCTAAAGGGCCAAGGCAGGACGCATCGCCTTTGCCTTCCGCTAAAAAGCCACTCCATGCCCCCGGTAATTGCAATAAACGGATGGTGTGGCCCGTTGGGGCGGTATCGAAAATAATATGCTCATAAGCCGTGGTGAGTTTTGAATCAACCAGTAAGGCTGTAAATTCATCAAAGGCAGCAATTTCGGTAGTACATGCACCAGAGAGTTGTTCTTCAATCCCTTTTACCACCGCCTCAGGCAACACACCGCGTACCGGGCCAACAATACGATCACGGTAAACTTGGGCTGCGGCTTGCGGGTCAATTTCTAAGGCGGCCAAATGAGCAACGGCAGGAATGGCGGTAATCTGATTACCAATATGAATGCCAAATACTTGCCCCACATTAGAGGCGGGATCAGTGCTTACCAATAAGACTTCTTTACCTCTTGCGGCCAGCTGAATGGCCGTCGCGCAAGCAATCGATGTTTTACCTACGCCGCCTTTACCAGTAAAAAAGATAAAACGCGGTACTTGTTCGAGAAATTTCATGATGTTCTCTTTTAATTTGGCTAACTTAGCAGCAACGACCACCTGAGCAGCAGCTGCTCTCGACTTCCTCAACCGGCAGCGGGATCTGGGCCCAGCGTGCTAATTCAGCGCGTGCAGGATAACGTCCTGCGAGTGCGACCTCTCCATTCACTAAAATCAAAGGTAGAGCGTCTGCGCCTGAGCGCTCAAGAAACGCTTTAACTACGCCGTTTTCGGCAAAATCCATGGGCTGTTGTGCCAAATTAAAGCGCTCAATCTGCCCACCATTTTGCTTCGCCCAATCAACATCGGCAGAAAAGCTCACCAGTGCCTGATCGATGTCTACACCGCATACACCCGTGCTACAACAAAGTGCGGGATCAAAAATCTGAATTGTGTTCATAGTTATTCTCCTGTTGAGGCTTTTTGAGATCGTAATAGGTATGCACTCAATCCTATCAACTTAGCCATATATCATGGTGCTGCCACACCATGACAAGCATTGAATCACCGTAGGGCGGGTGCAACCCGCGTATTTTTCAGCATTGCTCGCGGGTTGCACCCGCCCTACGAATAACGTTTTGCTTAAGTTGATAGGATTGGGTACGCACTGCCTTCGCCTTATCTCGCTCTAGACACCAGAAGGCCTTGCTCTAGAGCGCTGAAGACGAGTTCAACATCAATGAAATATTTGCTCGGTAAGGTAGGTAGTGCTTTTCCCCGTGCTCTGAACCTTGATTTTGGTTCAAACGATTTGTCCTAAATTTCTGATCCTCGAGCGGATGGCAGAAATTTTAAAATGGAAGCGGCAGGTTTTTATACACTTCAACTATACAACCATATTTGAAATATTGTATAGTCATTCTTACCAAACCGGCAATTTATGCCAATACGGAGAAAAGCGTGAGCAAAGTCTACAACGTCCTATTTATTTGTACCGGCAACTCGGCCCGCAGTCAGATGGCAGAAGCATTATTAAATCATACGAGCAATACGCGTTTTAAGGCTTATAGCGCAGGGAGTCATCCTGGCAATCAAGTGAACCCTCTGGCCATCGAAACGCTTGAACATGCAGGTGTTAAGACTGAGGGCTTACGTTGTAAAAACTGGGATGAGTTTGCTACAGCAGATGCACCAGCAATGGATTTTGTCTTTACACTTTGTGATGCCGCCGCTGGGGAAGCATGCCCTGTATGGTCGGGCCACCCGACTCGGGCCCATTGGGGCATTGCATCTCCAAGTGAAAACGATGGTAAAGACGCTCAACGTAAAGCCTTTTTAGATACCATGCTGATCCTGAGACGCCGGATTGATATGTTCACTGCCTTACCTATCGATAAATTAGATAATTTGGCATTAAAGCTTCGTGTTGATGAAATCGGCCAAGATAACTAAGGAATCTAAAATGAGCATCAAAGTAGGTATTAACGGCTTTGGCCGTATGGGACGTTTAACCCTACGCGCCGCTTGGAGCTGGCCCGATATTGAATTTGTGCAGATCAACGATCCGGCTGGCGACGCGGCCACCTTGGCGCATTTACTTAACTTTGATTCGGTACACGGGCGCTTTGCGCATAATGCTGAAGCGATCAATGATGAAATTGTGATTGGCGAACAGCGAATTAAAGTCAGCCACAATAAGGCGATTGGCGACACCGATTGGTCGGGCTGCGATGTGGTCATCGAAGCTTCGGGCAAAATGCGCAAAGTAGAATTGCTGCAAGCCTATCTGGATCAAGGTGTAAAACGTATCGTCGTCACCGCGCCAGTCAAAGAAGCCGGAGTCTTAAATGTGGTGGTTGGGGTGAATGATCATCTTTATGATCCAGCCCAGCACCACATTGTGACGGCCGCCAGCTGCACCACCAATTGCCTGGCTCCGGTCGTAAAAGTGATTCACGAGCAGATCGGCATCCGTCACGGCAGCATGACCACCATTCATGATCTGACCAATACCCAAACGATTATCGATGCGCCGCACAAAGATCTGCGCCGCGCTCGTTCTTGCGGCACCAGCCTGATCCCCACCTCCACCGGATCGGCCACCGCCATTACTGAGATTTTCCCGGAGCTAAAAGGCCGCTTAAACGGCCATGCCGTGCGCGTGCCATTAACCAATGCATCGCTCACCGATTGTGTATTTGAGCTGGAACGCGCCACCACCGTAGAGGAAGTCAACGGCCTGCTAAAAGCCGCATCCGAAACCTACCTTAAAGATATTCTGGGCTACGAAGAGCGCCCACTGGTATCGATCGACTATCGAGGCGATGCGCGCTCATCCATCATCGACGCACTCTCTACCATGGTGATCAACGGTACGCAGCTCAAGCTCTACGCTTGGTACGACAATGAATGGGGCTATGTGAATCGCACGGCAGAGTTGGTGAGGCTGGTTGGGCGAGATTTGTCCGCATGAACGAGCGGTGTCTATTAGACGAGTGGACTCACTCTATGTACATCAAGTTAGGCGTATTGCCAAACATCGAATCATCGTAGGGGGGATGAAACCCCATGTGCGCTAACCAAAGTCAAAAGACCTTTTATTAGAGCCTTCGGCACGTTGATTTTGGAGCGGTAGCCACCGCGGGGCCTTCCTTTCTTGCTTCGCCAAGAAACGAAGCCAAAGAAGGCGACCCCACGAAACACGAAGGCCCCTGCGCTGCGGACAATCGAGTCGGCGGCGGGCGAGACTCGCTCGTGCCTCGCTGCCTCTGGCCGAAACCCCGCCCCGCTTGTTCCTCGCTCCGGCGTGTTTCAAGGGGACTTTAAAGCCCTATGCAGAGAGCGTAGTCATTACGTTTTTCGCTGTCTGCTAATGAAAAAGCAATTTGGTTAGCACGTATGGGTTAAACCCGCCGAGTTCATCATTTCGCGCCAAAGTCTGGCGGGTTTAATCCGCCCAACAAAAGATGCAACACATACCATTGTATTTAACTTGACACCTATAGGCACAAGCGTGCCCACCCTACACTTTGGACGACCCATGCTCTCCCCGCAAATCCGCCAATATCTGATCATCACCGGTAATTACTGGGCCTTTACCCTCACCGATGGGGCGCTGCGGATGTTGGTGGTTTTGCATTTTCATCAGCTTGGCTTTTCGCCGCTAAGCTTGGCTATGCTGTTTTTGTTTTACGAAATTTTTGGTGTGATCACCAATCTTGTCGGGGGCTGGTTGGGCGCGCGCATTGGCTTAAATAAAACCATGAATATCGGCCTTGGCCTGCAAGTGATTGCCCTCTTGGCACTCACCGTGCCCACGGCCATGCTCACCGTGCCTTGGGTGATGGCGGCGCAAGCCCTATCTGGGATCGCCAAAGATTTAAATAAAATGAGCGCCAAAAGCAGTATTAAAACGCTGGTGCCCGCAGGGGCAGAAGGCAGGCTTTATCAATGGGTGGCCCTGTTAACCGGCTCTAAAAATGCACTCAAAGGCGTGGGATTTTTTCTAGGCGGGGTCTTGCTCACCCTACTGGGCTTTAGCGGCGCGGTGCTACTGATGGCAAGCTTATTACTCTTGGTATGGCTAGCTAGCGTGATCACGCTTAAAGAAGACTTGGGCAGGGCCAAGAATAAGCCCAAGTTCAGCGAAATCTTTTCTAAGAGTAGGTCGGTGAATGTTTTATCCGCAGCGCGGTTATTTTTATTTGGCGCACGCGATGTATGGTTTGTGGTGGCACTGCCGGTGTTTTTATCACAAACGCTAGGCTGGAGTCCCCATGATGTCGGCTCATTCTTTGCCGCATGGGTGATAGCCTATGGCGTGGTGCAATCTTTTGCGCCCTATCTAACCGGTAAAAAAGCGGAACAAGTGCCCGATGGGAAAAGCGCTTTTATCTGGGCTTTACCGCTAGCCCTTGTACCCGCTGGCATCGCAATAGCCATGAACTACAGGCAAAACTTGCAGGCTATTATTATTGGCGGCTTATTCCTATTTGGCGTTTTATTTGCCATTAATTCATCGCTGCATAGCTATTTAATTGTCAGCTACGCCAAAGACGACGGCGCGTCGCTCGATGTCGGCTTTTACTATATGAGTAATGCCATGGGGCGCTTACTCGGTACGGTATTATCTGGCTGGGTGTTTCAAAGCGCGGGATTCGCCGCTTGCCTGTGGATTTCAGCGGTGTTTATCGCTTTAGCAGCTGTGATTTCTACGGCTTTACCACGACATAATTAAAATGTAAGCACGGTCTTAGAACAGTATAATTATATGTAATCTATTTTTATACTGGATTCCTCTTACGCCAGAATCACCCAGCGTGGCATGCCATCAATGGCGAAACACCCTTTCCGGATGGGTATAAATAGTGAAGCGCTGCTCACGAACAAAGCCTAGCAGAGTGATATTGGCCAACCTTGCCTGCGCGATAGCCAGATGGCTGGGGGCGGAGATTGCGGCGATGATAGGTATTTGGGCGCGAGCAGCTTTTTGGATCAGATCGTAAGAGAGGCGTGAAGACATCAGGAGCACGCCATCCGGCCTTTGCCGCTGGCTGGCTAAATGGCCGATCAGCTTATCGAGTGCATTGTGGCGGCCCAAGTCTTCAAATACCGTTAACTGCCCTGCCGCCCACCAACCCGCAGCATGCACGCCGCCTGTTTGCTGGTGCATGGTTTGCAGCTGACTTAAGGCTTGCATGCCTGCCAAAATAGCCTGCGGCTCAATTTGAAAATCTGATACAAACGGCGGTGGTGCGCGCATCACCTCGGCAAGCTGCTCGCTTCCGCACAGACCGCATGCAGTGCGGCTTTGCAGATTACGGCGACGGCTGCGCAGCTTGGCGGCAAATTCATTGGGGATTTGCAAGTGCGCCTCATAGCCATCGTGGCTGGCTCTGATTTCAACGGCCAGTATTTGGTAATAGGCATCCACTATGCCCTCGCTCAGGCTAAAGCCAATTGCCAGTTGTTCCAGATGAAGCGGGCTACACAGCATTACCAAATAGGCCACGCCGTTGTAGACCAAGAGCAGCGGCACTTCTTCCGCCACCTGCTGCTCCAGCACTTGTAAGCCATCATCGACATAAAAATGCGCTATTACGGTTTGAATGCCCTCGCTCATGCTTGCAGATACACCACTAAGGCTTTGCTGGCCGGCGTCATTGCCCCAACAGCGTAGTAATCCAAGGGCACCAGCGGATTGGTTTCTGGAAAATAAGCGGCCATGCAGCCCCTTGGAATATCAAAAGGCTGCAGGCGGAAGTCATTCACCTGCCGCTCGCGATCAAACCACACTGAAATAATATTTACGTATTGATCAGCTTGTAAACCCTGCTCGGCCATATCTTCGGCATTGATAAACAATACTTTTCGCTCATTTTGAATGCCACGATAGCGATCATTTCTGCGGTAAACCGTGGTGTTGTACTGATCGTGGCTGCGAATCGTGGTGAGTGTCAGTAGAGGATGCGTGGTCAAGCCTTGCAGCTGTTCACGAATAGATACTTGCAAGGCATGCACTTTAAAACGCGCCTTGCCCACCACCCAACGCCGCTCCCTTGCTGTATTACCCAGATAAAAACCACCGGGCACGCGTACCCGCTGATTAAAGTCGGCAAAGTCTGGGATCGCTACGGCAATTAAATCGCGGATCAAATCGTAATCCTGAATCAAGGCCATAAAATCTACGGAGCTATCGACCAGCGTGGCGGCCGCCATACGCGCCACAATTTCTGGCTCGGACAATAAATGCGGGGACGCTGGCGTTTTAATACCGTGAGTTAGATGCACCATACTCATCGAATCTTCAACAGAAATGCTTTGCGGCTGCTCATTTTGCAGATCGATTTCTGTGCGCCCAAGGCAGGGCAAAATCAGCGCATCCAGCCCCGGCACAAGGTGCGAACGATTAAGCGTGGTGGTGATATGTACCGTTAGGTTTTGCTTACGCAAAGCGGCGTGGGTGCGCTCGGTGTCTGGCGTGGCGGCCGCAAAGTTACCGCCCATGGCGATAAACACCTTGCCAGCACCTGACTCCATCGCGGCAATGCTTTCCACCACATTGCGCCCCTGTTGGGATGGTGGTGTAAAACCACAGGCCTTACCTAGCTGCTGCAAAAAGACCGCGCTGGGGCGCTCATTAATCCCCATGGTGCGATCGCCCTGCACATTGGAATGCCCGCGCACTGGGCAAACACCTGCGCCGGGCTTGCCGATATTGCCCTTCACCAACAGCACATTGCAGAGCATTTGGATGGTCGCCACCGCATGCTGATGCTGGGTAATACCCATGCCCCAGGTAATAATCGTAGCTTTGCTCTGGATATACACATCCCCAAGCTGCTTTAATTCGGTCAGCGTTAAGCCGCTATGGCTGACCAGATCTTCCCAAGAAGTGGCGGCAATATCGGCCACCAGCTCGGTAAAGCCTTCAGTATGCTCAGCAATAAAAGCCTGATCCGCGGCTCCTGCCTCCAAGACCGATTTAAGCAGCGCTTTAGCAATCGCCAGATCACCACCCAGCTGTGGCTGCACATAGAGCGAGGCAATGGGTGAAGCGGAGTTAGACAGCATTTGCAGCGGGTTTTGCGGGTCTTGAAACAAGACTAAGCCGCGCTCTTTTAGCGGATTAATCACTACAATCTGGCAGCCCCGTTGCGCCGCTTCATGCAAAGTGCCCAGCATGCGCGGATGATTAGTGCCGGGGTTTTGCCCAAAAATAAAAATCGCCTCGGCGTGATCAAAGTCTTCCAGCGTCACCGTGCCCTTGCCCACGCCAATGCTGGCATTGAGCGCAAAGCCGCTGGGCTCGTGACACATATTCGAGCAATCGGGCATATTATTCGTGCCATAGAGGCGCACAAATAACTGATATAAAAACGCCGTTTCATTACCAGTACGCCCCGAGGTATAAAAATGCGCCTCGTCTGGCTTTATCTCTTTCAAATGCCTTGCAATTAGTTGAAACGCATCATCCCAGCTAATCGGCAAATAACGATCACTGACCGCATCAAAGCGCATTGGTGCGGTTAGCCTGCCCTGCTGCTCCAGCGAATAATCATCCCATTGTTGCAAATCACTGACGCTATACTCTGCAAAAAAATCAGCCTCAACTCGCTTGGATGTAATCTCGTGGCCAATCGCCTTTGCACCGTTTTCACAGAATTGCACTCGGGTATTAGGCTTATCCGGCCAAGCACAACCAGGGCAATCAAAGCCATCGGGCTGATTAGCATTGGCTAACGCAATCACAGATTTGCCCGCATGACTTGGCTCAATGGTGGCAAGCGTTGCTTTTAGTGCACCCCAGCCACCCGCTGGCGATGGTTTTTTCTGCGACATTCTGGCTTTCCTAAGCTCAATTGCATATTGAGAGCGAGCGCTCCGATCAGAATAGCGTTGTCTAGCAGCCAATCCCGCGCTCAATCTTACTTAGGCCTGATATTTCAATCCAGTAATCTTTCAGCCAATATTCACGTAAGTATCTTTCCGTCAGATCCCCGCTCCGCCCTCAAACTTAAAACCAGCGATTGACTGCTGCCTAAAGGAAGCCAAGCCATCTTGAGACAAACAACATAAACCCCACAAGCACCGTGTATTAGAATAGCGCCCATAAAAATAATTCTTAATCAGGGTATTAAAATGAGTTTGGCAGCAACCTTCTTTCGTTGGCATCGTTGGATCGGCTATCTAGTGGCATTTCAGGTTTTGGCATGGATACTCGGTGGGCTGCTGTTTGCTTGGCTGCCTTTTCAGGATTGGATTAAATGCGGCGAAGTGATGGAAAAACCACGCCAGCCACTACCTGCCAATTGGGCAACGCAAATCGGCCCCATGCCAACAGATAAAGGCGCTTTGCTCGGTGTGCAAAGCATTGCCACAGCCACTGGCCCGGCACTCAAGCTGCGTTTTGAAAAAGAAGAGCTACTCTTTAGCATGGCAGGAGGTGCAGTCTTGGCTGCCAACATCGGCAACATCCGTCAGTTTGCCCACAGCATCTATAAAGGCGAAGGCAAATTAGCTGAAGTAATCAAAATCAAAGAAGCCCCCCGCCGCCTTGGCATGGTGCATGAGTTTTCTGCCCGCCAGAATGTATGGGTGGCGCGATTTGATGATGCGCTGCAAAGCCGATTTTATTTTGATGGCCAGAGCGGCGAGCTATTAGCAGCCCGTAATGAAGCATGGGTGATTTACGACTTTTTCTGGCGCTTGCACGTCATGGATTACAGTGAAGGCGAGGATTTTAACAACAGCCTATTACGCGGCACCTCCATCGTCGCCATGGGACTAACCCTCACCGGCTTTGCACTCAGCTTTTTTGCGATCAGGCGGAGTTGGCGAAGGAGGACTAAGGTAGTAAAACCCAAGTCTTGAACCACACAGGGCACGGAGAACACAGAGGCTCACGAAAAAAATAGGTCTCACGTAGGGCGGGTGAAACCCGCCGCTTTCCGTAGCATTTCCTACCAAGGTCTGGCGGGTTTCACCCCATGTACGCTAAGCAATTTGGTTTTTAGTAGCAAACAAAGAAAAATGATGATGACTACGCTCTCGGTACGGGGCTTAAATCTCCCCTTGAAACACGCAAGCTCCGAACAAGCGGGGCGGGGGATCGCTTGGGAGCGAGGTACGAGCCAATCCCGCCCGCCGCCGACTCGATTGTCCGCAGCGAAGGGGTCTTCGTGTTTCGTGGGGCGGCCTTCTTTGCGTACTATGATTTCTGGCCGTTCAAGAAAGTGAGTCCCTCGCGGGGGAATCCCGCACCAAAATCAACGTGCCGAAGGCACTAAAAAGGTCTTTTTGACTTTAGTTATTCAACATCGCTCGTGGGGCTCACTCGCCCCACAACGCATCAGGCCTGATGAACACCCGGCTGATCATCCCTCAAACGAAAACAGGCCCGCTCGAATAAATCTTGTATATCTGGCTCTAGCTCACAGGCATCGGACAATCGCTCCAACAGATTAGCTGCTTGCTGCGCGGCATGATGGCAGCCCGTTTCATGATGCTTCAGCAAAAGGCTTAAAGCGCCAATGCATAAATCTCCATTGCCCATTTCCTGCCCTCACAAGCTTGATGAAAGAATGATTCTTCAGTGTAATATAATTGATATTAATTATCATTTATATTTTTCACCTTATGCCTTATATGAAGGATCCCATCTTCAAAGCCAGCCCCAGCAAGGCACATGCCGCAATCACATGAATGACATTGCGCTTAAACCGAAATAAAGCCACCGCAGCAGCCAAGGCGATCAGCGCCGATATCCAATCAAACGTGCCAGCAAACCCCGTAGGCCACAGCACGTGATAGCCGAAAAACAGCGCCAGATTTAAAATCACCCCAACAACCGCGGCAGTAATAGCGGTGAGTGGCGCGGTGAATTTCAAATCGTTATGCGTCGATTCCACCATAGGGCCACCGGCCAGAATAAAAATAAATGAAGGCAAAAAAGTAAACCATGTGACCAAAGTGGCCGCAGCCGCTCCTGCCCAAAACAGGCTATCCAGCCCGAATAATTCCTTGCTATAGCCTCCAATAAAGCCCACAAAGGCCACCACCATAATCAAGGGGCCAGGTGTGGTTTCACCCAGCGCCAAGCCATCGATCATTTGCACCGGCATCAGCCAGCCATAATGATCCACCGCGCCCTGATACACATAGGGCAGTACCGCGTACGCTCCACCAAAGGTCAGCAAGGCTGCCTTGCTAAAGAACCAGGCCATTTGCGTAAAGGTATGCTCCCAACCGTAGCTTGCCAGTAACAGCCCCATAGGAATCAGCCAGAGCAGCAAGCCTACAATGGCGATTTTAATCAAGCCAGCCCAACGAAAACGCGCATGCTCTGGCGTTGGCGTGTCGTCATCAATCAGCGCAGGGCCAAAAGAGAGATCGGCCTTACCGTGGCCACCACCCGCTCTAAATTGCTCCGGAGCAATGCGCCCGCCGATATAGCCAACTAAAGCTGCCACCGCCACAATCACAGGAAAAGGTAGTTTTAAAGCAAAAATAGCGACAAAAGATGCGGTGGCAATCGCCCATAGCGTATTGTTTTTGAGTGCACGAGATCCGATGCGATGCGCGGCTTGCAGCACAATCGCCGTGACCGCAGGCTTAATCCCGTAAAACAATCCAGCCACCAGAGGTAGATTGCCAAAGGCGATATACACCCAAGAAAGCCCAATTAAAATAAATAAAGAGGGCAAGACAAACAACACACCTGCCGCGATGCCACCACGGGTTTTGTGCATTAGCCAGCCGATATACGTTGCTAATTGCTGAGCCTCGGGGCCGGGCAACACCATGCAGTAATTCAGCGCATGCAGAAATCGCCGCTCAGAAATCCAGCGCCGCCGCTCTACCAACTCTTGGTGCATGATAGAAATCTGCCCCGCAGGCCCGCCAAAGCTAATCAAACCCAGCTTGAACCAAAATAAAAAAGCCTGCCAAAAGCTCACTGGTAGCGGTGCAGATTGGGGCGTTTCAAGCGGGGGCATAAGATCCTCTGGGGATTGGGATTGGATAGGCGACATTCTTATAAACGCATTTCTAAAACCGCCCGCGCCGTCATCTCACTTTGGCTAGTGGTGGTTTGCTGGCGAATTCCGTTTCGATCCGCATAAGTAGATTCGGCGATATGATCTTCAGCCAATATATTGGCGAATGAAATACGCAGTTGCATCGCCGAGTTAATTTTCCATACGCCATATAGATCGAGCGTGCGTTTGGCAGGATTAATAGCCGTTTGGGTATTAGAAAGCCGAGTTGTCGCCGCACTCTGAAAATTATAATTACCACCTAAAGTCAGCGCGTCACCCGGCAATTTATAATCCACGCCAAAATTAGCACTGATAGGCGTTTGTTGATCCAAACGATTATCTGGGCCAGCTATTGATTCAACTTCTGACCAATTGGCAGCCACATTGGCGCGAAGATCTAGGGCAGGCGCATCAGACCAATACTGTTTTACATTAAATTTGGCTTCTAATTCTGCGCCATGCAACAGAGCGCGGCCCTGATTAAATGGCTGAGAAACCCACTTGCCATTTATTTTCATGAGCGATGGTAAAATCACATCATCAATTTGGCGGGCATAAATGCTGGCGCTTAGCACACCGCCTTTTTCCAGATAATGCTCAAAAGCCAAATCAACTCCCCATGCTAATTCAGGACGTAAATTAGGATTGCCCTTAGTATCTGGTGTGGTGGAGCTATTGTCATTTGCCACATTACGCCGAGGAATTAAATCGCGAGTATTGGGTGCTTTATATGTACGACTCAGCGCAAATCTCAGCTGGTCTTTCTCCGCCAATTTCCACAGCGTTTGTAAAATAGGGCTAAGCACACTGGAGCGATTACTTACCTCGTCCATCGTATTACCTTCACTTTGAGTGGCAATTTCTTCCCAGCGCAAGCCCATATATAAGGACCACTGCGGCAAAATTTCCCACTCATCCTGAGCAAACACAGCAAGGCGTTCTACCTTGGCGGTATATGAATCATCACGATAAATACTTGGCCTGCCAGAGGCGGTTTCCTGCCTCAGCTTATCCTCGGCCCGCCAATTGTATTCACCCTCCCAGCCTATAACAAAAGAATGGCCTTCCACATAAGCGTGCATGTATTTACCACTCAGGCTAAAGCCATAGTCACTGGCAAGCGAGGTGATATTGCGGCTAAGCGCAGGCAAATCTTTTACATCAAAACCTTCAAGCTGACTCTCTGCCTCACGCCGGTTATAAGTAACACCCAGCTTAAGATCAAGCTTGGCTCCGCTCGCAAGCTGATGCAAGACACTCAGCTTGCTTCTAAATTGGCTGCTGTCAGAAACGCTGCGGGTAAAATCCCGAACCAAAGGCGGCGGCTCACCCAAACCAGTCAGCCTGAGCTCTTCCCCTCCTCCTTCAGAATGCTGAAAGCGCAATAAACTCTCTAAATTAATGCTGTTGCCATGACCCAAATCCCACATCAGCCTTGGCGCAAGATTAAGCCTGTCGCTTTGCCCAAAGTCTCTTTTCTGGGTAAGCCTTGCTAGGCTCAAAACAGCCTCTGTGTTACGTTCTTCTTGATCTACATGGGATACGTCGACACTTTTACTCCGGCCAATTCCACCAGAAATCGTATAAGAGAAACCGCTATCACGATCTGAAAGCAGACCATCTACAGCAATACCGGGCTCGCCACCATCGCTGGAAGCAGCCAGCTTGATATCGCGGCGCGACATATCTACTTTTCTTTTTAAGATGATATTGATCGAGCCAGCAATCGCCTGCGTGCTAGCATCCGCAGTGGCGGCTCGGGCCACTTCGATGCGCTCGATCAATTCAGGAGAAATAGAATCTAAAGAAAATCCGGGCGGAGCACGCTCACCATTAAGCATAACCTGCGTGTAGCCACTACCAAGGCCACGCATCCGCACTTGGCCCCCCTTACCCTGCACACCACGCACACTAATCCCCGGTACGCGCTTTAAAACATCAACAAGACTGCTATCGCCATAACGCACGATATCCGCCTCTAAAATCACGGTTTTTGTTGCAGTGGAGCTACGCCTATCGTCTTTGTGGCCAAGCACTTCAACGCGCTGTACTTTATTCACAGTAGTAGAAGGACTAGCAGATTCATCCAGCCCTAAGCGCTCTTCAGCCATCGCAGCACAGGCAATAAAACACACAGGAAGAAAATGTATATAGGCGCGAAGAGGCATAGGAAAAATATCAAGAAGAATGGCCGTACTATGCCACGGCAATCAAAACAATATTGTATTTATATCGCATATAAATATGCACAAATGATTCAGTACCGTAATTCAAGCCTGCAATAAATAAGTCATTGCATTGAATCCATCCACTTTAATAAGCCCGCTTCAGCTGTATCTTCCATCCCAATCACACCACTTACTTTGGCAACAGCAGGTATTTTCTTATCAATAAAAATAATCTGCGGATGTTTTCCAGCAGATCGGATCATCGCAATCGGATTCACCACATTCAGGCTGGTACCCACAATAACAAAAGTATCCGTGCTTTTTAAATCCTCAATCAGCCAATGTAATGCCTCATATTCCGGTGCCATTTCACCAAAAAATACAATACCGGGCTTTACCATTACACTGCCACAGGCCGCGCATTCACTCGGCTCAAATACATGATCGGCGATATCCCAATAGTGATAACACTGTGCACAAGACATCTGATCCACTCTGCCATGCAAATGCAATACATCAGCCGTACCCGCAGCTTCGTGCAATAAATCAATATTGGTGGTAATCACTTTAACTGGCTGTTGTTGCTGCAATTTTTCAATGGCTAAATAACCCGCATGAGGTTTTGCCACGGCATATTGCAATTTACGTTCGTTATAAAACTGAAAAGTTAAATCACGAATATGCTGATCTTTAATAAACTGGGGAAAATTACACACCTGATTAATATCATAATTCTCCCAAAGCCCACCCGTATCCCTAAAAGTAGGCAAACCCGAATCCGCCGCCATACCCGCACCGGTAAAAATATAAATCATCGCATTCGCTCCAATTTGGCCTTTAATATCATGATATTAATCATACGCTCATGCGGGTATTGCGATGAGCTTAGGCAGGTTTTGTAGGTCGGGTTAGCGGCTGTATGCGTAACCCGACACGCGAACCACCGAAGGTTATCGTGACGCTAAGGCGACATTCCTTCCGCCCAAAGCAAAACCCCCGCCTCTTTCGAGTACGGGGGTTCTGTTTACTGCATCTTTACTACTTTAACGTGCGAATCTTTGATTCGCTCAGTAAGGGGGTGTC